>UQKE01000046.1 GCA_900541555.1 uncultured Porphyromonadaceae bacterium | reverse complement strand
CACCTCCCCTATCCGCGCTCCGCGCGGCAGAGGAGGACATTGCCACGCCGCTCAACCGCAAAACAACTGCGTTCATAAGATAAGCCACGCCTCGGAAGAACAATTTCAAACAAGTTTGATTGTTCTTCGCTCGGCTTGCACTATCTTTGCATCGGGAATATCTCTAATGGAATTTTTTAACAAACCTATGAAATGAAAGAACGCATTTTAGTAACCGGAGGAACAGGATATATCGGCTCTCACACCGTAGTAGAATTGCAAAATGCAGGATACGAAGTTGTCATCATCGACAACCTTTCGAATAGCAATATCGAAGTGCTCGAAGGCATTGAACGCATCACCCATATTCGTCCGGCATTTGTTGAAGCCGACTGCACCGACATCGACGCTTTGCGGTCGCTTTTTGAACAATACCCGGGCATAAAAGGCATCATCAATTTTGCGGCAAGCAAAGCCGTAAATGAATCTGTCAGGAAACCGCTGCTTTACTATCGGAACAACTTGACGACGCTCATCAACCTCTTGGAGCTTATGCCTGAATATGGCGTCAAAGGCATCGTTTTTTCTTCTTCATGCACAGTTTATGGAGAACCCGACACAAATCCGGTCGACGAATCGGCACCGATCAAAAAAGCGACATCGCCATACGGCAACACCAAGCAAATCAGCGAAGAAATAATCACCGATGCCATCAAGGCCGAAGCGCCATATAGCAGCGTCATCTTGCGATATTTCAATCCGGTGGGCGCTCATCCAAGCGCTGAAATCGGGGAATTGCCCAATGGCGTCCCGCAAAACTTAATCCCCTACCTCACGCAAACAGCCATTGGCATCCGCAAAGAATTGAGCGTTTTCGGCGACGACTACAATACGCCCGACGGCTCTTGCATCCGCGACTTCATCAATGTCGTTGATTTGGCAAAAGCCCATGTCATCGCAGTGGAGAGACTTCTAAACAAACCGGCAGGACTCGTCGAAATTTACAATCTCGGCACCGGAAGCGGAGTCTCTGTGCTCGAACTCATCAATACGTTTGAAAAAGCCACCGGCGTAAAAGTGCCCCACAAAATCGTCGGACGCCGCGCCGGCGACATCGAAAAAGTTTGGGCCAATCCGCAAAAAGCAAACGCAGAACTCGGTTGGAAAGCAGAAACGCCATTGGAGGACACGATGCGCTCCGCATGGAAATGGCAATTGCATTTGAGAGAAAAAGGAATTATGTAAACGTTTAGAATCCGATTCCAAAGGAAAATGATCAACTTCAATTTTCAAAATCCGGCAAAAATCATATTCGGAAAAGGGCAAATAGCCAAAGTGGGCCAAGAAATCAAAGCATTCAAGGCTCGCAATGTCTTAATTGTGGCCGGAGGAGGCTCTATCAAAAAAAATGGAATCTATGAAGCTGTCGTGTCGTCGCTCAAAGACTCCGGCATATCTTGGAAAGAAATATGGGGCGTCAAGCCCAATCCGCGGCTGGACAAAGTGAGAGAAGGCGCTGAAATATGCAAACAAGAAAACATCGACTTTATCCTCGCCATAGGTGGCGGCAGCGTCATTGACACGGCAAAAGGAATCGGCGTGGCAGCCGTCAACGACCGCGACGTGTGGGATTTCTACATGGGTCTGTCGAACGACATCCCGCATTGCCTGCCAATTGGAGTCGTGCTCACAATTCCCGCCGCAGGAAGCGAAACAAGCTATGCATCTGTCATTACCAACACCGACGGCGACTTCAAACGCGGCATTCACAACAATATCATTATCCCGAAATTTGCGATTCTCGACCCTGAAACGACCTATTCGCTCCCGCCATATCAGACCGCATGCGGAGCATCCGACATCCTCGCCCACTTGATGGAACGCTATTTCACGAATGTCGACCATGTCGATTTGACCGACCGCCTAATCGAAGGAGCATGCATGTCGATCATTCGAAATTCACTAATCGCCTTAGAAAATCCCCGCGACTACAACGCCCGCGCGGAAATCATGTTCACAGGCACGATAGCCCACAACAATCTTCTGGATTCAGGGCGCATTGGCGACTGGGGAAGCCACAACATCGAGCATGAACTAAGCGGCACCTACGACATCGCACATGGAGCAGGACTGTCGATTATTTTCCCCGCATGGATGAAATACGTATGGCACGTCAATCCCCAAAAGTTTATGCAATTCGGCGAACGCGTATGGGGAGTGGCACCGGATCCGGAACATCCGGAAATTGCCATTGCGTCGATGATTGCGCGGTTGGAAAGCTGGTACAAGCAACTGAATCTTCCCACCCGCCTTTCCGAAATCGGCATCGACGACTCCAATTTCGAAAGCATGGCCGAACGCGCTTTGGTCAACCGAGAAAACGGACTTGGCAACCTGATGAAATTAAACAAGCAAGACATCATCAACATCTACAACCTTGCCTTGAAATAGCCGAATGATTGACAAAGAAACTGTTGAACGAATTTTAAACGCCGCAGACATTGTCGACGTCGTATCCGACTTCGTGCATTTGCGGCGTCGAGGCTCCAACTATGTGGGGCTCTGCCCGTTTCACAACGAAAAAACGCCCTCGTTCAGCGTTTCCAGATCGAAAGGCATCTGCAAGTGTTTCAGCTGCGGAAAAGGCGGCAGCCCCGTCAACTTCATTATGGAACATGAACAAATGTCCTATTATGAAGCGCTGAAATACCTCGCCCGAAAGTACAACATCGAAGTTAAAGAGCGCGAGCTTACCGACGAAGAGCGACAAGCACAATCCGAACGGGAAAGCATGTTGATTGTCAACGACTTCGCACTAAAACATTTCGAAACAAACCTATTCGAAACAGACGAAGGCCGCGACATCGGACTCAGCTATTTCTACGAACGGGGGTTCACCGATGCCATTATTCGAAAATTCCACCTCGGCTATTCGCTCGAACGCAGCACCGACCTCTACGATGCGATCCTTCGCGAAGGCTTGAACCCCAAATTCGCCATCGAGACAGGCCTCTGCATCAATACCGAACGCGGCGCATACGACCGCTTCAAAGGACGCGTCATGTTTCCTGTGATGAACATTGCCGGAAAAGTGATTGCTTTCGGCGGACGCACGTTGAAAAAAGATCTTGCAAAATACGTCAACTCTCCCGAATCTGCCATTTACAAAAAGAAAAACGAATTGTACGGTTTGTACCAAGCCAAACAAGCCATCGTAAAAAAAGAAAAATGTTTCCTTGTCGAAGGCTATACCGATGTCCTTTCCATGCACCAAGCCGGCATCGAAAACGTCGTGGCATCGTCAGGCACTTCTCTGACAGAAGGGCAAATCCGTCTCATCCACCGTTTTTCGGACAATATCACCGTGCTCTACGACGGCGATGCCGCCGGAATCAAAGCGTCGCTAAGGGGCATCGATCTGCTATTGGCAGAAGGATTGAATGTGAAAGTGCTGCTGTTGCCCGACGGCGACGATCCCGACAGCTTTGCCAAAAAGCATTCGGCAGCCGAATTTCAAGGCTACATCGAAAGCCACGAAACCGATTTCATCAAATTCAAAATATCCATACTCCTGAACGGCATTGAAGACGACCCCATCCGAAAAGCCGAAGCCATTAGCGACATCGTGAAGTCGATTGCCGTCATTCCGTCGGAAATCACCCGTGCCGTCTATATCAAGGAATGCAGCGCAAGTTTCGACATCGACGAAAAAATCCTTGCCGTAGAAGTAAGAAAGGCCATCAGCGGAAAAATCGAAAAGGAGCGCGCAAATGCCTTGCGTAAAAAATACGAAGACGACGCTGCCCCGACAGAAACGGGAACAGAAAAAAACGAAGAGCAAAAATCTGCCCCCGAACCCGCCCAACCGGCCAAAAATCCGCTGAAACTAAGCGAAACGGAAGTGATTCGCTACATCGCAAAATACGGCATGTGCGACTTTTGCGACGCCATCGATGCCAATGGGTTGAAATACAAAGCCGTCGTTCTCGAATACATCTACATGGATTTAAACAAAGACGAAATGTCGTTCAGCGTTCCGGCATACCAGAAAATCTACCAAAAAGCACTATCGCTGCTCCCCGAATTCAAAACAGAATCGGAGAAAAAGGCTGTTGAATTGGAGCAAACGAAAAAAGAATTGGAACGCGAAGAGATCGAACGGATCAGAACCCAATTCGACAATATCGACGACATACGCCAAGCCGAAGATTCCATGAAAGAACGCATCGGCCAACGCATCGAAACCGAACTTGCCGAATTCAAAACTGATTTCCTCGAAAGGCATCTCTGCTCCGATCCCGACGACGACATTCGGAAAACAACGCTGGAACTCATCACCGAAAAAGCGCAATTAAGCAAACTGCATACGAAATATGCAAAAATCGAAAGCGACTACGACCGCCTCAGCGAGTTGGTGCCCCAATCGTTGCTGGTGTGGAAAGATGCCATACTCGACCTGCAAATCAAACATATCCGTGCGAAAATCAACGATTCCGCCAATTCGCCGGAAGACACGGAAAATTTAATGAAGCAAATTTCCGAATTGCAACAACTTCGCAGCCGCTTGGCAAAACACATGGGCGAGCGCGTCATCATCCCGTAGCCCTCGCCATGCTCCCCGCAACGAAGCACCACGGCATTGTCCTGCAAAGAAAATGCCGGAGAAAAATCTCATTGTCTGTCGAAACTACGAATCGGAGGCCATGAGAAACTGCAAATAAAGTTATTCCGTGCCGAACAATCCGCCCGACACGTCGAAAAATCGCTCAAAAAAGGCTTTCAACTTTTCTACAACCCGTTGCTTCTTCTCCTCCCTGCCATTAGCTTTATTTTTAGAAAATAGAGGCATCGGAGGCAAAATGCGGACAATAGCTGTTCCCGTCTCCTCTATTTCCCCATTGCGAAACGATTGCGAAACAAAATCATAAGTTTCCTGCGGTTTCAGATTCTCCTCGCGGATCAATTCATCCAACTGCCGTTTTTGCTGCTGCCTGACGAATTGATGCCAATCGTCGTTCACGTCTTTCTCAGGCGCGAACTGGTCAATGAAGTCCTCTATCAGTTCTTTCTTGTTTCGCAGGTCGGGGCTTGAACTGACAGCTTTCTGAATCGACAAACGGATTTCTTTGTCTTTGCCATGGTCGCCACTCATCTGCGCAATCAAGTGAAGAATGTAGTCGATGCCGATTTCCACCTGCTTGATCAATTCCATTTCAAACACAATATCGTCGTTCACGTTCACGATGTCGCCTTCTGCCCGTTTGCGGTATTTGTCGTAAAGGTCGATATAAAGGCTGTGGTAGTCCTGCACATCGCGAGGCGACAAAATTTCCATTCCCGCGAATTGGTCGAAAGTTGTCAGGATATTGGTGGCTTTCAGGATTGAGCCATACAGGCGGATGAATTTCTTTTCTGCATCTTCGCCGACGATGCGTTGCCCGATAGGATAGTCCTCCAACAGCTTTTCCACCAAATCCTTGTAGCCCGGATTTTCCTTGTCCTTGTCGTCTTTGTAGCCGTAATAATACTCGTCAAAGGTTTTCAGCAAAACGATGCCTCCGGCTTCCTTGTCGCCGAAGAGGGCGATGCTTTCGTTTGTTGCTTGTTCAAGGTTACGGAAGCAGACGATATTGCCGAATGTTTTTATGGAGTTAAGGATGCGGTTTGTGCGCGAATACGCTTGCAGCAATCCGTGCATCCGCAGGTTTTTGTCCACCCAAAGGGTGTTCAGCGTGGTGGCATCGAATCCCGTGAGAAACATATTTACAACGATAAGCAAGTCGATCTCTCGGTTTTTCATCTGCAGCGACACGTCCTTGTAATAGTTTTGGAAACGGTCGGCGCTCGTGTCGTAGTTGGTTTTAAACATCTCATTGTAATCCTCTATGGCCGATTCGAGGAAGTCGCGAGAGCTCTTGTCCAATCCGTCTGTGTTTTCTGAATTCTCATCATCGGGAAGCCCCGTTCCGTCGTCGGCTTCGTTCGGAGCATAACTGAATATCGTTGCCACGCGCAAACGCTTGTCCGGAGGAAGTTGCGCCATTTGCCGCTTGAACTCCGAATAATAAAGTTTTGCCGTAGCGATCGACGAAACGGCAAAAATGGAGTTGAAACCCGTCATCCGCGTCTTCTGCTTTCTCTCTTCCACCGTCAACCGATCCTTTGCCGCCGCCATTTCCGCGATATTCACCAGCTTGTTGAATGTGTATGAACGGGCATTTCGCTTTGTCTTTTGGTCGAAATGTTCCAATATATAACTCACAATGCGGCTGATGCGTTCCGGTGCTGCCAACGCGCGCTCACGGTCTATGTTGCGCACCTGTTCGTCTTTGATATCCTCCTGCTCGCGCATGGTGCTGACATAATCCACGCGGAACGGCAGCACATTGCCGTCGGCAATGGCATCCACGATGGTATAGATGTGCAACTGCCTGCCGAAAGCCTGCTCCGTGGTTTTGAGGTCATATTTGCCGCCCGCCCCCGCATTCGCGGAAAATATCGGTGTCCCTGTGAATCCGAAAAGATGGTAACGCTTGAATTTCCTGATGATGGCGGTGTGCATATCACCGAACTGGCTGCGGTGGCATTCGTCGAAGATGAACACGATGTGCTTGCCATAGACATCGTGCGTGCGGTTTTTGTCGATGAACAACGACAGTTTCTGTATGGTAGTGATGATAATGCGCGCGTGCGGATCTTCCAATTGGCGTTTCAGCACGGCAGTGCTGGTGTTGCTGTTTGCCGCACCTTTCTCGAAACGGTCGTATTCTTTCATGGTCTGGTAGTCCAGATCCTTCCGGTCGACCACAAACAGCACCTTGTCCACGCCCTCCATGCGGCTTGCCAACCGTGCCGTCTTGAACGAAGTGAGCGTCTTGCCGCTGCCCGTGGTGTGCCACACGTAGCCTCCGCCCTCTATCGTGCCATATTTCTTAGAATTGGTCGAGATGCGGATTTGTTGCAAGATGCTTTCCGTGGCGGCTATCTGGTAAGGACGCATCACGAGCAACAGTTTTTCCGACGTTAGCACGCAATACTTTGTCAGGATGTTGAGCAACGTATGTTTGGCAAAGAATGTAGCGGTGAAGTCAGCCAAGTCGGCTATCACCTTGTTGTCCCTCGAAGCCCAAAAGCTCGTGAACTCAAAGCTATTGCTTGTCTGCTGCCTGCCTTGCTTGCGGCTGCGCTTGCTTGCTTCGGCTATATGCGAGGCACGGGTGGTGTTGCTGTAATACTTTGTCTGCGTGCCGTTGCTGACGACAAACAGTTGCACGTATTCAAACAGTCCGCTACCTGCCCAAAAGCTCTCGCGGTTGTAGCGGTCGATTTGGTTGAACGCTTCCTTGATGTCCACGCCCCGGCGTTTCAACTCCACATGCACGAGCGGCAAGCCGTTCACCAATATGGTCACATCGTAGCGGTTTTCCCTTACGCCGCCTTCGGGCGTATATTGGTTGATCACCTGCAACGAGTTGTTGTGAACGTTCTCCTTGTCGATCAGGTAAATGTTCTTCACTGTGCCGTCATCGCGCGCCAACAGCTGGATATAGTCCTCTTGTATGATAGCGGTCTTTTCCACGATGCCATAGTTGCGGTTGGCTATCTTGTCGGCAAAAAACGATTGCCATTCAGTATCGGTAAACTTATAGTCGTTCAGGCGTTCGAGCTGGCGGCGCAAATTGTCGATGAGCTCTGCTTCCGTTTTTATGGGCAGATACTCGTAGCCCTGCTTTTCCAATTGGGCAATGAAATCACGCTCCATCTCCGCCTCGCTTTGATATTGGGCGGAGCGGCGATAGGCCGGCTCAAAGTCGGAGACCACCGTGCTTTGCGGATTCTCCGCCACCATCTTGTATTGTTCTGACATAGGTGTTTATGCTATTCGTTTGAATGTTAGAAGTTTGTCCCTGTAATACTCATATTGTTCCTGCACGGCGGCTATTTCAGCCGGAAGTCCTTGGGAAAGGTCATTTACCAATGTCTCAAACTTGTCAAGGATTGTTGCTAATCGCTTTTGCTCTTTATACGGTGGAATTGGGAGTAAAATTTTTCCCATTAATTTTTTTGAAACGTTGAATCGAGTTACTCCATTAGCTGTCTTGGTTATTTCTGCCCGCATAGCCTTACTGCGTAAAAGATGTTTTAGAAAGTCGGGGAAAAACAGTGATTTATCGTATGGACGGAAACCAAAACAAAAGCTGTTAAGGTAAATTGGCTCAGAAATTTCTTCTGTAACAACCGATGACATACCACACTCATCCGGAGTTTCTGAAGAACCTGTGAACAGGACATCTCCTTGCTGAATTGTGTTTTGCTTTTCTCCCTTTGCGATTTTCACCATATCATTTGTATGAATGTTTAGTGACAAGTTCTTGTAAACATTCATATATGTGGCATATTTTGAATTTCCATTTTCAAAATCAGATTTAGATTTTCCTGAAAGGCCACTATAAAAATCACCTATCTCACTCATTTTCATCCAAGTTACGCTTTGCGTACTCCCCCCCCAATGTTATCAAAAGTTAACAACTTGTTCCTGTAATATTCGTATTGCTCCTTCCTCGCTTGCAGCTCCGCTTGCAGCTCCGCTTGCAGCGAAGCTGCAAGTTCTGTGAAATGGTCAAGAATACGCACTATCTCCTCTTGTATAGGGAGAGGAGGAACGGGAATTGAGAAATTTTTAATAATTCCCGCATTCAAATTATTAATCGTAGATGAATTAAGTACAGAAGATAGATAATCACTAAACATTTCACTTGCAAGAATGTGAAATAAATATCGACTATTCAATTTTTTGAGACACCTAATTACAGCCATAAATCCACCAAAGGTATAATTCATGTTTGTGGGTATGTATGCCACTTTTCCTATATGCTCTTTGCTGCCACTGCCTGCACATATCAAAATATCACCTTGTCTTAACAACTGAGTTTCTTTTACTTTTACACTCTTGGAAACAAGTTTAATATCTTCGTAATTCAAGGTATTTGATGAAAGTGTTATATTGTTAGCCCTGAAAACTCTCCAAGCATCTTCATTTGCGGTCTTGGCCTCCTGAGATTTATTGTAGGTTATTCCACGGACATATTCACAAACTTCTCCAAATAAAAAATACTCCACCCCATTGGGGCAAAGCTCCTGCAACATCCGTTCTATCTTGTTCATGCCTTGCCCTCCTGTTCCAAATCCGCAATAATCTTGTCTATCTCTGCCCGCAATTCGTTTTCGCGAGCCACGATGCGGCGGATGCGCTCGTTCAGCTCGCGGATGTCGGTCTGCGGCCGTGTGTCCTCCGCTTCCACATAGCTGCTCACCGACAAGTTGTAATCGTTCTCGGCAATGGCGGCATTGTCCACCAACGCCGAAAAATGCTCCACTCCCTGTCGCTCCGCATATTCGTCGACGATATGCGCAATGTTGTCGGGCGAGAGTTTGTTTTTGTTTCCTTCGTGAATGAACTCCGCCGAGGCGTCGATGAACAGCGTCTTGTTGTCGCGCTTGTTCTTGCGCAGCACGATGATGCAAGTGGCTATCGACACGCCGAAGAAGAGGTTTTGCGGCAGTTGGATGACCGTGTCCACATAGTTGTTGTCCACCAAATATTTGCGGATTTTCTGTTCCGACCCGCCACGGTAGAGCACGCCGGGAAACTCGACTATCGCCGCCGTGCCGTCGACCGATAGCCACGAAAGCATGTGCATGGTGAAAGCAAGGTCGGACTTCGCTTTCGGCGCAAGCACTCCGGCAGGGGCGAAGCGCGGGTCGTTGATCAGCGTCGGATTGTCCGAACCTATCCAAGGGCGACTGTAAGGCGGATTGCTCACGATGGCATCAAACGGCTCAAAATCCCAATGATAAGGCTCCAACAAGGTGTCGCCATAGTGGATGTCGAACTTGTTGTAGTTGATGTCGTGCAGAAACATATTGATGCGACAAAGGTTGTAGGATGTGAGATTGTTTTCTTGTCCGAAGAAGCCCACTCTCACGTTTTCCTTGCCTAGCAGCTTAGCGAACTGCAACAGCAAAGAACCCGAACCGCAAGTAGGGTCGTACACCTTGCGCACTTCGGTTTTGCCCACCGTTACAATCCGCGCCAACAAATTGCCCACTTCTTGCGGCGTGAAAAACTCGCCGCCCGACTTTCCGGCGTTGCTGGCATACATCGTCATCAGGAACTCGTAAGCGTCGCCGAACACGTCAATCTGGTTGTCGACATAGTCGCTTTCCAAGTCAAGGCTGCCTATCTTGTCGAGAATTTTGCATAGCGTCTCATTGCGCTTCGCCACCGTTGCGCCCAGTTTGTTGCTGTTCACGTCGATGTCGTCAAACAAGCCCTTCATGTCGTCCTCGCTCGCCGTACCCTTGGCCGACGCTTCGATGTTGGCAAATACTTGTTGTAGTGTCTCGTTCAGGTTCGCGTCATGTTTCGCTTTCTTCCTCACGTTGCAAAACAATTCAGAGGGCAGGATGAAAAAACCTTTTTCGTCCACCAATTGCTTCCTCGCGCTTTCTGCCTCTGCGTCTGGAAAAGAAGCGTAGTCGAAGCTCTCCTCTCCCGCATCGTGCTGCAAGGCGTTGACGTAGTTAGTTATGTTTTCCGATATGAAGCGGTAGAACAGCATGCCAAGCACATATTGCTTGAAGTCCCACCCGTCCACGCTGTTGCGCAAATCCTCCGCCACAGCCCATATTGTTTTGTGCAGTTGCTGCCGTTGTTGGTTGCTTGTTGTCGACATTTATCCGAGTTTTAAAATTCAAAAATTTCTCCCAACGACGAAGATTCCTCAAAAATGCTCTCTTCGCAAGAGACAATAATTATTTCGTAAAGGTACGAATAGTGTTGACTTCATGAAAATTATATGGCATAAATTCTTTGCAAAACAGAACATTTCAATGCTTTTGTTTAGCAAATTAGATGTTAGGCTAATGATTTTATCCGTATTCATTGGCAATTATTGTCTCTTGCGAAGAGAGCATTTCCGGCAAGCGGATTGCCATTGCTCCATCCAAAGCGAGAGCCGTAGCATCCATAGCCTCTGCACGACTGTGACAACCAACTTATTTTCAACATTATTGCGTTAATCTGCGTTTTCTCGGCGGTTATTCCATAGTTTTTGCGTATGTTTGCATTTTAAAGGCTTAAAACAATGGGAAAATATCGGATTGTAGCGTTTTCGATTTTGTCTGCTTCTTGCATCGCGCTTGCAGCACAATTGAACCTGCCGGTCAGGACGATTGGCGGCGAAGAATACTATTATCGCCAAGTCAAGAAAAAAGAAACAATCTATGGAATATCCAAGGAATTAGGCATCAAAAAGGACGACATTGTCAAATACAATCCCTCCGTGGCCGCAGGATTGCAAAAAGACCAAATCTTGTATTTTCCCGTCAGCGTGTTTGGCAATGCGGAGGACAATCCGCGTCCGGAAAGCCACAACCACTATGTAAAAAAAGGAGAAACGCTCTACGGCATTGCAAAAATGTATGGCATCTCCGTAGCCGACCTGACAGCGGCAAACCCCGAAGTGAGATACGGGCTGAAAGCCGGAACGACACTTGCCATCCCGTCTGCCAAAGTGAAAATCGACGGCAAGCAAGGAACGCCCTACGTGGTCAAGCCCGGCGACACGCTCTATCGGCTGTCGGTCAATTTCGAAGTCGATTTGAAAGATTTGCTTGCCATGAATCCCGGCGTATCGCCCGAAAACTTCAAAGCCGGCATGACAATCATGATTCCTCCTGCCGACAAAAACTTTCAAACCGAACCGGACACCGTATTCCTATTGGACAAAGCTGAACGGGGCGACTCTTTCGAGTCGATCGCCGATGAGTACAACGTGGAAGAATCCGACTTGCGCGAAGCCAATCCGGAAATGAACAAGCCTAAAAGAGGCAACTATGTCGCAGTTCCCATCACAAACGAAATAAACGAAGATTCACTGAAAGAAAAAGAAAAAATCGCATACACGGAACTTACCGAAACACCCAATTCCGACGAAATCCGGATTGCAATGCTCCTGCCCATGGAGGCCTCCTCTGCCTCCCCTGCCAAACAAGCCCTTCTTTATCGCGACTTTTATCGCGGATTCCTGCTTGCAATCAACGATTTGGCCGACAAAGGCGCTCGAATCCGGCTTACCGTCCGCGACATAAACGAATACAACATCCATGCTACGCTCGACAGATATGACATCCGTGATGCCAACATCATCTTTGCGCCGGGCAAAGACAACTTGCTCCAAGAAATAGCGCAATTCGGGCAAGAGAACGACATCAACATCATAAACGCATTCGCCATCAACAACGAGCTGTTTTTCGAAAACGACCGTTTGTTCCAGCTCAACACTCCGTCGTCCTACATGTATTCGGCCGTGCAAGAATACATCGAAAAGACATTCGACGGATATCAAATCATATTCTTGAAAAAGCCCAATTCCGAAGACAAGCCGCTCATTGCCCACTTGGAACTTGCAGAACTGCCCAAACACGTCGTCAACATAGAAGAAACCGACAGTTTCGTCTGCACGCGGAAAACATTGTTCATCCCCACATCCAGCGACAAAGACATGTTGGCGCAAACAAAAGCATTCATCGAAAAAGTGGAAAGCAATCCTGAAAACTCCGGAAAATACGCGCTTTTCGGCTATCCCGAATGGACAATCTATTATGAATATGAAGACTTTTTGAAACACACGGGCGCCTATCTGTTTTCACGCTTCGTCATGGATTCCACCGACGAATTGGACAAAGAATATCATTATTGGTTTGGCGACAAGCCCATCAACTCGCTTCCGCAAATGAACGCATTGGGCTACGAACTTGCCAAATATTTCATTGAAACGCTCGAAAAAAATCATAATGATTTCAATGCCGAGCTTCCGTCAGAAAGCGGCTCCCAGATCGGCATCCACTTGACAAGAAGCAGCAATTGGGGAGGATTTGTCAACACGGCATCTTTCATTTTCCATTACCGCCGAAACGGCATCGACAAAATCATGATCAAATGAAAAAGGCTATCTGGATTTTTATCATTCTATTCGCTTGCAGTTTCCCAAAAATTGAAGCGCAAGAACATTATGCCGCCAACATCAGTGTCGGCGTCAAAGCCGGAGCATCCTTGTCGCGAGCCATGTTTTCCCCCGGCGTCAAGCAAGGCTTCCTGCCCGGAACGACAGGCGGCCTCATGTTCCGCTACATCGAAGAAAACCATTTCGGGCTAATTGCTGAAATAAACTATATCGACAGAGGCTGGAAAGAATCGTTCGACGAACTGCCATTCGCATTCAGCCGCCGATTGTCGTATCTGCAAATTCCGCTCCTTGCCCATATCTATTTCGGAAGCGACCGCGCCAAATTCTTTTTCAATGCCGGTCCGGAAATCGGCTTCCTGCTCAAAGAAAAAACCGATGCAAACTTCGACATCGCCAATCCGGGAGCCGTAGAAAATTTTCCCACTGCAAACCGCAACACCGAACAATACGCCATGCCCATCAAAAATAAAATCGACTACGGAATCTCCGCAGGCATTGGCGCTGAGGTCAATTTAAATCCCAAAAACTCCCTTCTTTTGGAAGGACGCTTCTATTATGGATTAAACAACATTTTCGGTGCCAACAAAAAAGACGTATTTGCCGCTTCCAACGGCATTTCGATTCTTGTCACCTTAGGCTACATGTTTCGAATCAAGTAGCTACAAATGCTTACACTTGGCATCCGTTTTTTCATCAAAATACCTATTTATGACGATTGCCCAAATTTAATTTAATGGAGAACTTTGCAGAAAACAAAAAACGAATGAGCAACTTCCACAAATTCAAGCCCACAGACAAAATGAGCAACGTCATCAGCCGGAACTACTCATTAATATCCGTCATGAGCCGTTTCGGCATGTCGCTCGGATTTGGGGAAAAAACAGTAAAAGAAGTGTGCGACAATCAAAATGTGGATTGCGGCACATTCCTTGCTGTCGTGAATTTTGTCGACGAAGACGCTTATGGCGGCGAATACATCTTCGATGAAGACTCCGTATCCCTGCCGGCTTTAATGGAATATTTAAAGCAAGCCCACAGCTATTTCCTCGATTTTTCGTTGCCGACAATTCGCATGAAACTTTGCGAAGCGCTCGATCAAGAACCGGAGAAAAACGACATCACCCAGTCGATTCTTATGTTTTACGATAAATACGTGGAAGAAGTGCGCCGGCACATGGAATACGAGAACAAGCACATTTTCCAATATGTCGATAATTTGCTCGAAGGGAAACGCGATAATAATTTTTCCATCCAAAACTTTGCCGAGCGACACAGCCATATCGATCAAAAACTGGCAGAGCTGAAAAATATCATTATCAAATACTACCCTCAAAGCAAATGCAACAACCTGCTGAATGCTTCGCTTTTCGACATCTTCAATTGCGAATCCGACTTGCGCACGCATTGCCGTCTTGAAGATTTAGTGTTCACTCCGACTGTTGCCCGATTGGAGAGCAAATTAAGAAATGAAGAATAAAGACGACATAAAAGTTGTAATTGCAGAAAACTCTGTCATCCTTCGAAGCGGATTAACTTCCGTTTTGAAACGATTCTCCGAATACAATTTCCAGATCAACGAAATTTCCGGATACGACGCCTTATTGCTTTTCATGAGATTGCACACGCCTGAAATCCTCATCATAAACCCATTCTTTATCGCTGGCTTCAACGTGGCCGCAATCAAAAAAGAATTTCCGGCATTAAAAACAATCGCGTTTCTTCCATCGTTCATAGATTCAAAAATAGCATCCGACTATGATGCTTCCATTTCAATTTACGACTCCGCCGATGTCGTATGCGAGAAAATCGCTGATTTATTCAACGAACCGGACGAATCGGAAACACAAGAAACAGACCAATTAAGCGCAAGAGAAAAGGAAATCGTGGGATATGTAGTCAAAGGATGGCCCAACAAAACCATTGCCGACCACCTTTCCATTTCTATCCACACAGTGATCACGCATCGGCGCAATATCGCAAAAAAACTGCAAATACATTCGTCGGCAGGGTTGGCAATCTACGCTATTGCCAACAAAATCGTAGAACTTCAAGACATTAAAGACGAAATCAATTGATGCGCAAGATTTTTAGTCTTTGCTAATCCACACGTCGGGATATTTATCCCTAACATTTTGGCTCGCAATCACATCCGACAATTCTTCGACTGTCTCTCCGGATGCCATCGAAACCCTATGGATTGAAGACCCTTTTGCATTCAATATTTGCAAATCGGGCATATTTGCCTGTTCGATAAATGCTTCAGCCTGTCCTCTCGACTGGAACGAAGCTATTATGACATGATATTTCCCCTTTGCAAGCGGTTGCGCATCCATCGGCTTTTCTTCCTCCATGCTCGTGTTGCCATTCATCTCGACCTGCATTGGTTTCACTTCTGCCGGTTTCGATTGCTTCGGTTTTTCCGACAACGTCATTACGCCCGCATAATCCGGCATTTGATCCATATAAATCGGAGTTGTCAACGTGAATGCAAATACCAGCAACACCGCAATTGACGCTGCAATCCTCATTGCATTTTTACCCCATGCCGAGAAGCTAACATCTTTCCTGACAGCAACATCGCGGCGTTCCGCTGCCGACAAAGAAACTGCCGGAAGCCCATAATATGGCAACCTGCATAAGTCGAATGTTACCGACGGTTCAAAAACCATCTGCCCTTCTTCGGACAATCGGAACATGCCGAGTTTGCCAAACATCAATTCCTTATCGGCAACAAGCTGATTTTTCAACGATTTGACTTCCGAAGCCAACACGTCGACCGCTTTATCATAAGATACCGATTCCTTGCGCATGATTGAACTGGCCAGCATGCCATCGTTATGGTCGATAGCCCCATTGAAACTCAACATTCGCGATGGAGGCAACAACATTTCGCCGGCTTCATCAATTCCGGCTGCACGAGTTTGGACGACAAACGCGCCAAATCCCGGCACTACCACGCAATCATTGCGCCGAAGCAAATATTCAATATGATGTATTATCGTTAACACAAAGCAAATTTAGCAACTATATCCCACTCCTGCAACTTTATTTCCTTTTTTTCAAAAATGGCTCTGCCAATTCCGGCTCGCAACCCAACGTCAGCGCCTGCCGTGCATAGCTCGCCGCATCGTCGTAGCGATAGCTTAATTCAGCCAACCGGGCTTTCAGCAAATACACGTCGGGATTGGAAGGCTCTAATTTTTGGGCTTCCGAAATGTCGGATTGCGCTTCTTGAAGTTGTCCCAATGCCAAATAGCATTCGGCGCGATTCATGTAATTTGTCGCCCTGTTCTCCGACTTTATTATTTCGCCATACAATGCAATCGCTTCTTCCGAATATCCGTTCAACCTTTTCCACAACGCAAGGCCGCGTCGCGCATCCGCATTCTTCTCGTCCAACGCCAGCACATCCTCAAAACATTGCAAAGACAAGACCATGTCGCCAAATTCCAATGCAATGATTCCCATATAATAGCGCGAATCGACATCTTTCGGATTCAATGACGATATTTTTTTAAAGTCGTCGAACGCCGACTCGACACTGTCCATTTCCAAATACAAAGAAGCCCTGTTGCGCAAAATAGCCGTGGCGTTTGGCGCAATGGCAAGCGCCGTGTTATAATCGGTCAATGCCGCCTCCGGCTTTCCCATATTGCGATGCACAGTTCCTAAATTGGAAATCAGCAAGCAATTGTTTGGATTTGCCGGCTCTCTTTTCAACGCCTCAATCAACAGTTCTTCCGCTTTCCCCCACTCACGATCGTTCAAGCATCTATCGATGCGGGCTATCAAAGCATCGTACGTCTCCTCTGCCTGCACCGGCATCCAAGCCAATACAGCTGCAAACACGCACAAAGCAATTATAAGAATGCGTCTTTTCATATCCAAACATCAAAATATGGGTTGCAAAAGTATCAAAAGTATTTCGATTTTTATAGCGTTTCCGTTGCTTGAATTTACAGTTGAATGAAAAGAATCAAGAAGAAACAAGGCTCTTTCTCGCTTTTTTATTCATAAATTCCTTTTTCGTAATCCCTCATGTATCGCGTAAATGTCTTTCCCGTCTGCTGCTTGAAAAAACGCATCAGATGACTGGGATCTGAAAAATGGAATTCGTCTGCCAATTGGCTTACATTGAGATTAGAAAATAGCAATTCATTTTTTAATTCTTCCAATAAGCGCTGTTTCAGCAAATGAGTAGCAGATACCCCGAATTGCGCCATCACAGCATTATTTAACGTAATACGGCTCACATGGAGCATGTCGGCATATTCTTGAACACGTTGCACCGTGCGAATATGCTTTTCAAGCAAATCTTTGAATTGAAACGCATAATTGTTCTTCGGCACATCGACAGGCAAATCATAAATCTCGGCATACGCACGATTGATGATCACCAACAGATAGTAAAGTACGGATACAATGAGATTGTAAGAATCTGCCACAGGATGCAGCAATTCCTGTTTCACCTTCCCCAAAAGACGCATATATTCTGCCAGTTTTTCCGGCTCAGCAAAAATATAAGGAGGCGTGTCGGTCTGATAATAATATTGCAAGCGGTACACGAAAAATTTGTCGGCTATAAACGTGCGCATAAAGTCTTCGCGGAAAATAAGAAAAGTGTAATCTAGTTCTACCTCGTTCACGTGCCATTCCTGTTGCTGGTGCGGCGACAAAAGCAGCACCATACCATCCCGTAACTCCACTTTTCGGAAGTTCAGCAACAAATATCCATTGGCACGACGAAAGAAATAGAAGCTGAAAAAATCTGTTTTAAACGCCTTATGCTCGGTCAAGACACCACAGATGTCCTTGCTTTCACCTGTATTGATGTAGAAGTCTACGCCACATTGCGTTTTATTGAACGGAACGCTTACAAGTCTTTCGGGATTGATTATAGCTTTCATCACTCTTGTTTTTTGCTTTCTGCAAATATACATCATTCTTTTATCAAAATGGCATATATTCCTGTTTTTAAGGCATAGAGACATTGGGATATCCTTTCGAACTTTGTACCCGAAAAATAATACAAAACATAACATCATGAACGAAAAAGCAATTATTCGGTTGGTACGCAGTGCCACCTTGAAAATCAACTATGCAGGACATACCATTCTTATTGACCCCGTATTTGCCGACAAAGGAACCCTGCAATCAGCTCTCGGTGTATATAAGAATCCGAGGGTACATCTCGTAATGCCTATTAGCGACATTACTGAAGGTGTTGATATGGTACTGCTCACCCACAACCACATCGACCATTACGAACCAAGTGTAAAGCAGCATTTGCCGAAAGACATTCCTTTCTACACCCAGCCACAAGATAAGGCCGCCATCCTGAAAGATGGTTTCTCAAATGTAGAAGCGATTGAAGAGAGCATAACCTTAGGTCATCTGACCATCCACCGTGCTATTGGCCATCACGGTTTCGGTCAGATAGGCCAGATGATGGGACCTGTTTCGGGCTATGTGCTGATGTCCGAAGGGCTTCCGACTATTTATATCATGGGCGATTGCAAATGGGAAGAATGTACTCTTGCTACCGTGGAAAAGTATCGTCCTAATTATATTGTGGTGAACAGTGGCGGTGCGGTATTCCCCGAATTCTCTAAGACGGACGGTTGTATCATCCCCAATGAACAGGAAGTAATGGCGATGCTTGACACACTCCCCCCACACATCAAGCTGATTACCGTACACATGGATGCCATCGATCATTGCCAAACCACCCGTGCCATCCTTCGCAACGAAGCTCGCCATCACGGGACGGATATGAGCCGACTGATTATACCGGAAGACGGAGAAAGCATAACACTTAAATAACTGTATAAACAATCATTTCAAAATATTAGAAAGATGAAAAAGATTAGGAAAATCGCGGTAGAACAGAATTTCGCCGCGATCAGTGTCGGTAAGTTGAATGAACTGAATGAATACGAACTTCAGCTTGGCCCGGATGTGAAAATACCCGGAAAAGTATTCTGCAGCACCGCTCTCGGAACTACGGGAAGCGAGTTTTCTTTCCAGTCATTCGCCCCGGGTACAGAAACCGGATTTCTGCATAGTCACAAGAGTCATGAGGAGCTTTATTTTTTCCTCTCCGGTAAAGGTGAATTTCAAGTAGACGGAACAGTGTTCCCAGTGGAAGAAGGTAGCGTTGTCAGGGTATCTCCTGCAGGAAAACGAAGTGTCCGTAACAACGGAACGACTCCGCTCCTCATGCTCTGCATACAATATTGCAGCAATACATTCTCACAGGAGGATGCCACTGACGGAATCATACTGAAAGAACCGGTAAAATGGAAAGTCTCTCCGAAATGATTCTAAAAAGGAACTCTAAGCAGATGACTATCTGTATAAAATCCCTGATAAAGAATATGAACATAGTGATAGGCTGCTCAATAGGGTGCAGCTACTGCT
>UQKE01000045.1 GCA_900541555.1 uncultured Porphyromonadaceae bacterium | reverse complement strand
CTGCATCTCGGCATAATCGCTCAAACAAGTTTGGCGCTTCTGCGCTCGATTTGCACTATCTTTGTCCCCCGAAACATGTAATTGATATGGCAAACAAACGCAATCCAAGTTTTGAAATCCTACGCGTCGTGGCAATGTTTCTCATTGTCGTATGGCATTTTCTAATCCATGGCATCGGCAACAAGCCGCTCGGCATTGCCGACAACGCGCCCGCGCTGTTCAACCTTTGCTCAATCGAACTAATCGGATGCCTATCCAAGATATCCACAAATTGCTACATCCTCATATCCGGCTATTTCCTAATCGCATCCGCAGCCAAGTGGAGGAAAATACCCAAAACGTGGATGCCTATCTTTTTCTATTCCGTTGTCATTTGCATTGCCTTCATGCTATTCAGCGGCAGGCACATCGGATGGGAACGGCTCGGAGAAGCCGCATTGCCGCTCTTTTTCGACAAATATTGGTTTGCCACGCGCTATGTGGCGCTCGTCGCACTTGCCCCATTCCTCTCAATCGTGGCCCACAATATTTCTCGCAATCAATACTTGACGCTGCTCGCCATATTGTTCGTATTGAATTTCAACATTTTGCTCGGGCAGCATCTGAGCGGAAACAATTCCATGCTCTGGTTCATTTTCCTATTCTACGTCGGGGGTTACATTCGATTGCACTTCAAAGCCACAGGCAAAAACAATTTCGGAAAATACTATTTTCTCTCTGCCATCGTTTTGGCCATATTCTTTCAAGCAAAAAGATTCATGCTCTACTCGCTTCACGACGCGCCGTTCATGATCGACTACCACGACAACAACGGCATCGAGTTTGTCACAGCTCTTTGCTTGTTTCTTTGGGCTGCGCGCTGGAAATCGCCCGACACGCGATTCGTGCGAAGCATGGCACGCATCGCGCCGTTCACATTTGGCGTATACCTTCTGCACGACAATGAATTTATCCGTCCCTTGCTATGGCAGTCAATCCATGCCAAGGACTTCTACGACTCGTGGCTGTTTCTGCCGCTGCTTGCCGCATCCACGGCAACCATCTTCTTATGCTGCATTGCTATCGATGCCATGCGCGACCGGCTATTTCGCCTGCTGCGCATCAACGGCCACATCGATGCCATTGCCGACAAACTGAATAGAAGATTTTCAAAAGAATAACTGCTTAGCAAATTTTTAACGAGGCAAAAATCGTTTAGGGTTGAGAGTTTATGGTTGAGAGGCCGGTGAAATTGGAAACACGCAATGTCCTCCTCTGCCGTGCAAAGCGCGGATAGGGGAGGTGTTTTCGCAGAAAACGGAGGGGTTCGACAGCACATCTTTCAATTCACTCAACAAAAAATAGCCGAATCGGAAACCCCGACTCGGCTATTTTCATTTATTCCGAATATAAACGTTCGCTTAATTGTTGCGGTTGCCACGTCCGCCTTTCGGTCCACGTCCGCCGCCTCGGCGATCGCCATCGCGGCGCGGGCCCTTGTGATTGTTGTCGCCATCACGGCGCGGAGGACGAGCAGGACGAACCGGTTCTACATAGCCTTCCGGCTTCGGTTGAAGCGCGCGCATCGACAAGCGATATTTGCCTGTTTTCTTGTCGATTTCAACAAGTTTCACAGTCACTTCGTCGCCCTCGTGGAGACCCGTGTCTTCCATCGTTTCGAAACGCTCCCATCCGATTTCCGAAATATGGAGCAATCCGTCGCGGTTCGGCATAAATTCCACAAATGCGCCAAATTCCATGATGCTGACCACTTTTCCGGTATAAACTTCGCCCTCTTCGGGTTGTGCCACAATCGCATTGATCATGTCCAATGCTTTTTGAATCGAGTCGCGTCCCGGAGCAGCCACTTCGACAATTCCTTGATCACCTTCTTCGTCAATTGCAATAATCGCGCCGGAAGCCTCTTGAATGCCTTGGATCACCTTTCCGCCCGGGCCAATCACAGCTCCGATAAGCTCTTTCGGGATTACCATCGTCTCTATGCGCGGCACATGCGGCTTGTAGTCTTCGCGCGGCGCAGGAATTGCCTGATTGATAATATTCAAAATGTGCAACCGTCCTTGACGAGCTTGATCCAAAGCCTTTGCAAGGATTTCATACGACAAACCGTCGCATTTGATATCCATTTGCGTAGCCGTGATTCCATCGACCGTTCCTGTCACCTTGAAGTCCATATCGCCGAGATGGTCCTCATCGCCAAGGATATCGGAAAGCACTGCATATTTCGGACTTTCCGAATCGGAAATCAATCCCATGGCAATGCCGGCCACAGGTTTTTTCATTTTCACGCCGGCATCGAGCAATGCCATTGTTCCGGCACACACGGTTGCCATCGACGACGAACCGTTCGATTCAAGGATGTCGGAAACGATACGGCAAGTATACGGGAAATTGTCGGGGAACATCCGCTTCAAAGCGCGATGCGCCAAGTTGCCATGTCCGATTTCGCGACGTCCCACACCGCGTTGCGGCTTAGCTTCGCCGGTTGAGAACGGCGGGAAATTATAGTGCAGCAAGAAACGTTCTTTTCCTTGCACCAACACATCGTCAAGAATTTTCTCATCGAGTTTCGTGCCAAGCGTGCAAGTGGCAAGCGCTTGCGTTTCACCGCGAGTGAATACAGCCGAACCGTGAGGTCCCGGCAAATAATCCGGTTCGCACCAAATGGGACGAATCTCATCGAGTTTGCGGCCATCAAGGCGAACACCTTCGTCAAGAACGCAACGGCGCATTGCCTCTTTTTCCACATCGTGGTAATAACGAGCCACCATAGGCGCTTTTTCTTCACGTTCTTCCTCGGGTATGGTTTCCAAATATTCTTCTTCGATTTTCTTGAACGACTCATTGCGCCATTGTTTGTCGGCACAACCGGCTTTTGCAACGGCATAAGCCTTGTCGTAGCATTTGTCGCGAACGTCCTTGCGAAGCTCCTCATCGTTCACTTCGTGGCAGTATTCACGCTTCACGGCGCCCACTTCCTTTGCCAATTCCATTTGAACGAGGCATTGAGCCTTGATGACTTCGTGAGCAGCTTTCAACGCTTCAAGAAGTTCGGATTCCGACACTTCGTTCATTTCACCTTCCACCATCATGATGTTGTCGTAAGTGGCACCTACCATCAATTCGATGTCGGCACGTTCCACTTGCTCGAAAGTCGGGTTAATCACAAATTCGCCGTCTACGCGAGCCACGCGCACTTCCGAAATCGGGCCATGGAAAGGCACATCGGACACAGCAATGGCAGCCGAAGCGGCAAGCCCCGCCAAAGCATCGGGCATGTCGACGCCATCAGACGAGAACATGATAATATTCACAAACGTATCTGCATGATAATTGTCCGGGAAAAGCGGACGAAGTACGCGGTCTACCAAACGTGCCGTCAGGATTTCATAGTCCGATGCACGGCCTTCGCGTTTCAAGAAGCCGCCCGGGTAGCGTCCCGCTGCGGAAAACTTCTCTTTGTACTCTACTTGGAGCGGCATAAAATCGACGCCTTCTCCTGCTTCTTTCGCTGAAACAACAGTTGCGAGGAGCATTGTATTTCCCATTCGCAACTCAACTGCTCCATCCGCTTGTTTTGCCAACTTTCCTGTTTCCAACGTAATCGTACGTCCGTCGGCAAGCGTGATGGTCTTCTTGATAGGATTCATATATTTTCTTTATCTCTAAAATTCGCACAAAGATAGTGAAAGTCGAGCGCAGAAGAAAAAGAATTTATTCATTTTTCTTTTGCCGAGACGCATCCTATCTTATCCAAAGATGCAAAAGTCGAGCGCAGAAGAAAAAGAATTTATTCATTTTTCTTTTGCCGAAACGCATCCAACCTTTGCCAAGCCCATCCAAGAAACTACAATTATATCCGACTGCCCAAAAAAAATCATCTTTTTTGAAAAAATCGAATAAAATAATTATATTTGCAATGGCTTAGAGAGCTAAGTCATCAATATTTATCAACAAAGAGCGTTAAAATATTATCCTCTATTTGAAATCCGGACAATTTCAACTATCAGGGATAATAGGCAATAATGCTCACATCTTGTGTATATGCGACTCTGCAAAATGGTTTGCATAGAGAAAGGTGTGGGCTATTGTTTATTACTTGATAGTAGGTCGTCCGGAATCTCAAATAGGGTAATATTCAATAGCTTCCACGCTTTTTTAATTAATAATGGTTTCTCATGGAAGCGAGAAGCCGCAAATACCATACTATGAGGAATGGGTTCTTAATGGCATTTCTGCTGGCAGCAATGACTGCCGGCGGTGAAGTCCGGCTCGACAAAGTTTGGGAATATTCCGAGAATAATTCCATGAAGCCGGCTTGGATGGGCGCCAACACAGAGCGCTCAATGGCGTATCACGATGGCAGTTTGTATGTAATCAGTCGCAACGGAGGCAACAAATTGTTGCAATTATCGGACGACGGCATCCTGCAAAAGACAACTGCATTGACAGGCTTGGCAAACGGAGTGTTGACCGGAAACAACATCGGAATCACAGACGACGGGCAAGTGCTCGTAGGCTCTGCCGGACAACAAGGATTTTCGATTCAAAAAATCGACGTGGAGACAGGCGTTGCTTCCGACTTTTTGACTTCACCGTCTTCTAATGTGAAAAACGGAGGCCGCATCGATGGCTGGGGAGTAGCCGGAACAATGCAAGACGGAGTGATTGCCGTACCCGTATCGTACGAAGCCGGAACGACCAACGGAGGCAACGAAGTGCTAATTTTCGACATTTCCAACGGAGCAATTGCCAACAGTTCGAATCCAACCATTGTGTCGAACATCAACGGCACATCGGCCACAATTGCAACGGTTGGCACTGATTCGTTCTACGTCCTGAGCGCGAATTTCGTCCCCAAATTCATCGAAAAAAATGAAGAATGGCAAATAGCGAGCGACCAATTCCCCACGACGCTCTACACGCCGGCAACAGTCGGAGGCGCCCAGTTCGCATACCAAGGAAAGACCTATTTCGCGTCAAGCGGCGGAAGCCAATACGGCGCTTTGCAAATATTCGACATCACAGACGGGCTGCAGAATGCCGCAGAAGTATTCACCACGCCGGCAATTGGCGCAACAGAAAATACATTTTCAAAAACCAATCCGGTTTGCGTCGACGTACGTGCCGATGGCGCGTACATCTACGTACTGTCGACCAACAACGGCATAGCAGCATATCGACTTTACGACACCGAAGTGTTTGCCGGCACATACACGGTCGGCACAGGCGGCGACTATGAAACGCTTTCAGCTGCCATGTCCGATATTCAATCGCGCCGTGACGAAGTGAAAGGAGACATCACGCTTTCCATCATTTCCGACATCGAAGAAAGCGAGAACGTCTCATTGTCAGTCGATTTGTCGCCTTACACGTTGACAATACGCCCTGACAAGGCAGAACTTCGCACCGTCCGCCTCAGCTCGCCCACGGCAAATGCAGGCGTTGGCGGAGGATTCCTTTTCGGCGCAAGCACGCAATCGACCGACTTAATCGCGACAAGCCATATTGTCATTGATGGCTCAGCAGCAGGAAATTCGGGAAGGTACCTGAAAATTGAAACGGCCGAAACGACCAATTCCAAAACCCATCCCATCGTGTTCTACGGGGATGTGCGAAACGTGTCGATTCGCAACTGCATCATCGAGCATCATGCCGCAATCAGCGGAGTTGCCAACAACTACGCAATTTGCTTCCGCCGCTCCGGCGACACGTGGCCGCAAGGCATCACAATCGAAAACAACGAAATCCGCAACCAAGCCGGCACGTCGTCGGATGCAATCGCGCCCGACTTGTCGACAAGCGGAGGGACAGGCACAATGCAAGGCATCAAAATTGCAAACAACAAGATTTATGCGAAAGCAAGAGGCATAATTGTCGGATATGTCGATGGAATTGAAATCCGCGGGAATGAGTTCCGGCTCGAACAAGACGCCAACGGTTTGACCACTTCCGCTATTTTGGGATTTGGCACGGTGAAAGGAAAAATCATAGTGGACGGCAATAAATTTATCCAAATTTCATCGGCCAACACGACAGCTTCCGGAGGAGGCAAAACAATCGTAACAGAAGGACAAGAAGCCGAATGGCAAATCACAAACAATTTCTTCGGAGGATTCGAAAAGACGTCGGCATCCGGAAGTTCCGTCTTTGGATGCATCGATTGCAACACGCCAAGCAAGATTCTCCACAACACATTTGTGCTCAACGCTTTGAACAACAAGCCGACGGAATACTATGCAATCAAAGCAGCAAACAACGCTTCGGCTGAATTAAAAAACAATATTTTTGCCGGCAAGGAATTTTCTGCGCCCAATGCCTATTTGCTCGGAGTTCCTTCGGGATCAAGCGACTATAATGTATTCGTTCACGACGAAAGCAACACTGCCGTCTCTTTCAACGGAACCGACAAGACTTTGGAAGAATATCAGGCAAACAGCGGCAACGACATCCATTCGACTCTGGCCGATGTTGAATTTGTCGATGAAGGAGGATGCGATTTCCATATCGCCAAGTCTTCGATTGGCAATGCGTCGCTGCTCGTGCCGAGATTGGATGGCATCACAACCGACATCGACGGAGATTCCCGTTCTGAATCCACATACGCCGGAGCCGACGAACCGTTGATTCCAATCATTGCCGTTCCGACAGCGTTGCGCGCCACGAACGTCACAGAAAACAGCTTCGTGGCCAACTGGTCGGAAATTGCAGGCGCCACTGCCTACAAACTGAACGTCTACACAAAAGAGCCTGCGAACGACATCCTGAAAGACGAAATCATAGAAGGAGAAACTTCGTTTGAAGTAACCGGACTGGAAGCCTCAACAAATTATTATTACACAGTTTCAGCTATCGACCACCAATTTGAATCGGCGCTGTCGAATGAAATTCTCGTTCGCACAAAAGACAAATATGTGGAAGGACAAGGCTATGCCATCCCCGGATTCGCCACCAGCCCGTATTTCGACGAGCAAGTCATGGCCTACACCTACAATACCGACGTAAAAGTGGAAATAAATGCGCCGTCGGCTGCCAATTTCGACCCGGCGCTTCCCACTGCATTGGTATTGTACGGACTGCCCAACGGCAACTCTACAGATTGGACGATTGGCAAACAAGAAGCTGCCGGCGACGATTGGCATTACCAAATCCAGCACATTGGCGCACAGACACGGTTCGTCCGCCAACAAAACCCCGGATTTAATTTAGTCACCGTCTATCTAGAAGCCGAACAACAAAGCTGGGGCACTTGGCGAAGCGCCAACAAGAACGGCGATGCGATCATCAAAGAATTGACAGAAAGCCTGCTCGATGTATTCGACGGGCTGAACCCCTACATCGTTTTGAGCGGACACAGCGGAGGTGGAAATTTCCCGTTCGGATTCATGGATGCCGTGGAGTCGATTCCTTCCTATGTACACCGAATCGTGTTCCTCGACAGCAATTACAATTGGGACAACACACGCTACGGCTCAAAATTGGCTGAATGGCTGAATGCTTCTGCCGACAATAAATTGGTCGTGATTTGCTACGACGATGTAAACGCATTGCTCAACGGACAACCAATCGTATCGGAGACAGGCGGCACATGGTATCGCAGCCAAGTGATGCAAAAATACCTGCAAGACAATTTGTCGCTCGAATGGACAAAGCAAGAAGACGACAACATGATCGAACACCGCACCGGCAACGGCCAAATACAATTCTTGATGAAGAAAAACCCGAATCGGGAAATTCTGCACACCGTATTGGTCGAAAAAAACGGCTACATCCATTCTTTGCTGTTTGGCACTCCGTTTGAAAGCGAAGGATATGAGTTCTACGGGGATGCAGCATATCGCGATTTGATCCAAACGGCAACCGTCTATCCGCATGTTTTAAGAATTCCGCCACGAAGCAAGGATGCCCTGACAGGCAGCGCGTTTATCGAGAAAATCAAAAACTTGCCGTTGGAAGAGCGTGAAGCCGAGATTTACAAAGAAATATCGTCGGGCAACGTGCCGGATGCTTTTCGGAAAACCACGACCATTACGACTGTGGCACAAGACGCGGCAGGACAAAGCCACGCCGTTGAGTTGTCGGTTGTCCCCGACTTCCTTGCAGTCGGTTCCGATGAAGATTTCGTCAGAATGCCGATGCTCCCCGGCACGGCACAACGCATCGCGACGCTGTTCAACGCGACGATGCCCACAAGAATGCTGTCGGATTTGATTCATGAAAACAGCATTGTCAAACTGTCCCCCGTCACCATGACGCCCGACGCCTCGATGACGACAGTGCCGGTGTTCTACGAGCATAATCAAAAAATCGAAGACGCGCGTCTCGCCGCAGGCGAACCGCTCTATGCGCTGATTGCCGGACACAAGAAAGACATTGTCATCACAAACAGGCTGACAGAGCCCGACAAAGTGTTTATCTACGGATGGCATTATACCGACGGAACGCCCATTCAGCCTTTGAGCGGTGCGCACAACGCGGAATATGTCGATTACAGCCATGGCGTGCGACTGGTGAACAAAGAGTTGATGGTCGACGGAAAACTTTACGACGTGAAAACAATCTTGCAGGATGCCAATTTGTATAAATTGTTGAGCGACGAATCCGGCATCATGATGAAAACCGAATACGACACGGGCGACACGTCTGTCCCGGAAGCTCCGGCTTCGTTTGCCGTAACGCCGAAAGACGCCTCGACCATCGAAGTCAGGCTCAAACGCGAAGCAAATGTGACGTATGTGGCGCAATATGGGTTGTCGGTGTCGTCCATGGCAACTTCTGTCCCGCTCAATGCCGACAACACGGAAATTTCAGGATTGGAAGCCGGCAAAATCTATTATGTGTCGGTCAAAGCAGAAAACATCAACGGAGCTTCGGAATCTTCCGAAATATTGGCAGCCGCGCCTTGCGACAAAGCGACAGCTTTGATTGTGAACGGATTCGACCGTGCCATGTCGGGCAATTCCTTCGACTTTGTAAAAGAACATGCACCAGCATTGGCAACTGCCGGCGTAAATATCGCTTCTGCCACTAACGACGCCGTGAAAGACAAACTTGTCGAGCTTTCCGATTATGCCTTTGTCGACTACATTTTAGGCGAAGAAAGCACCGCCGACAAAACGTTCGACAGCGAAGAACAGGCAATCGTCAAAAACTATCTGCAACAAGGCGGCTCGCTGTTTGTATCGTCGGCAGAAATCGGCTGGGACTTGGGGCGCAGTGCAGGTAGCTCGTCGGAGGCTTTCTTGTCGGAATATTTGAAATGCTCCTTCGTTGCCGACAATCCCGGCGCGTCTTCCGGCCTTTACCACGACGCGCAAATCATAAACGGAACGGGACTGGGCGACGATAATTTCGCTTTCTCGTTCCCGACAAGTTCGGGCACTTCCGTGCAATATCCCGACGTGTTGAAACCTGAAAACGGAGCAGTCGGAATCCTTGCCTACACGAAAGATTCCGAAGTCTACGAGGACGGCTATGCCGGAATAGGATTTTGCGGCATGTTTCCCAATGGTGTCGAAGCCGGCAAAGTCATTGTCATGGCCATTCCGTTTGAGTCTATTTCAGAAGAAGACACGAGAAACGAACTGATGCGGCGAATCCTTGCATACGACTACGATGCAGGCATCGAAAATGTCGGCGCGGGCGGACTGTCCGTCTACCCGAATCCAGCCACATCGCTGCTGCATGTCTCCATAGATTGCGCTAATTCCGGCAATGTTTGCGTGGAAATCTTCGATACGAACGGGCGATCGGTTTTCAACCGTCAAGAATCGTGCGAACAAGGCCGGCACGCATGGACTGTCGATGTTTCCTGTTTCCAACGCGGCATTTACGTTTGTCGCGTCACGACGGATGAAGCTACGAACATCGAAAAAATTATCGTAAAATAATCACCAATTCTGCCCAAGCAGCGGCGTGCCGAATTTCGTTTGCAACCTCGGCGCGCCGCTGTGTCATAAACAAAAAAAGAGCCGCAGTCGACTGCGGCTCTTTGCTTGCGGAAAGAGAGGGATTCGAACCCTCGGTACGGTTACCCGTACAACGGTTTTCGAGACCGTCCCGATCGGCCACTCCGGCATCTTTCCTTTTTGCGGTGCAAAGTTAGACTTTTTTTTGCAATCGACAGGCAGCGTCGGCAATTTTTTTGATATAAATTTGCAGAAGAGGCGAAGAAATGGATATTTGGGACAAAGAAAAGCGGTCGGCCGTCATGGCAAAAATCAAGAGCAAGGACACAAAACCGGAATTGCTCGTGCGGCGCTATCTGTACCATCGCGGCTATCGCTATCGCAAAAATGTGAAAGGGCTGCCGGGCACGCCCGATATCGTGATGAAGAAATACGGCATCGCCATTTTCGTGCATGGCTGTTTCTGGCACGGACACGATGCCGACATGCACCTTCCCGCGACAAACAGCGACTATTGGGCGAAAAAGATTTCACAAAACAAAGCACGCGACGCGGCAAACAAAGAGGCATTGAAGCGCATGGGCTGGAAAGTGATGACAATATGGGAATGCCAGTTGAAACCTGCCGTGCGCGAAAAAACGTTTCTCGAAATGGAATATTGGATCAACCATTCCTATCTGCAACAACTCCGCCGCCTGCCCGACAAAGCCGTCGAACCGCCCGAATCGGAAAAAGCCGACGGCAATGTCGCCGCCGAACCCGAAACAAAATACGGGGATTAATCCACCCGTCATTTCCACCACAAGCATATTTTTTTGCAACTCGGTTGCGAGCGAGACGAGCTATTTTTGCATCGTAAATCAAAAGCAAAAATGTGCAAGAATAGTTGTGGCATAAATGTCCGCGAGTGCCATTCTCACGGCGAATCGCACAGGGCATGGCGGCAAACGGCGCTTCAAGCGTTCTCTGCCGCGATGCTCGCCGGAGGCATCGCCGCCCAAGCATCGGATTGGCTGCGGTTTTCTCCTGCCGTCGCGTTCGCGTGGTTTGCTGTGGCATGGCTTCCGGTGGCGTTGCCGGTATTGAAAGAGGCATTCGACAGCATACGGAAAAAAGATTTCTTCAACGAATTTTCATTGATGCTCATCGCGTCGATTGGCGCATTCGCAATCGGCGAATATCCAGAGGGCGTGGCCGTCATGTTATTCTATTCCATCGGCGAAGCGCTCCAAGACAAAGCTGTAGCCCGCGCACGCCGCAACATCAGCGCGTTGGTCGACATGCGCCCGAAAGAAGCAACCGTCGTGCGCGGCGGAAAAGCGGAAAGCGTACCGCCGGAATCCATAGCCGTTGGAGAAGAAATCATCGTCAAGACAGGAGAGCGCGTGCCGCTCGACGGCGTTTTGCTCGATCGCGATGCCGTTTTCGACACTGCCGCGCTCACGGGCGAAAGCATGCCTCGGCGCATTAAACGAGATGAGACCGTGCTGGCAGGCATGCTCCCGACAAGCAGCGCAACCCGCTTGCGCGTTGCCAGAAAACATGCCGACAGCGCATTGTCGCGCATCATGGAGATGGTGGAACATGCCGCCGAACGGAAAGCGCCAACCGAATTGTTCATCCGCCGTTTTGCCCGCGTCTACACGCCGGCTGTGACGGCGTTGGCTCTTTTAATTGTCGTCCTCCCCTATTTGTGGTCGCTTGCATTCGGCACAAGCTACGTGTTCGAAGAATGGCTCTATCGCGGATTGGTCTTTTTGGTCATATCCTGCCCGTGCGCATTGGTGGTGAGCATTCCGCTCGGATATTTCGGGGGCATCGGTGCCGCGTCGCGATTGGGCATTTTGTTCAAAGGCGGAAACTACGTCGACGCAACGGCTAAAATCACCGCAATGGCATTCGACAAAACCGGAACGCTGACCGAAGGTGCGTTTGCCGTCGCCGAAACACATTGCACCGCCGATTTCGACAAAAAAGAATTAATCCGGCTCATTGCCACGGCAGAAAGCGGCAGCACGCACCCCATCGCAAAAGCAATCGAAGCCGAAGCCGAACGGCTCGGACTGGCCGTCGGGCAACCCGAAAACGTCGACGAAACAGCGGGTTACGGCTTGGAAACGGAAGCATGGGGACGGACGGTGCTGGCCGGAACGGCGCAATTGCTTGAAAGGCACGGCATCCACATCGGCCAACGTTTCGACGACAATGCCGCGACAACAGTCTATTGCGCCGTCGACGGCAAATATGCCGGATGCTTCCTGCTCTCCGACAAAGCCAAACCCGACGCTGCGGAAACCATATCTCAACTAAGGAAAGAAGGCGTGCGCACGCTTGCCATTTTCTCCGGCGACCGGCAAGCTGTCGTCAGCCATTTTGGCAAACAAATCGGAGTGGACGAGGCGTATGGCGATTTGCTTCCCGAGGACAAAGTGGCACGTTTCGAGCAATTCAAGAAACAATGCGGCGGCGTGGTGGCCTACGTGGGCGACGGCATCAACGACGCGCCCGTGCTGGCAATGAGCGACGTGAGTTTCGCCATGGGCGGAATCGGCAGCGACGCGGCAGTCGAAACGGCCGACGTGGTCATCGAAACCGATCGCCCGTCGCGCCTCATCGATGCCGTGCGCATCGGGAAAACGACAGTGAAAATTGTCCGGCAAAACATTGTCCTTGCGCTTGGCGTGAAAGCAATCGTGCTGGCATTGGGTTCGGCCGGATTCGCCAACTTGTGGGCTGCCGTCTTTGCCGATGTCGGCGTAGCACTTCTTGCCATCTGCAATGCCCTGCGCGTTCAACGTGCCGCAAAATAGCCCCTATTTTTGGCAAAGGACGATATAATGCGTATCTTCGGCAATCGAAACAAAAACCGACATGAACGACGAACAAATCTATTTGGAAAAACTGTCGCTGCGCGACATCAAGCCCACGGCCATGCGTGTGCTCATACTGCGCACGATGATGCGCGAGCAGCGAGCCGTATCTTTGCTCGACTTGACAGATTTGCTCGTGACAGTCGACAAGTCGACCGTTTCGCGCACCCTCGCGCTCTTCCTTTCCCACCATCTGATCCACAGCATCGACGACGGAAGCGGTGCGCTGAAATACGCCGTTTGCAGCAATGAATGTTCTTGCGACGTGGACGATCTCCACACGCATTTCTACTGCACGAAATGCCACCGCACGCTTTGCCTGCGCGGATTGCCCGTGCCAATCGTGCACTTACCGGAAGGTTTCGCCCTCGAAAGCGTCAACTACGTGCTGAAAGGGCTATGCCCCGAATGCTCCCGCCATCAGTCTTTCGGCTTGCGGTCGAAATAAGGATTTTTCGACGACGCGCTGACGGCAATGGCTATGACTTGCGAGCAGTCCGGCAGCCATCCCAACTGCAACGACGACCATCCGGCAGAAAACATCACGCGTGTGTCCACTCGTGCATCGGCAGCTGCCGCACATGCCGACCCGACGGCGATTCCCACGTCTATGCTGTTGATGGCGCAAGGATTTCCGACGGGATTCAGCTCACATTCGGGATAACCGCAATACCCGCAATTCAACCCCATCGGCATGCGGCGCGTGCCAATGAGAAGCACTGCATCGCCTTGCAAGATATTGTCGGCATCGCGCAGCAAGAATTTAAACCCCGACTCTTCTGCCTTGCGGCGCATCGCATCGGCCAATGCCGACAAGTCGTCCCAATCCTCCACAAGTGCAATTTCAATAATATCCACGCCTTTTCCTTTCGGCGCAGTCCGTGCCGCCGTCATCATCCGGCGTGCCGCTTCCACCACCAAGGAGTGGCGCACGTCTCTTTCGTTCGTAACCATAATTGCTATCTTTAAAATAATTCCGCGTTTCGCGCAGCTAAAATTACAAAAAATACCCGAAACACGACAAATGTGGCGGCATTGCCCGAAAGCAGTGCCGCCACCAACTGTCAATGCAATATCCCCTGCCTACTGCATGGCATTAACCATCTTCATTTGAATTTTATTCAAACGAGCAAGTTGCGATGCAGTCATTTCGCCTTGCGCGCCATCAAGTTTGTCGTACATGCTTTGTGCTTTTTCAAGCAAACTTGCATATTCCGACATGGCGCTCATATCGCCTTCCATCGCCTTTTTATAGAACTTGATGTACTCGTCGACATATTCTTCATACTCATCGAGCGCACTGTCCCAATCCGAAGAACTCGACGAAACCGCATCCGATTCCTCTTCGTAATCCGATTCCACAGCATCGTCGCTATGCGACCCTTCTACCGTCTGTTCGAGCTTGTCTCCTAATCGTTCAAGCTTGTCTTCTACTGATTCCTCTGAATTTCCTTTACATCCGGCCAATGCAAAAACACAGCAAACAGCCAATAACCAATTTTTCTTCATAGTTTTATTTTTTATAGTTTAAGTTCTACATATCATAAAAGGGATGCGCTCGCAATGCCAAGTGCTGCAAATAAAACCACCAAACAAATAATGCCAAATACCGAAATGCACAATCCGGCAATGGCAAGCCCGCGCGGCTGCTTTCCTAAACCGATGCAAGAAAAAATAAGGCCTAACGCCCACAAAATCCATCCCAAAACGGGAATCCAACCCAAAATCAAAGTGACTAACGACAGCACAAAGCCGGTAACGCCCATTGCATTGCCTTTCTTTGGTTGCACAGGCATTGGAGGAGTAACTTGTTCCATAATAATTTTGTTTTAATATTGGTTTGTAAATATCTTTTTGCAAAGATAAGTCGTTTTACCCCCCCCAATATAAAATATATAAATATTTGCTAATATATATTAATAGATGAAACGAAAAACTCTTAATCATAGGCCGCTACCGGCAATGTCTTCCCCTGTGTCGCCGCGCCGGCGCGATATAGGGGAAGTGGCTCGCCTGCGAGCCGAAGGGGTTGACCGTCAGCCGCAAATTCGTAGTAACCGCACCCATTAGCAACAGAGCGTGTTATCCCAAATTCACCATCCTTTAAGCTCCAAACAAAAGAGGCTGCGCAAGGCAGCCTCTCTGTGTTTTCCAAGCCGTCGAGCGGGATTTATTCGCCCCAGAAAGTTTCATAGTCGGTCTTCATGCCGCCCATAAACTCCCCAAGACGCTTGCATGCAGCCTCAAAGAGGTTGCGGCTTTCAAACCAATCCGCAGGAGGCGTCCATTGCACGTCGTCGCGCTTTTCCGCCGGCTTCATCCGACATCCGGAGAAAATCCACGGCATTATCAGGCCCTCGGGATCTTTTTGCGGGAAAAATCCCCATCCGGCTGATTTCGGTTTCGAGCGCAAACGGTCGTCGTCGGAGGGCAGCCACCCGTAGATCGGCGAAAACCGTTCCATCATTCCAAGCGTAAATTCGCCGGTCGCCTCGTCCACATCGGTCATCTCTATGCGATAACGCCCGTTGGAAACCGTTGCAAACGTGTTTCCATTGTAGCTCATGACAAAATTCAAGTACAAATTCATAAACGGGTCCGTGCAGTCCACATTCACGCCGCCCGCCATAAGCTGGCCGCCGTCGGCCACAAGATAACGCTTGCCGGTAACAGCATCGGTCATCATTCCTGCCACGCGCATCGGGACAAAGAAAAATTTGGCATTCAGCTGGCCTGCCATAGCGCCGCTTGTCGCCGAAGAACCATTGAACAAGAAAGGATAATTTTGGTTCGGGTCGACAATCGCCGTCAAAAATCCCGAAGTGTTTTCGCCATAGGCAGTGGAGATGTTGTTGTCCTTGCTCATTTCCAAGTAGGCCGTGAACGGAATAGTCGTTCCGCTGTCGCTCCAAGCCGATTCGCAGGCGTAAATGCCGGTATCGGAAATCGCGCCGATCGTGTCGCGCTTGATGAAATGGGCAGTGAAAGTCAGATTTTTCCCGTTCATCATCACCTCGCCGCCATTGCCTTCCGGCGCAAGCTGCGGATCGTTGCAGTCGATAGATGTGAGTTTCCAGCCTTCGTTGGCCGTAGCGACAACGTTCACGGGATCGCCATATTTGTACGTCCCCGCGCCTGCCACCTTTCCGCCTTCCGGAGGATCTGCCACGACAGAAACCGAATACGTCGGCTCATCGACGACAGTCGGGCCGACCGGATCGTCCTGCGACACCCATTCCACTACGATCGGATAAATAATCGGAGGTTCAGGTCCGGGACTCGGCGGGACAGGAGGCCCAGGTTCGACCGGCCCCGGTCCGGGAGGCGTAGGCACTACCGGTTCCGAAGGTTCTCGCGGATCAACAATCTGCGTAAGTTCGTCGGTCGTATAGACAAGCGTCACCTTGCCCGTTTCATCGATAAAGCCCTCGTAGTAGATCGGTTCTTTGTTCGGCTTGACGTTGCGCGGAATGGTAAAACGCACTTGCGCGCGCAAGTCGTCGGTATACGTGCCTATGCGCCCCCACAGCGATTTCTGCTTTGCCTCGTCCCACAGACGGATTATGATTCTCCCGTTCGGAAGCATCACAAACGGATTGTCCCCGCCGCCCGATATGGAATACACGCCGGCGCCATGAGCCAACCCGTCGGGCAATGCATCGTTTTTATCAAAGTATTTGATGGGCGACGTGCCGACAACGCGGAAATTCGTGTCGATCACCCACATGTAGTCCAACGTCTGCGAGCCTTCGCCCTCCATAGGTTTCACCAATGCGTAGCCGTTGAGGAAAGGCGTGGCCAATTTGTAGGTGGCTACGACCTTTCCAGTCTTGTCGATGAAAAGATCGCGGCTGTTGTCCCAATCGCGCCATGTGACATAACCGTTGCGGCAATCGGATATTTTCCCGTATCCGCCATATTCGGCAGGAATCACAAACGCTCCCGCACGATCGATGAATCCCCATTTCTTCACATAGTTTTCCTCTACTTGCACCGCAGCCAAGCCCTCGCTGAAAGGCCGCGCCGTGGCAAATTGCGGCTTGATTGCCACATTCCCTTGCGCGTCGATGTAGCCCCATTTCCTGTCGGCATAGCTGTAATGGGGGCGCAAGCCCTCGCTCAGCGCGCCTGCTCCGTTCGGCACGCCGACGCTGCACGCCTCAGTCAGATTCGGATAGATTTCCTTTCCGGCCGCGTTGATGTAGACCCACACGTTGCCTCTTGGCGTTTTCTTTTGCAACCGCGCAATGCCGTCGAGGAATTGCGTCCCGTTGTAGTATTCGGTCGGAAGTTGCTTGACTCGCCCGTCGCGATAAAGGATGCAGAGCGGGTATTGCGTGCCCACTTTCTCCTTGCTGCGCATGAGGCAGACGCCATTGTCGAATTGCGCCGGAGCGAAATTGCCGATTGCTTTCCAAATGTAATCGAAAAGCATTGTGCCGTCTTCATAGAAAAACGCCACATCGCCATATTCCGACGTCACGCTGAAAATGCCGTCGTGCACATCCGAGACACTGGCATATTTCGGTATTTTCAAAAATTTCGTATCGTTGGTGATGCGGACAGCATAAAATGAAGTTTCCGTAAACTTGATGGTCGGAATTTCGGCGACAGCCAGGTCTGCCTCAGTTGTCGCTGTCGCTTGCTGCTTTTGCGGTTCCGCTTTCTCGTCTTTTCCAAGCAAATCGTCGACTGCCTGGCGCGCCGCTTCTTCCGCCGTCTTCTTCAATTCCTTTCCAAGCTGGCGAAAGAATTGGGGCTGTGCAGGCATGGAGAACAAAGCCAATGCCAACAGCACGATGATATTTCTCTTTCTCATAGCGATAATTTTGGTGATTATTCACAAATCCGGCTGCGCAAATACAATTGCAATGCGACAGCATGAATATAAAAATGGCAAGGAGGCAAATTCATCCTTTGCTGCTCCTTGCCAATCAATTATCTTCTTACTTCATGTACGGAAGTTTCCATTCGTCGTCGACAAGTTCCAAGTCGACACTATCCTCTTCTTTCGAACCGTCTTTAAAATAGAACGTTATTGACACTTCGGCAGTTTTTCCATCCTCGCTGATTTTCTCTTCGCCGATTTCGTATTTATCAATACCTTCTCTGGATTCGATTTCCTTCGACATTTTTTCCTTTGCCAACGATACAAACAATGCCTTTGCAGCATCTTTGTCTTCTTTCGACATATCGTCAGGAAAAGCCATCATGTCGGCAATACCTTCATAATCCTGCGCTTTTACCATTTCTGCATAAGACTCTGCTGCATCTTTCGGGCTGTTTCCTCCACAAGAAGCAAATACAAACATCATAGCCACAGCGGCTAAAAATAAAATAGACTTTCTCATAATGATTAAATGTTTAGTTAGTAAAAAGTTAATATTTAAAAATGGTTATATGCCGGTTGTGTTGATATATTGCCGATGGCAATAAGTAAGTACCTCCAAAGAGTGGAAAATTCACCTCTGTCAGGCTGTCGGCGTTCAAATGCCCGCCGGTCGTGTTATAGGCATGCGCTATCAATTCCGTACAGTAAAGACGGCTCGTGTCTGCAAGATCATAATCATGATCGAATGGAATGCCTTCTTTCGACAAAGCCTTGCGCGCCGCCAAGCTCCCATCGCCGGCATCAACAAGCCGCACAATCTCGCCGGTGGCTGCACGGTCGGAAGCGAAAAATGCTTCGAGGCTTTCCACCTTCACCCGATCAATGCTATCGCCTTCCTCGCGTTCGCCCGGCACTGCATGAACGACACGCCACTGCCCATCCCTGCGAACCAATATGCCCACATGCGAATAAAGCCCGCCGCTGTCGGCTTCAAGCACCGCCCTGCTTTCAAAGCTGCGACCGCGCCGAAACGCCAAATCGCCTTCTTGAAATTCTGCCGTCGGGAAATCCATGATTTCTGCACGTTTCTGCTCAGAGCAGAAGCGCTGATCGGTTTTGTTATTTCAGAACATCCTCGCAGAAGCGGTGAAGCATTGCCGCCGTCTGCGCGCGGGCTGCCTCGGCGGTGGGAAGAAGCTTCCCGTTCGCGCCCTGCATCACGCCCGCGCCGCACGCCCACTGCATTGCCGGCACGGCGTACCCGGAAACGTCAAACGCATCGTCAAAGCTCATGTTTAAGCCCTCGATAAACGCCACCGCCTGTGCAATTTCCGCCTCCGGCACATGGTAGGCGCGCAGGTTCATCATCAGAAACAGGCGCAGCTTCTTTTCCAGCGTCAGCTCCGGCTGATAGGGTCCAAAAATGCCGAACAGCTCCTTTGCCGTCTCGCGGAGGATATGCTCTGATGCTTCCTTCTGCGTGTACGCCTCGAGATAAATCTCGCGCAGATTCTCGTTCAGCTCCGTCAGCGTCATCTGGATTGCCGTCTCGACCGCGTAGACACACACCGGCGGCAGCTGGCGTCCTGCCGTGCTGCGCGCCATGGCAAACTGATTTTCGAACATGAACGCCGCCAGCTCGGTCCGTACGCCGTCTTTGGCGCGGAAAATATTCTGGAACGAGCTGTTGGAGACCTCCGCCTTGTGGACAATCTCCGAGACCGTGGTCTTTTTGTAGCCCTGCTCTAAAAACAGCCGGACGCAGACCGTTAAAATACGCTTTTTGGATGGCAGACTTGCGCTTGTCATCGCGATGGCACTCACTCCCCTCCCGGTTTGGCATGCATGCCACGCTTATAACAGACATTTCCAATAAACGCAAGAGGCGCATGGAAAATAAACCGCCGCGTTTTAGGCGCAGAAAACCCCGGCGCTCAAAGAGCGCCGGGGTACGTAATTGGATGGATGCTCTCAGGACGCCCTGATTCCATCGGCAAGCCATGGATGGGAGGTTCCTTTTTTTAATACAT
>UQKE01000044.1 GCA_900541555.1 uncultured Porphyromonadaceae bacterium | reverse complement strand
AAACGCCAAACTTGTTTGGGCGATTATGCCGAGATGCAGCTTATTTTCTGCAAAGGTAGTCAAAGCCGAGAGGAAAACAACAAGCATGTTTGGATTTGTTCGATTTTTGCGCCGCTTTCGACGTTTTGTGTGGGTTTGTCGTATTGTGGTAAGCTAAAATTTAGTAATTTTACGCCAAATATTACAACTATGCGACGTTTAGCTTTTTTATTGGCATGTGTGTTTGTCTGTTTTTTTGCCGCGGCATCTGATGCCGACGACCGTTGCAGCGCTTTGTCCGACGCCTTGATTGCGGGCGATTTTTCTCGTGCGGAAGATTTGGCGAATGAATTGTATGTCGGCAAGTCGAATTGCTCGGCGGCAAACCTTGCCGATTTGGCGATTGCTTATCACATGCTTGCCGAGAAAGCGCCGGATGCCGTGTCGCGATACGATTTTGTGTTGAAAACGATAGATTCCTATCGTAGCGCTGCAAAAAAAGACGCGGCGGAGGCTTCGGCGCGTTTCAAGGAAAAAGGCACAGATATGGCGGCCGTAGTTGCCGATTATGAGGCAAATCTCGGTGAATATCAGAAAGCTGTGGCAGATTCCATGAATTTTTAAAAACGATTGAATAATGATGAAAAAACTATTTCTATTTTTGGGCATTTGCCTGATGATGTTGGCCGGATGCACATCCGAAGCAGAAAAGGACAGTGAAGCGTTGAAAGCGGCGATGGCCGGCGGCAAGACAGAGGACGTGGCAAAGCTGACTTCCGAAATGTATGCGAAGAAGGCAGATTGCGATGCTGAAAATTTGGCGGTATTGACAGCCGGTTATAATTATTTGGCGGAAAAAGAGATGGAAGGTGCCAACGATCCGGCAAACCTTTCCGATTATATTGAAAAAGCATTGGAGTGCTATGATGCGGCAATGAAGTCGGATGCCGAATCTGCGAAAGAAGCATTCGAACAGCTTGGCAAAGCCAATATCGAAAAAGATTTAAAAGAGTTGAAGTCGAATCTCGAACAAGCACAAGCAGCAGAGCAAGCCTTGTTGGAGCAGATCAACGGGTAGAGGGGCTCTTTTTTGTGTGCGTCATGGGTTTTGAAAGCGTAAAGCTTGTCGATTTGCCAAAGATTTGCGATCCGAGAGGCAAGTTGTCGTTTGTCGAAAACGGCGACGGCCTGCCTTTTGCGATAGCGCGAGTGTATTGGATTTACGATGTGCCGGGGGGCGAACGCCGTTACGGACATGCTTTTCGCAGCCAGCAAGAAATGATTGTGGCTCTTTCCGGCAGTTTCGATGTCGTGCTCAACGACGGGAGGGAAGAGCGGCGGTACCACATGGCGCGTTCTTATTATGGACTGTATGTGCCACAGATGATGTGGCGCGAACTTGACAACTTTTCAACCAATTCGGTTGCATTGGTGCTCTCTTCCACATGCTACGATCCGAAGGATTATATTGATGACTTTAATTGCTACAAGAATGAAGCAGGGGTGTGATATTGATGCGCATGCCACATCGCGCGTGTCAGATTGCCGGATGGTCGTTTTGCCTGTCCATGCGCATGAAAATGGCAATTTGTCGGTTGTCGAAAATTCCGGCACGTTCCCGTTTGCAGTGCAGAGAGTGTATTACATGTACGATATTCCCGGCGGTGCCGACCGTGGAGGCCATTCGCATTACCATTGTTGGAGATATCTGTTGGCTGTGAGCGGAAGTTTTGACGTGACGCTCGATGACGGTGCGGAAAAGAAGACCTTTACGTTGAATCGCTCAAATGCAGGGTTGTTGATTACGCCGGGCATTTGGTTGACAATGGATAATTTTTCGTCGGGCTCGGTATGCCTCGCGTTGGCTTCCGATTTGTATGATCCGGACGATTATGTGCGCGATTATGGTAAATTCCTTGACCTTACGGCAAGCAAACGGCGATGAAACATTATCAATTCCTTTCCTTGAAAAAAGCCAATGAGCCTTATGTGGATGAAATTCGGGCGGCTTGGGAGCAGATATTGGACGATGGATGGTATTTGCATGGAAAGTTTGCGGCACGCCTTGAAAGGGAATTGGCAGACTTGTGCCATGCAGGGCATGCAGTGGCTTGCAGCAACGGACTGGACGCATTGCGGCTGATTTTCCGCGCCTATGTGGAAATGGGAGTGATGCAACGCGGAGATGAGGTGATTGTGCCGGCCAACACGTATGTGGCATCCGTTTTGGCAGTCACAGACAATGGGCTTGTGCCGGTTTTTGCCGACATCGACGAGACAACGATGAATCTTGATTTTGCGCAAGCGGAGCAAAAAATCACGTCGCGCACGAAAGCGATCATGGTGGTGCATCTCTATGGTTCGCCTTGCTGGTCGCCGGATGCAGTGCGGCTGGCGGAGCGCTATGGGGTGAAAATTGTGGAAGACAATGCGCAAGCCATTGGCGCGTCGTCGCGGTTTGCAGGTTTGCACGGCACGCATGCGACAGGCGGTTTGGGAGATGTGGCGGCATTTAGCTTTTATCCGACAAAAAACATTGGGGCGATGGGCGATGCCGGAGCCGTCGTTACGTCCGACAAGCAATTGGCTTCGACCGTGCGCGCGCTTGCCAATTATGGAGCGGATACGCGATACCACAATATTTACCGTGGCTTGAACTGCCGCATGGACGAGCTGCAAGCGGCCGTGCTGTGCGTGAAACTTGGGCATTTGGAAGAAATTACGGTTGCGCGTCGCGAACGCGCCGCCATATATGATGCGCATATTCGGAATCCGCAAATCGTGAAACCGCGAATTTTTTCAGAAGATGTGCAGGTGTGGCATCAATATGAAATCCGCGTGCCGAAGCGGCGGGATGAGTTTCGCGACTATATGGCGAGACATGGCGTGGAAACCGACATCCACTATGCGGTGCCGCCCCATTTGCAGCCATGCTATCGGCAATATGCTGCGATTGAGCTTCCGGTGACTTGCCGCTTGGCATCAGAGATTGTCAGTTTGCCTGTATCGGAATCGATGCCGGTTGGCGACATTGCAGAAATAGCCGCAATCGCCAATGGCTTTTAAATCTGCATGTGCAGTGAAAAGTTACGGCATTTTTACATCTGTATGCATATAGGCTGAATAAAATATATAATTTTGCACGAAATTTAAACGTTCAATATGAAGCTGTCGAAAGAATGGATTTGGCATATGTCGAAAGACTATTGCATGATAACGGTCGGTTTGGTGCTTTATGCCGTTGGGTTTTGCGGATTCATACTTCCCCACGGGGTTGTGATTGGCGGACTTGCCGGCGTGGCGTCGCTCATTTATTTCCAAACAGGTATTCCGGTTGCGTATTCGTTTTACACGCTTAATATCCTGTTGCTTGCGCTTGCATTTAAGATTGTGGGGAAGCAATTTGTCTTGAAGACAATTTTTGGAGCTTCGTTTTTGAGTATTTTCATGTTGATTGCGCAAGAATTGTTTGAGGCTCATCCTATTTATATCGAAAACGACATTTTGCTGAATTGCATTATTGGCGCCGTCATGTGTGGCACGGGTGTAGGCATCGCGTTTACGCATAATGGCAGCACCGGCGGTTCGGACATTATTGCCGCGATGGTGTCGAAATATCGCCAAGTTTCAGTAGGACGGATGATTCTTTATGTGGATATGATTATCATTTCATCGTCGTATTTGATAAATCATAATTTGGATATTGTCGTTTATGGATATGTGGTGTTGATTTTCTTGACTTACATGACCGACATGGTTGTCAACAACACCAAGCAGGCTGTGCAATTTTCTGTCTTTTCAAAAAAATGGAGCGAAATTGCCACGGCTGTCAACAAGGAAATGCACCGTGGCTGCACGATTCTCGACGGTACGGGATGGTATACGAAGCAGGAAGTGAAAATGCTGGTCATATTCAGTCGCAAGACCGAGGCGCTCCACATCTATCGCATTATTTACTCCATCGATCCTCACGCCTTTGTTTCGCAAGGCAATGTGAATACGGTTTATGGCGAAGGTTTCGACGCCAGCAAAATCAGAGTAAAGTCGCGCGAAACTTCCGACAAGAAGTGAAAACCGCGCGACGGGACAACCTTTGAGGGAAAAACCGACAAGCGATTTCGCAGCCGACAGCCTATTCGTCGCCGAAATTCAGCTCGCTGCTGCGTTCGCGTTCGCAACGGCGGCGACTCCAACACCTTCTGCACATGGCCATGTAGCGCTCGTTTCCGCCAATTTCCACTTGATTGCCATCGGTGACGACATTGCCCATGCGGTCGATTCGGGCATTGATGATGGTTTTGCGTCCGCAGGAGCAAGTGGATTTTATTTCGTCGATGGTGTCGGCTATTTCAAAAAGTCGTCGCGAGCCGTCGAAAAGTCGGCTTTGGAAGTCGGTGCGCAGCCCGTAGCACATCACATTGACTCCGAAATCGTCGACAATGCGGGCCAGTTGGTCTACTTGTACTTCCGAGAGGAATTGCGCTTCGTCGATTAGAATCCATTCTTTTAAATTTTCGGACTTGAATATGTCGACAAGCATTTTGTACATGTCCGATTCCGGATAAATCCAAAGGCATCGGCGCTCGATGCCGATGCGCGAGCGGATTACGCTGTCCTTTTCGCGGTTGTCGATGAATGGTTTCATGCACAAGTAGCTCATGCCGCGTTCTTCAAAATTGTATGCAGTTGTCAGTAGCAGCGCGGTTTTCGCCGAGCCCATTGTGCCATATCTGAAATAGAGTTTGCCTTTTCTTTGTTGATTTTCGCAGTCCATAACTTTTGTTTGATTCTACAAAGATAGTATCTTTGTAGAAAATAAGCTGCATCTCGGCATAATCGCCCAAGCAAGCTTGGCGCTTCTGCGCTCGATTTGCATTATTTTTGTAGAAAATAAGCAGCATCTCGGTATAATCGCTCAAGCAAGCTTGGCGCTTCTACGTTCGTTTTGCATTATTTTTGTAGTAAAGAAACGGCTTGTTGCAACAAACGTTTTGCAGAAAAATCCAATATCTTTGGCTTCCATGACTTCCGAACAAAAACAGCGATACGATCGACAATTGCGGCTTCCCGAAATCGGCGATGAGGGGCAGCGGCGGCTGCTCGCTGCTCGAGTGCTGGTGGTTGGCGCAGGCGGATTGGGATCGGCTGTGCTGTACTATCTTGTGGCGGCTGGAGTGGGGCATGTCGGGATTGTTGATTCCGACTGTGTGGATGTCTCCAACCTTCAAAGGCAGATCCTCCACTTTTCAGGCGATGTCGGTAGGGAGAAGACGCAATCGGCTTGCAAGAAGCTCAAAGCCTTGAATCCCGAAGTGGAATTGTCGGTGTCGGATTGCCGTTTGAGCGCGGAAAATGTCGCGGAAATAATATCGCCATACGATGTGGTGGTCGATGCTGTCGACAATGCCGACACGAAATATTTGTTGAACGATTGGTGCGTAGCCATGCGGAAACCGCTTGTGCATGGCGCCGTTGGGGGATTTTCAGGCAATGTCATGACCATATTGCCCGAATCGGCTTGCTTGCGTTGCGTTTTCCCGTATGAAAGCCGGAGCGCTAGCGAGGCCGACGATAAGGCCATTTTGGGAGCGACGGCCGGCGTTGCCGGTTGTTTGCAGGCAGCCGAGGTCGTGAAGTTGGTTACGGGCGCGGGCAATCTGCTTGCAGGACGGTTGCTTTCGTTTGATTTGCTTGCGATGCGTTTTTCGACGGTTGCCGTCGCGCGTCGTTCAGATTGCAGGACGCATTAAGAAATTTCTGTTTCGTCGTATTTTTGGAAAAGGAAATCGTTGTATGGGAAGCGTTTGACGTGTATTTCCTTCGCCATTTCGTAGAGCTTGGCTTTCAGCGCGTCGATGTTCAGCTTGTTTTTTGCAGAAATGAAAATGCAGTTTTTGTTCATTTTTGCCATCCAAGTGTGTTCTAATTCTTCCAACGAAATGTTTTCTCGTGTTCGCGGCGTCAAATCGTCGGCATCTTTTTGTTTGTAAGTGAAGGCGTCCACCTTGTTGAAAACCAACAGTACCGGTTTGTCTTTCGATTCGCACACTTCTTGCAGTGTTTTGTCGACAACTTCGATTTGTTCTTCAAATTGGGGATGGGAAATGTCGACAACGTGTACTAAAATGTCGGCATCGCGCACTTCGTCGAGCGTCGATTTGAAAGATTCCACCAAATGGGCGGGGAGCTTGCGGATGAATCCGATTGTGTCGGTGAGCAGGAAAGGAAGGTTGTCGATGATCACTTTCCGTACGGTCGTGTCGAGCGTGGCGAAAAGCTTGTTTTCGGCGAACACGTCCGATTTGCTCAGCAGGTTCATCAATGTGGATTTTCCCACGTTTGTATAGCCCACCAACGCGACGCGGGTCAGTTTTCCGCGATTTTTCCGTTGTATGGATTTCTGCCTGTCGATGCTTTTCAATTCTTCTTTCAAGCGAGCTATTTTGTCGAGAATGATGCGGCGGTCGGTTTCGATTTGCGTTTCGCCCGGTCCGCGCATTCCGATGCCGCCGCGCTGCCGTTCCAAGTGGGTCCACATGCGGGTAAGCCTTGGCAGCAAGTATTGATATTGCGCCAATTCCACTTGCGTGCGGGCAGTGGCAGTCTGCGCCCGTTTTGCGAAAATATCGAGAATAAGGTTGGTCCGGTCGAGGATTTTTACTTTCAGTTCGCTTTCGATGTTTTGCACTTGCTTCGATGTCAGGTCGTCGTCGAAAATGGCCAAGTCGATGCCGTTGCTTTCAATGTATTGCCGGATTTCGTCGAGTTTGCCTTTCCCCACAAATGTGCGTGGATTCGGATTGTCGGCGCGCTGCAAGAAAGATTTTTCAGCAACAGCTCCTGCGGTTTCGGCCAAAAATGCCAATTCCGCGAGATATTCGCGGGCTTTCGATTCGTTTTGCATTGGCGTGATGAGGCCGATCAGTACGGCTTTTTCGCCGGTTTCTTCTATTTTCCCTTTTTCCATGTTGCAAATTTAGTGAAGAGGAACGAAATGGGAAAATGCCGCTTTTCGTTTTTGTTTATTGCGCTTTGTCGTTGGCAAAAAAAAGCGGGAAGGACATCTGTGCAGACAACCTTCCCGATATGAAAAAAATGAATGGATGATTCTTATTTCTTTTCTACTTTGTTGTATCGCTCGTTGAGGATTTTCACGATGTCGTCCGTGATGTTGGGGATGTTGTCGATATACCAACTGGTCTTTTTGTCGAGCACGACGGATATGCCTTTTTGTTTTGCATATTCGCTGACGCATTTGTCGATGGAGTCGTTCAATTGTTTCGTGTTGAGCGCCATCTCGTTGCTAAGCTGGTTTTGCAGATTGGCCATGTAGCGCTCGGCATCGTTGTTCATTTGTTGGAGTTTTTGCTGGTCGGCGCGAAAACTTTCTTCCGTGAGGTAGCCGTTGTTTTGCGCTTTTTTGTCCATTTCGGCGGCGAAACGTTGTATTTCGGCTGCTTTCTGCTGGCGCGCCGATTCGAATTTTGTATTTGCGCGTTGGCTGGCTTCGTTCACGTCTTTTGCGAAATTATATTTCGTAAACAGCGAGTTGCTGTCGATATAAGCCATTTTCACTTCGGTCGGGATCATTGCCGGCGCGGATGCCTTTTTTTCTTTTTCCTCATTCGAGCATTGGCATAATAGCAATGCTCCCACTACCAAGGGTGTAAATTTAATTACCTTGATTACTTTCATTTGTTTTGGTTTTAAGTTTTTCTGTTTCTTCTTCGTAAGCACAACGAATGTGCCGCTTTCGCATGGCCGGATTGTCGTGGATGTGGCCGGAGGGGAATTGCCCGTTTTTGACAAAAAACACCTTGACGCCCAACAACACAATACATGCGGCAATCATGCAAACAGACAGTATAACCGTCGCCATCATCGCGTATCTTTCGTTGCATTTTGGTTGCAAATATATGAAAAGGAGGTTAAATTTATCGTCCGTCTCAAATTATTTTTCTACCTTAGAGGTCGAAATAGTTTAGATTTAACAATATTTCAAAGATAAGAATCATTCATTTAAAATTCTAAAACAGCTATGACAATCAGAGATCTCGAACCAAAACTTCTTTGGTCTATTTTTGATGAAATCACGCAAGTGCCCCGTCCTTCAAAGAAAGAGGAGAAAATACGGGCTTATCTTCTCGACTTTGCAAAAAAGCATGGGATTGAAGCAAAAACCGACGCTGTCGGGAATGTGGCGATGCGCGTGCCTGCAACGAAAGGAAAAGAAGGTGCTCCGACTATTGTGCTGCAAGGCCATATGGATATGGTGCCCAACCAGACGAAGCCGGAAACTCATAATTTCGAAACGGACCCGATTTTGACGGAAATAGACGGCGAGTGGGTGCATTCGAAAGACTATAAGACAACGCTCGGCGCCGACAATGGAATCGGCATGGCGGCAGCTTTGGCTGCATTGGTCGACAAGTCGTATGCACACGGGCCGCTTGAAGCGCTCTTTACGGTTGATGAAGAAACCGGCCTGACCGGTGCCAAAAATTTGGGCAAAGACATGATAACGGGTGAAATTTTGATTAACCTCGACTCGGAAGACGAAGCGCAAATCTTTTTGGGATGTGCCGGCGGCATCGACACAATCGGCAAATTCCCTTATAAGGAAGAACCGGTTCCGGCGGGATACCAATTTTTCACATTCTCGTTGACGCGTTTCAAAGGCGGTCATTCCGGTTCCGACATTCATTTGGGACGTGCCAATGCCAACAAGCAATTAGCGCGATTCCTTTTTGAGTGCATGCGCGCCTATGGCAATGTTGCAATTGCCGACATCAATGGCGGCGAACTCCGCAACGTCATCCCGGGCAATGCTTATGCGGTGATTGGCGTTCCTGCCGACAAAAAAGAAGATTTGCGCATTCGTGCGAATCGGTTTGCGGCAATCCTCGAAACTGAATTCAAGGGTATCGAAGACGCGCAACAAGTGACGCTTGAAACAGCCGAAACGCCAAAGGCTGTTGTCGATGCCGACACGGCACGTCGTCTTGTCTTGTGTGTCCATTCCGCTCCCAATGCAGTGATCGCCATGAGCCGCAGCATCAAGGGCATGGTCAGCACGTCGTCCAACCTTGCTTTGATTCGGATGGATCGCGCGGCAAAAGAAATTGTGGTGACAACTTCACAACGCAGCGAAGAAGAGACGCGCAAATTCGACATTGCCGGTCAAATTTATGCGCACTTTGAACTCGCAGGAGCAACAGTGGAGCAGGGCGACGGTTATCCCGGATGGACGCCGAATATGGATTCTGAAATCTTGAAAGTGGCCGTAAAGGCCTATGAGGACCTTTACGGAATCACGCCGCTTTGCACGGCATTGCATGCCGGCCTTGAATGCGGCAATTTCCTTGTCGACAATCCCAAGCTCGACATGATATCTTTCGGGCCTACTTTGCGCGACGTGCACACCCCGAAAGAGTCAATGCATATTCCGGCCGTGGAAAAATTCTGGAACCATCTTGTGCGGATTCTTGAAATGGCAGCGGAGAAATAGGACAATTTACGCAGATTAAATCTTAAAGAAAGCGGCAACGTGCATTTCTCCGGTTTGAAACGGACGGGCATGTTGCCGCTTGATATTTAGACGACATGAAACGAGCGGCATTTTTTGTGATAATCGCCATGATGGCAACGCTGTTGATTGCTTGCCCGAATCCGTCGCCATCGGATTCGGCGGCAAGTTGCGACACCGTGCCCGCAGACACTGTGGCCGACACGACTCAAATGGACGGCAAGCGCTATGCGCGCCTTGACGAAGCCGACTACGAACGGGTGGCTGCGGAACTCGGCATCGACGTGGCAACCATGAAAGCCGTTGTCGAGATTGAAGCCGGAAGCGCGCATCAAGGGTTTGCTGCTCCCGGAATCCCGCTTGTCAATTTCGACCTTGTCGTGTTTAAGCGGCTTATGCGGAAAGCGGGGAAAAGTTATTCGAAACATGCCGGCTCTGTCGCTTTCAAGCGGGTGGATGTTCGAAAATACGGCTCGTATGGCAAAGCGCAGTGGGCGCGATTGGAATCGGCTCGCGCCATCGATAAGGAAATAGCCGAAAAAGCCACATTCTGGGGCATGTTCCAGATAGGCGGTTTCAATTGGAAAAATTGCGGGTGCGCCTCCCTTGAAGAATTCGTGGAGCGAATGAGCAAATCAGAAGCAGAGCAGCTCGAATTGTTCGCCCAATTTTGCATCAATATGAAATTGGTGAAATATTTGAAAGCCAAAGATTGGGACGGGTTTGCTTATCGCTACAACGGACCTGCGTATAAAAAACGCAGCTACCACACTCGCTTGCGGCGCGCACATGCCAAGCATTCCAAATGAAAATGAAAGGCGGCCTGAGCCTTGTTTTGTTTTTTTAACTACTACGCGGATGAAAAAATGGTTTGAAAATTTGGTGCACAGTAATAATAAGTATAATTTTGTAACGATTTCAAATAAGTAATCTAAGCAATGGCTACCCAAGAAACCATAGAGATGCTGAAATGCCACGGGATAAAACCCTCGGCTCAACGAATATCCATCATGGAATACCTGTTGAACCATCGGACACACCCGACAGTCGACGCTATCTATGGCGATTTGGTAGAAACGATGCCGACATTGTCGAAAACAACCATATACAACACATTGAAACTGTTGGAAGCGCACGATGCCGTGACGGAATTGACCATTGACAAAAAAACAGCCCATTACGACAGCGTGACAACGCCCCACAGCCATTTCCTGTGCAAGTCGTGCGGCAGGATATTCGACGTGCCTTTTGTTTACGTATGCGATCATGCGATGGGCGACGCCTATGTGGTCGACGAAGTGGAAATCAACTATAAGGGACATTGCCGAGAATGCCTTGCAGCGGCAGGCAGTCGGCGGCAAACAGAAAAAAAATATTAATTCACTAAATCCTTACAACAATGAAAAAGAAATTTATCTGTACAGTATGCGGTTATGTTTACGAAGGCGAGAACCCTCCCGAAAAATGTCCGCAATGCGGCGTACCTGCCAGCAAATTCAAAGAATTGAAAGAAGATGAAGCGCTTCAATTCGTGACAGAGCATGTCATTGGCGTTGCCAAAGGATGCGACGACGAAATGATAAAAGACCTCAACGCGCATTTCAACGGCGAATGCACGGAAGTGGGCATGTATCTTGCCATGTCGCGCCAAGCAGATCGCGAAGGCTATCCCGAAATTGCGGAAGCATACAAGCGTTACGCTTGGGAAGAAGCCGAACATGCTGCCAAATTTGCAGAACTTCTCGGCGACATGGTATGGGATACAAAGACCAACCTCGAAAAACGCATGGCTGCCGAAGCCGGTGCAAATGCCGACAAAATGCGTATCGCCAAACGCGCGAAAGAATTGAATCTTGATGCCATCCATGACACTGTGCATGAAATGGCAAAAGACGAAGCTCGCCACGGACAAGGCTTCGAAGGACTTTACAACCGATTCTTCAAAAAATAAGTCGGAAATTCATTTTAGAACAAACGGGGGATGCTCATTCGGCATCCCCCGTTTGTTTTGCGCAGTGAATCCGATGCGATGGAAAAATGTCAATAAAAAAAGATTGCCGGAAATTTTAATTCCCGGCAATCTTCTTATAGAGAGAATCTCAAAGATTATTCTTCGCCTTTCGCCAATTTCTCTTTCAAAGCGGCGAGTTCGGAAATGTCGCCCAACGTAGTTTTCTCGATAGGCGTATTCACTGCTGCTTCTTCAGCTTTGGCTTTCTTGGCAGCCTTTTTAGCTTCTGCTTTTTCTGCTTTTGCTTCATCTTCGAAGATGCGGCTGTGGGAAAGAATGATGCGTTTGGCATCCTTGTTGAATTCAATCACTTTGAAGTTGAGTTTCTCGTCGACTTGCGCTTGCGTGCCGTCTTCTTTTACAAGATGTTTCGGGGTTGCAAATCCTTCCACTCCGTAAGGCAATGCAATCACAGCGCCTTTTTCGAGCATTTCAACGATTGTTCCTTCATGAACGCTTCCTACGGTGAAGATCGTTTCAAACACATCCCACGGATTTTCTTCCAATTGTTTGTGTCCGAGGCTCAAACGACGGTTTTCCTTGTCGATTTCGAGCACTTGCACTTCGATGTCGGCACCGATTTGCGTAAATTCGCTCGGGTGTTTGATTTTTTTCGTCCACGAGAGGTCGGAGATGTGGATCAAGCCGTCTACGCCTTTTTCCAATTCAACGAATACGCCGAAGTTCGTGAAGTTGCGCACTTTTGCCGTGTGTTTCGATCCTACCGGATATTTTTCTTCGATATTTTCCCACGGATCAGCTTTCAGTTGCTTGATGCCCAACGACATTTTACGCTCTTTGCGGTCGAGCGTGAGAACGACAGCTTCCACTTCGTCGCCCACTTTCATGAAGTCTTGAGCTGAACGCAAATGTTGCGACCACGACATTTCCGATACGTGGATCAAGCCTTCCACGCCCGGAGCGATTTCCACGAATGCGCCATAGTCGGCCATAACGACTACTTTGCCTTTCACTTTGTCGCCCACCTTCAAATCCGGATCGAGCGCGTCCCATGGATGCGGTTGAAGTTGTTTCAAGCCAAGGGCAATGCGTTTCTTTTCGTCGTCGAAGTCGAGAATGACCACATTGAGTTTTTCGTCCAATTTCACAACTTCGTTCGGGTCGTTTACGCGTCCCCACGACAAATCCGTGATGTGGATCAAACCGTCTACGCCGCCAAGGTCGATAAACACGCCATAGGATGTAATATTTTTGACAGTACCTTCGAGCACTTGTCCTTTTTCGAGTTTGGCGATGATTTCTTTCTTTTGCAATTCGAGTTCGGCTTCGATGAGCGCTTTGTGGGAAACAACCACATTCTTGAATTCTTGATTGATTTTCACAACCTTGAATTCCATTGTTTTTCCAACAAACACATCGTAGTCGCGAATCGGCTTCACGTCGATTTGCGAACCCGGCAAGAATGCTTCGATGCCGAATACATCGACAATCATACCGCCTTTCGTGCGGCATTTGATGTAGCCCTTGATGATTTCATCGTTGGCAAGAGCTTCGTTCACGCGATCCCAGCTGCGAGCCGCGCGTGCTTTTTTGTGGGAGAGGATTAATTGTCCTTTTTTGTCCTCTTGGTTTTCGATGAACACTTCCACTTTGTCGCCCACTTTCAATTCGGGGTTGTAGCGGAATTCGTTCAACGGGATGATGCCGTCCGATTTGTAACCGATGTTCACGACGACATCGCGTTTATTCAACGCAATTACAGTTCCTTCAATGACCTCTTTGTCTTTGATGTTGTTCAAAGAGTCATCGTAAGTCTTCGTCAACTCTTCGCGAGTTTTGCCGCTTTCCACTTGTCCGTGTTCGTACGAATCCCAATCGAAATCGGCGATAGGAGAATTTTTTAATTCGCTCATTTAGAATAAATTGTTAATAAATTAAAAGTTTAGTAAGTTAGACATTATGTTGTTATAAGTCGGCGCAAAGGTAAGCATAAATTTCTATATGCCAACGTATTTTCTCTATTTTTGATAATCGTTGCTGCTTTTTTGTGGGCGTGCATGAGTCAAATAAAGCGGGAACACTTCAATTTGAGGCGCTCCCGCTTTGTCAACTAAGAAAATGGTTGAGGGTTAATCGTTCATTGTGAGCAGCAATTCTTCGTTGCTGCGAGTTTTTTCCATGCGGTCTTTGATAAATTCCATGGCTTCGATCGGAGTGCGGTCGGAAAGGAATCGGCGAAGTATCCACATGCGGTTGATCGTGTCTTGGCTGAGCAGCAAGTCGTCGCGGCGGGTGCTGGATGCGATGATGTCGACAGCGGGGAAAATGCGTTTGTTCGACAATTTCCGGTCGAGTTGGAGCTCCATGTTGCCCGTGCCTTTGAATTCTTCGAAAATCACTTCGTCCATCTTCGAGCCTGTTTCTGTCAAAGCCGTGGCGATGATGGTCAGGCTGCCGCCGTTTTCGATGTTGCGCGCTGCTCCGAAAAAGCGTTTCGGCTTTTGCAAGGCATTGGCGTCGACGCCGCCGGTGAGAATTTTGCCCGAAGCGGGCGAAACGGTGTTGTAGGCGCGGGCAAGGCGGGTGATGGAATCGAGCAGGATGACGACATCATGCCCGCATTCTACCATGCGTTTTGCCTTTTCAAGCACGAGACCCGCGATTTTCACGTGGCGGTCGGCCGGCTCGTCGAACGTGGAAGCGATAACTTCGGCGTTGACGCTGCGAGCCATGTCGGTCACTTCCTCGGGGCGCTCGTCGATCAGCAGGATGATCATGTAGGTGTCGGGGTGGTTCTCCGAGATGGCATTAGCAATATCTTTGAGCAAGATGGTTTTGCCTGTCTTCGGAGGGGCGACGATGAGTCCGCGTTGTCCTTTTCCGATAGGCGAGAACATGTCGACGACGCGGGTCGAAATGTTGCATGTCTTTCCGCTTGTCAGATCGAATTTTTCATCGGGGAATAGTGGCACGAGATGCTCGAATGGGACGCGGTCGCGTACAAATTCGGGCGTGCGGCCGTTGATGCTTTCAACGGTGCAAAGCGGGAAGAATTTTTCTCCTTCTTTGGGCGGACGGATTGTGCCTTCCACCACGTCGCCTGTTTTCAAGCCATTTTGCTTGATTTGTGCTTGCGACACATAAATGTCGTCGGGCGACGATAGATAGTTGTAGTCTGATGAACGGAGGAAGCCGTAGCCGTCGGGCATTACTTCAAGCACGCCGGCTCCTTTCACGATTCCTTCGAAGTCGTAGTGTGGCATTTGCATGGGAGGGCGTTGCTGTTTGTTGGCCCGTTGTTGCATTTGCTGCTGCCGGCGGTTGTTTTTCTGTTTGTTTTGTTGGTTTGGCTGATAGGGTTGCTGCGTGGGTGCCGGTGAATTGTTGGTTGTTTCGGCATTTCCTGTCGCAGGCGTGTTGAAAAGGTTGTTTTCTTGCTGCCGTTGCGAGCGGGGAACAAATTTTTGCCCGCCGCTGAAAAAAGTGGAGAAAGAAGAATCTTTTTTCTTCGGTTGCTCCGGCGTGTTGTTTTTTTGTTCCGTCGTTTCTGTCTCCGCATTTTCCGGTTCGGGGGAAACCGCCGGTGTTTCGGCCTGCACTTCGGCTTTTTCCGTCACAGGCGTTTCGGGAGTGCTCGGCAGTGCCGGCTGGTTGTCGGAAATGCCCGAATCGGCATTCGCTTTTTGTGCGGTGGCTTTTTTTGTTGCGCGTTTTTTTGCGGGTTTCCCTGCGGGGAGCGGCGTTGCGGCGTCCGTCTCGGCTTTTTGCGCTTCGGCCGGTTCCGTCAAAGCGGCCGGCGTTTCAGACTCGGGTTTGTCGTTTTGTTCCGGCAGTTCGGCCTTTTCTTGCGGAGTTGATGGAACGGGTTTGGTTTGTGTTTTTTTCTTGCTTTTTGTTCTGGTGGTTTTCTTTTCTTCGCTTTTTGAAGCCGATTCTTTCGCTTTGTTGATTGCTTGCTGGTCGAGAATGGTGAAGATCAATTCTTGCGATTCCATTTTGTCGGCTTTTTTGATGCCGAACGATTGAGCAATTTCCAACAGCTCCTGTTGCGAAGCAGCAGTTAAGTTTTCTAAATTATACAGCATAATTGATTATCGAATTTTACGGCGCGAGATGACGCACGTAGAATTATGGATATTTGGTTCGTTTGATTAAATTGAATCAAGTGAAAAAATAAATTGAAGGAAAGATAAGAATCAGAAATGGCGAAATGCCGCTCTTATCGGGGGCAAAGGTATTATGAAATTTTGGATTGTCAAAAAATACGGGAATTATTTTTCGAATTGTTCGATATATGCTTCGCAGGCGGTTTTGAATTCGTCGTACCAATCTTTTCCGAAACGGCGTGTAAGCGGCGCTTCGAGAAATTGATACAGGCGGATGCCTTTTTGCCGGCCTAATGTTTCGGCCGCTTTGCATATTTTCCAACGGTGGTAGTTGATGGCGGAAAATGTCGGATAGTCGGTAACACGGGCAGGGTACAGGTGGCACGACACGGGCTTTTGGAAATCGGTTTTCCCTTCGCGGAAGGCTTTTTCGATGGCGCATTGGCAAAGGCCGTTTGGCCCGTAGCATGTGAAAACGCAGTTGCGGCCGTCGACAATGGAGGTGACCAAATCGCCTTCGCTGTCGACGTAGCCCACGCCTTGTTGCTCGACGACCTCTTGCGCCGCCGGCAGAAGGTCGTCCCATACGATAGGCAGAATTTCTTTTAGTTTGTCGTATTCTTCGGTTGTAATGGGCGCTCCTGCATCGCCTTCGATGCAGCATTCTCCGAGGCATTTGTCGAGGTTGCAGCAGAAAAAGCGCTGCACGATGTCGAGGCTTGCCAATACGTTCCCGATTTGAAGCATAGTGGTTGTTTTGTCCATTTCGAAGCACAAAGGTAGTGTAATTTGTGTGCAACGCAAAGAGCTTGCTCGATTTGCGTTGCGAACGCAGCTTATGGGGGATGCGACGCGAATGGAATGTTTCCGTTTTTTTACGGGCAGAGGGAAAAAAGTTTGGGAAAAAAGATGTAATTTTGCAGCTTGAAAATTAAGATTTGATGGATTGGTTAGTTTCACTTTTTACGGAAAATTCGATTGCCCATGACATTTTGGTTTATGCCGTAGTCATCGCAATGGGCGTGCTTTTGGGCAAAATCAAGTTTTTTGGAGTGTCGTTGGGCGTGACGTTCGTTTTGTTTGTCGGCATTGTTTCGGCGCATTTCCATCTGACGGTGGGAAGCGCGGACCTGTTGAATTTCATTAGGGATTTCGGGTTGATTTTGTTCGTTTTCTCGATAGGCATTCAGGTGGGTCCCGGATTCTTTTCGTCGTTTAAGCGTGGCGGGATGCAAATGAACTTGTTGGCTACGATTGTCATATTTTTGAACGTCGCGGTGGCGTTGGGCATTTATTATATGAATAAAGATGACGTCACGATACCGCAAATTGTCGGTATCTTGTCGGGAGCCGTGACCAACACTCCGGGTCTTGGTGCCGCTCAGCAAGCCTTGGACAGCAAGGCGCTGGCCGGAGCCGACGATTTGTCGATGGGTTATGCTGCCGCTTATCCGCTGGGTGTCGTTGGCATTATTTTGTCGATGATTTTGCTGAAAGTGATCTTTAAGATCAAGGTCGAAAATGAGACAAAGGCAATCGAGGATGAGAAAGAAAACAGCCAATTGAAGCCTTATGCCGTGACGTTCAAGGTGGAAAATCGGTTGATCGAAGGCAAAAATATTGAAGAACTCCACAAAATAATCGATCATAACTTTGTCGTGTCGCGCATGAAATCGGGTGCGACGGGAGAGATTATCATTCCGACATCGAAAACGGTGGTGTCCAATGGCGATTTGCTGTTGATTGTTTGTTCCGTGCAGGACGAGCCGGTGTTTAGTTCTGTGATTGGATCGTCGGTCGACGAGAAGTTGGAAACGTTGCAGCAGAGCGGTGTCGTTTCGCGGCGCATACTTGTGACGAAAAGCCATTACAACGGGCGCACGCTCGGTTCGTTGCGGTTGCAGAACGGCTACAACCTGAATGCGACGCGTGTGAATCGTGCAGGAGTCGACCTGCTTGCCAGCCCGAACTTGACGCTCCAAGTGGGCGACCGGTTGACTGTCGTTGGCGATCCGAACCACATTGAGCGGTTGGCCACGCGGCTGGGCAACTCCATGAAGCGTTTGCATGAGCCGAACATGGTGACGATGTTTGTCGGCATCTTCTTGGGAATCATCGTGGGGTCCATACCCATTGCGCTGCCCAACATGTCGGCGTCGATGAAGCTCGGTCTTGCCGGCGGTCCGCTTGTCGTGGCAATTTTGTTGAGCCGTTTTGGTTACAAATTGAAATTGGTCACTTACACGTCGTCGAGTGCAAGCCTGATGCTGCGGGAAATCGGAATTTGCCTCTTCCTTGCTTCGGTAGGACTTGGCGCCGGCGAAAAGTTTGCGGAAACGGTGTTCAACAGCAGAGGCGCTTTGTGGGTGTTGTGGGGATTCCTTATCACGGTGATTCCATTGGTTGTCGTGAGCGTCATAGCGCGTGCCAAATATAAATTCAACTATTTGTCGATCATTGGTTTGATGGCCGGCAGCTATACAGATCCTCCTGCATTGGCATATTCCAACAAGGTGGCCAACAACGACGCTCCGGCGGTGGCTTACTCCACGGTCTACCCGTTGTCGATGTTCCTGCGAGTCATTACGGCCCAGTTGATGATTTTGATATTTGCATGACGCAGAAACTTGCGTCCTTCTCATTGACGAGAGCTTGACATAATGCAAAAGGCTTGCCCGCCGCCGGCGCATAGTGCGTCGCCGGTGGGTATCTTTTTGTATAATTTTGATTATTAGTTGAATGTATTTATTATCTTTGCATTGAGTAAAATTACTCACTCCATTGAGTAAAATGTGAATGTATGTATAAACGAGCAGAATATCAAATAATTACAGAACGGTTGAAAGAGCCACGAAAGTTCATTCAAGTGGTGATGGGTGCCCGTCAGATAGGTAAGTCTACCGTGGTTAAGCAAGTGCTTCAAGATTTGGATATGCCTTACCGGCTTTTTTCAGCCGATAATGTTCCGGCTTCGAATAATGCTTGGATTTCCGATTGTTGGGCGGCTGCACGCAGTTTGAAGGAAAGCAGGGGATGGGAGAGCGTTGTTCTTGTAATTGACGAGATACAGAAGATAGCCAATTGGAGTGAGGCGGTAAAGAAAGAATGGGATGATGACACGTTCCACGGCCGCAATATCAAAGTATTACTTTTGGGGAGTAGCAGAGTGTTGTTGGAAAAGGGTTTGTCTGAATCCTTGGCCGGTCGTTTTGAGGAGATACGCATGAGCCATTGGCGCTATCGGGAGATGCAGGAGTGTTTCGGTTTTTCACTCGACCAATATATGTTTTACGGGGGTTATCCCGGAGCAGCAACCTTGATTGGCGATGAAGATCGTTTCGGGCAATATATTCAGTTGGCGATTATTGAGGCAACCATTAATAAAGACATTTTGATGAATACGCCGATAAGCAAGCCTGCTTTGCTCCGTCAAACCTTTGAGTTGGGTGCAGCTTATTCGGGCGAATTGCTTTCATTGAACAAAATGTTAGGTTCGCTTCAAGATGCCGGAAATACGGTGACTTTGGCAGGCTATATCAATCTGTTGGATGAAAGAGGGTTGCTTTGCGGACTGCAGAAGTTCAGCATAGATATGGCTCGAAGGCGCGCCAGCATCCCCAAGTTGCAAGTATATAACAATGCGTTGAAGATGGTGTATAGCCCGTTGACATTTGAACAGGTCATTCTTAACCGCAAGGCATGGGGACGCATCTTTGAGTCGGCCATCGGTGCCTATTTGGTGAATCAAGCTTTCGTGCATCGCTTTGAGGTATTTTATTGGCGTGAGCGAGACGATGAAGTAGACTTCGTCCTGCGCAAGAAAGGAGCGGTGGTTGCCATTGAGGTGAAAAGCAATGCAGAGAAGCGGACGGAAGGATTGGATAAGTTTCGCAAGCTGTTTCATCCGCAAACGGCTTTTATTGTGGGTGACGGAGGTATTAGTGCGGAGGATTTCTTTTCGATGGATTTGAGGAAGTTGTTTTGAAGTATAAATAATAAAAAGGAATAACTATGGATACATTAAGTCTCACAAAAGTAAAATCATTGTTCATCCTAACTTTAATACAAAGAGACGATGGACAAAAGAAACAAATTTTGGAGACGCCAGCAAATGGCGCGCG
>UQKE01000043.1 GCA_900541555.1 uncultured Porphyromonadaceae bacterium | reverse complement strand
CTAGTATATCAGATGAACATGTCTTTTGTGTTGCACTTCATTTTACAATAGGGCGATAAAATTTTCTTCAATTAACTACGAATTTAGTCGTTACTGCTTATAACTCCATATGGTAATAACCTTATGCCTTCATGTCTGTATTTAAATTATACTTTTTTGGTATATAGCTTGTAGCAATGTCTTTTCTTAAAAATATGGTGTTGCCTGAAATCTCTTCTAAATATTGGTTAATTCTCTTATGCAAGAACTTTGAACGTTCACGAAGAACTTCTTAAGGCTTCTTATGGTTGTAATGAGTTTTAAATCCACAATGTGAATGTTAACTATTAATCAAGCTATAGAAGAGAAAAGTACTGCTCTCCCACATCCACAGTGGATAAACCCATTGATATGTCTTTTAACAGGAAAAGTCCCTTGAAGTTGTACTTCAAGGGACTTTATCTTAAGCCTGAGAATAATCTTATATTAGTTCATCAATAATTATTTTGCTTTTACAAATTTTACCTTTGGAACTAAGAAATATAATGGAAGAATATTCAAAATAAATACTGTTACAAATAAAATAAAATCTGTTAGATTGATTTCCTTTCCTGATGAAATTGAATTGATAATATTTGTATAATAATATCCCGGAAAAATCATTTGTAGTTTACTTACAAGTCCCATAAATCCTTCTTTTGCTCCTAGGGTAGCAAAAGGAATAATTGTCATTGATGCTAAAATAATAATCGGAAAGCTCACAGTATCAAGGATTTGTGAATCTAATCTTACACCTAAGACAAAGCCAATGATACTAAAATAAATTCCCATCATAGTTAGCAACAAAAACTGAATAGCTAGATTTCCGGTGATAGGAAATTTAAAAAATGCTACTGCTATACCAAGCACAACTATAAAAATAAGACTATTAAGAATGATTTGAACAAATGTCTGATCTAAGAGGTACTTTTTTACACTATATTTTGTGAACTTTGATTCAAAAGAGTAAAAACCAATATTTGAGGAAATTCGTTTACTAAACGTTGCTAGACTATTACCAATAATACCGATAAATACTGCGATGCCGAGCATAATATTAGGAACAATTCCCTGTTGAATGTTGTATAAGAAAATGTACCATGTTACAGGGATAAAAATCGTAAATAACAAGAATCGTTTATTTCTCAATACTTGTTTAAGTTGAATCATATTAATCATCATTATTTCTCCATTTATACTTTCTCGCGATAAAACTGTTCGATTGTCTTACCAGCTTTATGAATTTCTTCAACTGATTCATGAGCAGCAATACGACCATTTTTCAAAATCAACACTTTTGTAAAAAAGTGGTCAATCTGATTAAAATCATGTGTTACAACAACTGAAGTAAAATTTTGTTTCTCCAAAAGTTTCCAAAAATTATCAACAGATTCTAAATCCATTCCCGTTGTCGGTTCATCTAAAAAAATCAGCTTAGGAGAATTTAAGATAGTTAGCAATAACGAAAGTCGTCTCTTTTGACCACCTGATAGTCCTGAAACATAATGGTTTTTAAAATCTCGTAATTCCACCATATCCAAGAATTCATCAACATTAATACTATCAATTTGGTTCATCTTACTTTTTAGATAAACTAAATCAGAAACCGTCAAATCATCTATTAAGATATCACCTTGCGGCATCATACCGATTTCCGTTTGGTAATTTAGAGAAGTACTGATTTTACCTGAGTTCGCAGCCAACTGTCCTGCAATAATTTTCAATAATGTGCTCTTTCCTGCACCATTATTTCCAAGTAAGGCGACTTTATCACCCTCACCGATAGAAAAAGAAACACCTTTTAAAACTTCTTTATTTTTAAAGGACTTCTTAACCTCTTCTACTTTAAACATATGGGCCTCCATTTATTAATTTTGTTTACGAACTCATTATATGTCAGACTGCTACACAATAGGAGTTCTTGTCAGAAACGGTACTTAATTTATCATTAACAGTATTTTCTGACTCTACTTCAAAAAATTCCGATCTAAGGGCTACTAAATTAATTTGAAAAAAATGAATTATGACATATCTTTATGGATATATTAAGTATCACTATATTTATATTATTCCAATTATTTCTTTTAAAAGTTTATTACCAACAAAAAAGCACCAATTAAAAATAGTGCGTTTGCTTTTCCTACATCCAAGAATAACTTCAATACCGAAAACTAAACAAGAGCTTTATGATCTTCATGCCTATGCTCACTTAAAAGTACTTCACCAAATTGTACTCCACTATCTTCACTGACTCGTTCCTGACAATCGACACAATACAATTCTCTAGCCAATCGCTGTTGTCGCCCACCTACATAGACCACCTCTTCCATTCCAAGCAACATATAAGGTAGCATGGCATCAACCAGCTCATCAAAATGTGATTCGTCGTTACTTAAAAAGAAACGTGCAGGATGGTCACTATTATCAAAATCTCCAATGGCCACAAGACTATCATCTTCAGTCAAGAGATAGTAATATGTAGCTGTGCGGTCTTCTGTGTATCGAAAGAATAAATGTGATTCATGACAAAATGGGCATGTTCTATACTTATGACCAATAACTGATTTTAACCAATGGACTAGCAAATTCGATAAAGAAGCTTTGATTCCCTTAAACCACAACAAGACATTAGGTAGAATAAAACCAACAATTATAGGGATAACAGTTAGATTATTGTCCACCACCAAAAGATAAAACTGGAACATGGCTGTTAGTCGTAGAAACCAGACAATCGTATTAAGAAAAATCTGATTCGTGCCACTCAGAAAAGTACTGACTACTGTAGACTCTTTATTCTTCACAAAAGTAAGAGTTACACACTTGATGGCAAACATAACTACAAACATAATGACATAGCCTAACATTCACTTACCTCATTTTCAGCATCAGTAAATTGAGAAGCTACTTCTCCCAAAATAGAGATTAACTTAAAAGCACCCAAGGTATTATCTTGACTTTAATTGGTAAGCATACGGTCCAGAGTCTTTAGACAACGTTTCTTCTCTGAGAGTTTCCGTCTGTCCAATAAAGCACTATCTTCTAAGTCTTCTGTGTTACTAGAGGAACGTAGTTCATTTAGATCATATACATCACCAACGTCTAAGACTGATAGCTTACGAAGAACCCTAGAAACGACTAATGAAGAAGAAGTCTGCGCGTGCTCTAGACCTTCAGCAGACTCTTTCAACTTTTGAATAATAGTGTCTCTTTTGAAAAGTTCTTCCTCATCCAAAAGCAAAGCATCCAAGGGAAAAAGTTGTTCCACGATTGTCTTTTGACCAGGGACAAAAGCGTTACTTTGTCTTAAACCAGTACTAGGAACAAAACGCTTACCGTTAACAACTATAAGTCTCTTTCCCAACCACTTGTCGACAATGCCACGCTCACTAGAAACTATGACACCATCCATCCGTGTTATTTGGACAGCAACCTCGTCACCTGCTTTTAGGCTAGCGATCCATTCTGAAATATCTTTTTTTGATAAATACATTATTTTGTTTCCTCCTTTGCAACTGACACAATCGACATCTTCATGCAAAAATATATGCTCCGCAATAAAATACTATATGATAAATATCATATTATTTGCAATCAGGACATACTCGGCATTAAAAAGTGCAAAAAGCCTGAAAACCATTTTTCTATCTCTATAAACATTTGTTTCATATTTTTGAACGTTTTATGCCCGCTTCGTGGCATAAATGCCAAAACGCATCTGCTCGTTAGCATTTAGAAAACTAATTTCGAAAAAATTTTTAGCATCATCTTTCTCCGGTAACGAACCGCCGCAACTCCAAAATCCGAGCCGTTTCCCCTATCGCCGCCGACATAGAGAAAGTGGAAGATATTGCCGGTAGCACTATATTTGGATAATACAGGCAGCGCCTCGGAAAAGCAAATTGAACAAGTTCTTTGCTTTTCCCTCGGCTTGCACTATATTTGGATAATACAGGCGGCGCCTCGGAAAAGCAAATCGAACAAGTTCTTTGCTTTTCCCTCGGCTTGCACTATATTTGTACTATGAATTATTGGATTGTTCAAAACGGGAAAAGCACGGGGCCTTTCGCCATGGATGAATTGCGCATCCTTGGCGTAACGCCGAAAACGCTTGTTTGGCACAAAGGCTTGAAAGATTGGACTCCGGCAGGAGTAGTGCCGGAATTGAATCGCACGCTTTTCGCCGGAGCGCAAGCTGTTGCCGGCCCACAGAAAAACCCCTACTCCCGCACAACTGCCGTGATCGTTACGATTGCCATCGTTGCTTTTATATTTTCGAAAGGCACTTTCATCAAAGCGTTCCTCAATCCGTTTTTCTACATGCTGCTGCCATTTGCAGCCGTCGCAATCGTCCATGCCATAAAAACAGAAAAGAAATGGAAGCAAGGGCAACTCGACGACTGCCGGAGCTGGTCGGAACGCACCCTGACGTGGCTCGTTGTCTTTTGCGTGGCCGCCATTGCCTTATTCCCTTTCTACGCCGTTGCCACGCTGCTCTTATGATCCCATAAAAAAACGAGAAGCGAGAGTTGAAAACCCCGCTTCCCGCCTCAATCTATTAATTGGCTATTATCGATCGTATACGTCCAATTTTGGAAGTGCTATCAGCTTGTTGTTGCATTCTTTGATGAATGCCAAAATCGCATTGCGCACTTTGCTTTCTTGAATATCGGCCTCGATGCGCTTCACGGCATTGAACAGCGACACGTTGCATTGGTAAATATGCCGATATGCCTTTGCGATATCGTCGATATCCTCCTCGCTGAAAACGTTATGATGGCGCATGATTGTAGCATTCACGCCATAGTAAGCGGCAGGATTGTGTGCAAGAATCACAAACGGCGGGACGTTGCCGGAAATACGGCAGCCGCCCTTGATGAAACACCATTGCCCGATGCGGCTTTTTTCATACACTTTCACGCCGGTCGACAATACCGTGCAGCTTTCGATTCTCACGTCGCCTGAAATCAACACATTGTTTCCAAGCACGCAATTGTCGCATACTTCCGTATCGTGTCCCACATGCGATTCGGCCATGATAAACGAATTGCTGCCAATTTTTGTAGAACCGCCTTCATGAATGCTCCGGTTGACGATTGCCATCTCCCGAATCACCACATTGTCGCCTATCAAGCAAAACGAACGCTCGCCTTTCCAGCGGAAATCCTGCGGATCGGCGCTGACAATCGCTCCATTGTAGACTTTCACGTTTTTTCCGAGGCGCGCGCCTTCCATAATGCTTGCGTTCGGCATTACGACGCAATCGTCTCCAATCTCCACATCCTTGTCGATATAGGCAAACGGATGCACTGTTACGTTGTTGCCGAGCTTGGCTGCGGGGTCAACAAATGCTAATGGACTAATCATTGTGTCTTATTTAGAGTTTGTAAATTCCTATCGTCCTCCGCCAAGAGCTTGATACAAGCTGATTGCCGATTGCTGGATTTCGAGCAGGCATTGTATTTCCGACATTTGCGCGCTCAAAAGCGATTGTTGGGCGGTGAGCACTTCAAGATAAGTAGCCGTGCCATATTTCAACAAATCGTTGTTGTATTCCACTGCTTTCGACAAATTTTCGACTTGCGCTTTCAAGTTCACGGCACGTTCTTTGTTTTTCGTATACGCCACCAATGCGTCCGACACCTCTGCGCCTGCGCTAAGCACGGTATATTCGAAATTGTTCAACGTCTGTTCTTGTTGCGCCTTGGCTGCTTTCAACGTGGCAATGTTTTGCCCGCGATTAAACAACGGAGCTGTCAATTGTCCTGCAAGCTGGAAGAACCATTCGCCCGGATTCTTGATCACCGATCCCAGCAAGTTGGTAAAGCCGCCGCTTGCCGAAATCACCAAATTCGGATAGAATGCAGTCCGTGCGAGATTCGTCGCATAATAAGCCGAAGCAAGCGATTGCTCTGCCGCCTTCACGTCGGGACGGGCCGCAAGGTATTTCAAAGGCACGCCTTCTTCCATATATTCAGGGAATGCGGGTTCGTAGGCCGTGTCTACATCCCATTTCTGATACGGACGGTTCAGGAGGAGCGACAAGGTGTTGTATGCTTGATACAACGACACTTCCGTTTGCGGAATCGTTGCGAGCAAGCTATTATAGTTTGCCTTGCTTTGCACGACAGCCACTTCATTGTAGCGTCCGGCTTCTTTTAAATCCTGCATCGTCTGAATGCTTTGCTTCCAAATGTCGGCAGTTTCGTTCAGTATTTGCAATTGGCGTTCAAGCATCACAATCGTGTAGTAGCAATTCGCCACCCCGCTGATGATTTGAGCGCGGGCAGCTTGCTGGTATGCTTCACTTTGGAGCACTGCCGACTGGGCTTGGCGCTTCGTGTTGAGCAAACGCCCGAAGATGTCGATTTCCCAACTTGCCGTCACCGGAATTTGATACGACCATGTGTCGCGCGTGATTTTCGATCCGCCATAGGATGCCGTGCCGCCATTCGGCGTGAGCGACAACGATGGCAAATAGCTCAACTTCGAGCCGAGCAATTGGGCGTTGGCTATTTCCACATTCAATCGCGCATTCTCCAAATCCACGTTATTGTCGAGCGCTATCTGAATCAACGCCTGCAATTGGGGGTCGGTAAACATGTCGTCCCATGCCACATTTCCCAACGACGTTGAATCGATTTCCTCTTTTTGCGCTTCTGCCACTTCTCCGGCAAGCCCTTCTTCGGGCAATTCGAATTTTTTGTAAATGTGGCAGCTGGTCGTTGTCGCGGCAATCGCCGCGACAAGAGCCATTGTGATTATTCTATTTTGTTTCATCGATAGTCTGTTTTAATTACGTGTATACTGCTCGATTTGATCTTCCACGTCCGTATTGTCTGTGTCTTTCCACTTGATCGGAGAAATCTTCTCTTGTATCTTCTGGCAAGCCACGAACAATGCCGGCACAATCAAAACTTGAAGAATCATGCCTATCAACATGCCACCTACGGCACCCGTTCCGAGCGAGCGGTTTCCGTTGGCGCCGACGCCCGAAGCAAACATCAGCGGCAACAATCCGATAATCATCGCAAACGACGTCATCAAGATCGGGCGCAAACGAGCTGCCGCGCCGGCAATGGCCGCACCTGTGATGCTCATGCCCGTCTTGCGGCGGTCGAGGGCAAATTCGACAATCAAGATGGCATTCTTTGCCAACAAGCCAATCAACATGATCAACCCGATTTGCAAATAAATGTTGTTGTTGATGCCAAATATCTTGGCAAAAATGAACGAACCCATCAAACCGAACGGCACAGACAAAATAACCGACAACGGCAAAATGTAGCTTTCATATTGCGCCGAAAGAAGCAAATAGACAAACAGCAAGCACAATCCGAATACGATTGCCGTCGATGCTGCCGACGTGTTTTGTTCCTCTCGCGTCAAGCCGGAGAATTCATAGCTGAATCCTTGCGGAAGCGTTTCGGCAGCCACTTCGCGAATGGCGTTGATGGCATCGCCGTTGCTATAACCTTCGTTCGGCATACCGGTCACCGATATGGACGTAAACATGTTGAAACGGTTGATCACGTCCGGACCGTAGACGCGGCGAAGCGAAATGAAGTTGGTGATCGGCGCCATTTCCGTCCCGACACGCACTTTCACCTGATTCAACGTCTCAGGCGAGATACGCGCCGACGGATCGGCCTGCATCATCACGCGGTAAAGTTTTCCGAAACGGTTGAAGTTGGATATATACATACCGCCATAATAACCTTGCAACGTCGACAAAACCACGCTCGGGCTGATACCGGCCTGCTTCGTTTTCACGACATCCACATCAATCATATACTGCGGGAACGTCGGGTTGAAGGCTGAATAAGCCTGCTGTATTTCCGGACGTTGGTTGAGAGCGGCAATAAACTTCTGATAAATCTGGAAGAAGTTGTTGATGTCGCCACCCGTCCTATCCTGCAATTTCACTTCGAAACCGCTCGTTGCGGAATATCCGGAAATCATCGGCGGTTGAAGCAATATCACCGTTCCGTCTTTCACCTTTTGTCCAACCATTTGGTAAACTTGGGCGAGCACGGCGCTTGCGCTCTCTTCTTCGGAACGCTCGCTCCAATCCTTCAACCGGATAAAGAACGTGCCATAGTTGTTGCCTTGGCCTGCTATGATGCTGTAACCCAAAATTTCCGTACGGCTGTCGACGGCCGGAATCTGCGCCAATATCTTGTCTACCTCGTCGAGCGTCTTTTCCGTCTTTTCCATGGATGTGCCCGGAGGCATGCTGACCATGCCCAGAAGCACGCCCGTGTCTTCCGTCGGGACAAGTGCCGTAGAAGTCGATACCATCAACATTACGAGCCCTACAATGCTGGCGCCCACAATGCCAAACGATGTGATTTTATGGCGAATAAAGAAATTTGCATATCCTTTATAATGGTTGAGCACCTTGTCATAGTAGTAGTTGAATCCCGAGTGGAATCGCTTTACGATGTTTTTCTTTTTGCCCGGCTCGTCTTTATGCGGACGCAAGAACACGGCGCAAAGGGCCGGCGACAACGTCAATGCGTTCAGTGCCGACAATCCGATGGCGATCGCCATTGTCATTCCGAATTGCTGATAGAACGTGCCCGACGTGCCCGGCATGAACGACACCGGAACGAACACCAGCATCATCACAAGCGTGATGGAAACGATCGCGCCGCCTATTTCGCGCATCGCGTCGATTGCGGCCTGCTTCGCCGAAGCATAGCCCTCATCGAGCTTCGCATGGACGGCCTCGACCACCACTATCGCATCGTCGACCACAATCGCAATCGCAAGCACAAGGGCCGAGAGCGTCAACAAGTTGATGGAGAAACCTATCAGGTAAAGCCCGAAGAACGTACCAATCAACGCCACAGGAATCGCGATGGCCGGAATGATCGTGGAACGAAGGTCCTGCAAGAAGACGTAAACCACAAGGAACACCAAGATAAATGCCTCAATCAACGTCTTGATCACTTCTTCGATCGACGCATACAAGAAGTCGTTCGTGTTCATCGTCACATTGAAGTCCAATCCTTTCGGAAGGTCCTTCTTTGCTTTTTCAAGTTCGGCCAACACGCCGGCAACGACTTCCGTCGCATTCGAACCTGCCGTCTGCATCACCATTGCCGACACGGCAGCATGTCCGTTTGTCTTGTTTTTGAATCCGTAGGTTTCACGGCCGAGTTCCAATTCGGCAATGTCCTTCAAGTAAAGCACCTCGCCATCGCTCGTAGCGCGAATGACGATATTTTCAAATTCTTCCGGAGTCACCAAGCGCCCCTTGTAGCGCATCACGTATTGGAAGCTTTGGTTTCCCTGCTCTCCAAACTGACCCGGAGCTGCTTCTATGTTTTGTTCCGAAAGCGCAGTGACCACATCGGTAGGCATCAGCCCATATTGCGCCATCACGTCGGGTTTCAGCCAAATACGCATTGAGTAGCTGGCACCCATCACCATCGCGTCGCCCACGCCATTCACACGCTGTATCTGCGGAATTACATTGATTTTCATATAGTTCTCGATAAACTCCGCATCGTAAGAATCGTCGGGAGAATAAAGCGAGAACACGACAAGCATGGACGTTTGGCGTTTTTGCGTGATGACACCCACCTTCGTCACTTCCGCCGGCAACATGTTCAGCGCTTTCGACACGCGGTTTTGCACGTCGACGGCTGCCATGTCGGGGTCAAAGCCTTGCTTGAAATATACCGTGATGCCGGCACTACCCGTATTGGTAGCCTCCGATTCCATGTAGGTCATGCCTTCCGCGCCGTTGATTTGCTCTTCAAGCGGAGCAATCACGGAATTCAACACCGTTTGGGCATCGGCTCCCGTATAGGTCGTCGACACGTTGATTGTCGGCGGTGCCATGTCCGGATACTGCGTAATCGGCAGCCACAGCATACCGATAATACCCAAAATGACAATAAATATGGATATAACGGTCGATAGTACCGGCCTGTTTATAAATCTGTCTAATTTCATTGTTGCTTAATTTCTGCGTTTGTTTCTCTATTGTTTCTGTTGCGCTGCTTGTTGCTTGGCGGCATCTACCGGCGTTATCACGCTTCCGTCGCGAACCGACACGCCAACGCCTTCCACGACGATGCGTTCTCCGTCGCTAAGGCCGGAAACGACAGCATAGTTCTGCCCGTCGTTTTGCGCAAGCACTTGAATCGGGCGTGACGAAACTTTATTGTCTTTCCCGACTACATAAGCAAATTTCTGGTCTTGTATCTCATTCGTCGCATTTTGCGGAATAAGAATGACGTCATTGGCATGCACCGGAATCACAATCGAACCCGTGGAACCGCTTCGAAGCATTCCATTTTGATTCGGGAACAAAACGCGAACCGTCGCCGAGCCCGTCGCATTGTCGAGCAAACCGGTGATTGTGGAGAATTTCCCCGTTTCCGAATAATAAGAACCGTTGGCCAATTTCAACCGCACATCAGGCATTTCGCCAAGAGCTTGTTCCAACGAAACTGCGCCATTCTGCGTCATTTCGAGCACTTGCTTTTCATTGAACGATATATAGGCATAGACTTCCGAAATGTCGGACACCGTGGTCAAGGGTTGTGCCGACGACGGGCTCGCCAACGAACCTTCACGATTCGGAATAGAACCCACATATCCGGCCGACGGTGCTTTCACCACCGTGAACGACAAATTTTTCTTCGCGTTCACCAAACCGGCTTTCGCTTGGGCAAGATTTGCTTTTGCAGTAGCCAAATCGTTTTGCGCCAACTGATTTTCATAGTCGCTAATCACATTCTTGTTGAAAAGCGTCTGCTTGTTGCGCGCCGTGATCGTCGCGCTGTTCACTGCCTCTTGCGCAGCGGCAACAGAAGCTTCTGCTTGACGCACGGCTGCTTCATATTGCACTTGGTCGATGATAAACAAAGTTTGGCCGGCCGAAACCTTTTGCCCCTCGTCGACACAAACTTGCGTGATAAATCCCGAAACTTGCGGACGAATTTCCACATCTTTTTTACCTTTGATTGTTGCAGGATAGAGTGTTTCAAAAACCGCATTGGACTTTTTCACTGTCACAACGCCTACGGCAGGCGCAGATTGCTGCATCTGTCCTTCGCCATCCTTCTTTCCGCAAGAAGTCAAGGCTACTCCAAAAATCAAGGCCGACAAAGCCATTTGCTTCATCGAGCCCAATAACGTCAATTTACTCATAAAAATTCTATAACCTTTTGTATTTCTCATTATTCTGCTACCAAAAATACTGTACACACAGTAAATTACGTGCAAAATTACAGACAAGAAACAGTAGATTTTATGATATATGTCATAAATAAAAGCGCAAAGGCTTAAAACATGTTAAAGAGCATGTTTTATTAATATAAATTATCCGAATTGCCCGATATATTGTCCTAATGGTGAGGCTTCAGCCAGCGCAACATCTCCTTGAACGAAATTTTTTTCCCGTACATCAAAATGCCGGTACGATAGACTTTTGCAGAAAGCGCCAAAAGCACCAATGCAGAAACGTAGAGCAGCGCTATCGACAAAATTTCCTCATACACGGGAATGCCATAAGGCACCCTCACCATCATCACGATTGGCGATGTGAACGGAATGAACGAGCACCAATAGGCCAACGGCCCGTCGGGATTCGTGCTGCCATAGAAACCGGCATAGAAAGCAAACAGCATCAACACCATCACCGGCATCAAAAATTGTTGCGAATCCTGCGCGTCGTTGACCGACGCGCCGCAAGCGGCAAGAATTGAAGCATAAAGCAAATACCCGCCAATGAAATACAACACGAACAGCGTCACGATTTCCACCAAAGGCAACGACAAGACTGCCGAGAATATCTCAGCCACCGAATCTGCCGAAACGCCGGTGTCCGACATCGCGCCCACGCCCATGAATATCACAGCAAGCATCACGGCCCACACGAGCATTTGGAACAGCCCCACCAGCCCGATGCCAACGATTTTCCCCATCATCAATTGATACGGGCGCACGCTCGACACCATCAGCTCGACAATGCGGTTTGACTTTTCTTCCGCCACACTTTGCAACACCATGCCGCCGTAGCTCATGACAAAAAGATAAGTGAGAAACGTCAGCAACATGCCGGTCGCGGCAATCAAATCCGCCATCGACTGCTGCTCGCCGTCGTCGGTCCATCGAATGGTGGCCACCGCCACCGGTTGCTGCACATCGGCGATAATGGCATCCAGCCCGGGGATGTCGTAGCGCGCAAATTTCTCTTTTCGCGCTTCTTCGGTCAAGACGGCGCCCACATATTCCGTCAAATCGGCAGGAATTTCCTCGCGGGAATAGATCGCCGCGCCTGCCGGATTGTCGACCAAATTGCCGGTGATATGCACCACCGCATCTATATCTGTGGAATCCGACCGCATTCCGGCCGTCATCTTTTCCGTCGGGACAAACAAATACGAAGCATTGCTTTTCAATGCCGGCGCATACAGCCCCGTATTGTCGACAACTGCCACCGTTTTACGGTCGCCGTCTTTTATCATGGCAAGAAACATCGGCATCAATACCAATGCCGCCATCAGAAACGGCATCAATATTGTCATTACAATAAACGACCGTTTTTTCACGCGCACGGAAAACTCGCGCCGTGCCACCAACCAAATTTTTCCGTTCATTTCGTTTCTGCTTTTTGCCGATCGCCGACCGCAGCGCCGCCAACCGTCTGTAAAAATATATCGTTCATTGTGGGCAATTGCTCGGCAAACAAACGGACGTCTGCCGCTTGGTTTAATTCTGCCAGCAATTCGGCGTTGGATGCCGATTCATTTTTTTGCAACGAATAGCGCAACATCCCGCCCTTTTTTTCCACCGACAGAGAATGGAAGGTTTTCCCGTTGTCCGGCAATGGCGTCGATTCGTCGACAGCCGCTTCGTAAAGGCCCGTGCGGAATTGCGCCCTCACAGCCCCCACTTCGCCGTCGAGAACGACATGCGAGCGATTGATCAGCGCAATGTCGTCGCACACTTCCTCCACGGAACTCATGTTGTGGGTCGAAAATATGATGGTGCGCCCTTCGTCTTTCAATGCAAGAATCTCTCGTTTCAGCAATTCCGCGTTGACAGGATCGAATCCGGAAAACGGCTCGTCGAACACGAGCAACTCCGGCTCGTGGAGAACCGTAATGACGAATTGCACTTTCTGCTGCATTCCTTTCGACAATTCTTCGAGTTTCTTGTTGCGCCATCTGGCAATGTCAAACTTTTCAAACCATCGCGCAAGCCGTTGCTCTGCCGTGTGCCGGTCCAATCCTTTCAAACGGGCGAGATAAAGCGCCTGCTCGCCCACTTTCATTTTCCTGTACAACCCGCGCTCTTCCGGCAAATAACCGATGCGCCGCACGTCATCGTCGGTCATCAACCGTCCGTCGATGCGCACTTCTCCGCTATCGGGCATGAAAATGCGATTGATGATGCGCAACATTGTCGTTTTTCCGGCTCCATTAGGCCCAAGAAGGCCGAACACGCGCCCGCGCCGCGCCGTCAGGCTTGCTCCTTCGAGCGCCGTGTGGCCGGAAAACCGCTTTGTCACATTGCATACTTCCAAAAAATCCTCCATCATGTACCTTTTTTATCTGATTCCTTCCACTTGGTAGCCGCATTTTTGCAATTGGCGAAGCAATCCGCGCTCGCCGACAAGATGCCCCACGCCGACGACAAACAGCGTGGAATGCGCTTCCATTATCTTCGGCATTTGTTTCATCCACACATCATTGCGACCGCCCACGAGCATTTCATCTTCTTCCGGCGTGCTGTCGCATGCGCCGCCAAGCTTTTGCGACATCAACTCTTCAAGCGCGTCCAAATCCTGCCGCATATAAGCGTCACCGAGGCTTTTCATCAACGCCACGTTCCAATCGGCATTTTCTACCACGCATGCCAACTGTTCCGCCTGACGGCGAAGCGGCGCGCCATATAAGATTTTTATTTGCTGTTGCGCCGTTTCAAGCCCGCCAACCGGCTTGCCCGCTTCCCTTGCTTGCAATTGGAAATACGTATCCAATTGCTGCGTGGGGTCGAACTCAGGCAAAGCCTCCCTGCACATTGCCACAGCCAGCAGCGACGACAATGCCGCCGGTTTCATCCGCCGCATGGCAGGATTGCCAAGGCCACCCAATCGATAATGCGCCATCACGGAATCGACTTCGACATAAACCTTTTCGCCAAGCAAATCGAGCAATGTCGTGTCAGACGGAAGCATCATGCCCATGGCCATTTGCTGCATGGACGACTGCATGGAAAGCATGTCAATTTCGCCATACACTTGCTCCGTCGCTGAAATCACGGTCCCCATTTCGGGAATGCTGTCGACAATCGACAAGGGGGCCACATGGTGCGTCCCGAACACATACGACGGTTTTTCCAAATTTTTACCGGAAATCTTCCACAACAATTGCGCATGAGCACCCATCGAGATGCCTGCAATTGCCACGACCAGCATAAATATCTTTTTCATGAGCGCAAAGTTAAAATCCGTCATGCAAAAAACAAACAAGCTTTCCTCTTTTTTACCAAATTGTTACTTGCCGGCGGGATCGCTCTTCGTAAAACGCGACGCATCGACATTTTTTTCAATTTGCTTGGTCCTGAACATTTCCCCGACGTTGAAATTATAAGTGAGCGACACGCCGAACGAAGCCGGAATTTCGACATTCGTAACGCTGCGATAAGCGCTCGTGTCGATTGTCAGATCCATCGCGGCTTTCAGCAAATTGTTCGCGCTGAGCGATGCCGTCCAACGCCCGCCGGAAAACGTTTTTTTCAGGCTTGCGCTCAGAAAATGCAACGCGCCTATCGTCATCTCCCCTTGTGATACTTGATTTTGGAAAAAATACGTCACATTGAAATAAAAATCCCGAGGAAGCGTGAAACCCGTATTTGCCGACAAATTCACGCAATGGCACCAACGCATCGGGTCGGTTGCCAGCAGACGGTCGCCCTTGTAAATATACGACACGTTGGCATTCAGCGTCCACCATTTCACAAATTGGAAAGGCAGGCTCAAAGTGGCGCCATACATTTCCTGCCGATCGGCGTTGATTGTCGAAAACAACACATTGTCCGGATTTTGCACGTCGGGCAACGACCCCTGCATCATGGCGTCTTTATAAAGCGTGGCCCAAAATGTCAGCGAATAGCGGTATTTCACTACGCCCGTAAGCCAAAAATTGTTTGTATAGGTGGGTTTCAAATTCGGATTTCCCGCCTGATAGAAATAATCTGACGATTGGTCCCTCACCGGATTAAGCGACCAAAACGACGGCCGCCCTATGTTTCGCGCATAACCGAACGTAAGCGAATGCGCGCTTGCCTCGTCGAACGCATACGACAAGAATCCGCTGGGGAAAAGATCGAAATAGTGTTGCTCCACGATTTTTCCCCTGCTTTCAGCATCGGTCAACTCGCCGCGCAAGCCTGCCACAAGCGACAACCGCCCGAACCGCGCCGACGCTTTCGCATAAAGCGCATAAATGTTTTCCGTGTAACGCTCATCGTAATTGCGGCTTTCGACAGGATGCCATTGCAAATCCTTCAAATGCACGTAGTCCGCATCGTTGTTCATCAGATTCAATGTGTATTTTGCGCCGGCAGAGACGCTCCATTTGGAATTGAATTTTTTATCGAAATCGAAACTGACATTTGCCACATCGTAGACCGAACGTTCTTCGCTGCGGGAAAGCGAATCCGACGACAACGCCGGCAGTTCCGGAAAGGCAGGCACGCGCACATGCATCCCGTTGTCGGCCGTTTGCCGGCCGTTTGAGCGCGAATAGGATGCTATGGTTTTCAGCGACGACCCGAGCGAATCCATCCGATGGACGTAATTGAACGTGGCGTCGAAATACAGGTCGCGGCTGCGGGAATCATACGAGCCTGCGATTTCCTCTTCATAAAAAAGGCGGTCGAAAACGGCATCGGTCGTCGTCAGGCACGGAATTTTCGAATGCTGGTAGCTCACCTCCAATCCCAACGAATTAAACGCATCCGGGTCGAAAAACACGCCGGCAAGCACATTTCCGGCAGCCATGTTGTCGGCATCCATTGCCGTCCTCGTCACATAAGCCGACCCGTTGGCGTAATCGTTGCGTTCGTCCATGTAGCGTTGCTGGTTGGGATAGAACGATGCGTTTCCATTCAAATTGAATGTCCATTTTCCTTTTTTGACGTTCAAGGCAGCCGAAGGATTCAAAGCAGACTGGTATTTCCCGAAATTGGCAGACAGGCCGACGTTGCCCATGATGCCGTCGGCTCGGTTTTTCTTCATCACTATTTTAATGATGCCGCCGGTGGCATCTGCGCTGTATTCCGCCCCTGTTTGAGGAATCACCTCCACGCGGCTCACGTCCTCTGCCTTCAATGCCTTCAAAAACGATTGCAGTTGGTCGTTGCCCATGCGCAACTCCCGCTCGTTCACGTAGATTTTCGTGCCGCCCTTGCCGTTGATGGAGATTTTATCGTCGTCGATCCACACGCCCGGCGCATCTTGCAGCAATTCTTTCCCCGACTTGCCGATTGTAGCCGGCATGTCCTCGACAATCATCACAAAGCGATCGGCTTCTCTTCGAATGGCAGAAGCGCGCACTTCCACGCCGTCCATCAACACGCCATCCATGTCCAACACGAATTTTATGCGCGTGTCGCCGTCGACAAAAACCGTTTGCTCGGAAGTCTCATGCCCGACAAACGACGCTGTCGCCCTATACGCGCCACACGGCAAAGACATGTGGAAATACCCTGTGCTGTCGGCGATTGCGCCTCCTCGTTGCAGGCTGTCTTGCCAAACGGCAACCGAGGCAAACTCCACCGGCCTTCCTTCGCCGTCAAGCACTGTCCCCGAAAGCGTGTCGCCCTTTGCGGCGGAAATGCTTGCCGCCGCAAAAAGCGCCACAAAGAAAATTGTTTGTTTTATAATTGCTTTCATCTTTATTCCATTTTATAAATACCTATCAATCTATCTGATTGTCGCAATGCCGCTTGTAAAGAGCATTCACGTCGTCAATGGAAATATCGAGCAATGCCATTTTCCGAAACAACTCCGGAAGCGATTCCTCAACAAATTCCTTTTTGCGAAGCGTGCGTATCGTGTCTTTCGCCCCATTGGCAACGAAATAGCCGATGCCACGCTTGTTGAAAATAATCTCCCGCGTTTGCAAATAGTCGAAAGAGCGAGCTACCGTGTTGGCGTTCACTTCCACTTCTGCGGCATATTCGCGCACGGAAGGGATTCTATCGCTTTCCTCATAGACGTTTTGCAATATTTCATCCATAATGCGTTCGGCTATTTGAAGATAGATCGGACGGCTTTCTTTGAAATTCATGCTTGCCATAATTTTAAGAATTAAACGTGTGCGCGGGTAAACAATCGATAGCTCCCCCACCAAAACAACAATCCGACAACAACATTCAGGCAACCAAACAAGAAAAGCATAATTATTCTCATCTCATTAACTTCTCCAATGCTTAAAGCATCAATATTTAAATTGATTGGAAACAATGATGTGATTCTCGGAACTATCCATGAAACAACAAAATTAAATACAATCAAGCATCCCAGCATCTTTGCGAATGCATGACGCCTCCAAAGGCAACTCGACACGACAAACAACGCATGTGCGCAAAACAAGACGGCAAACTGAGCAAACATATAGGCTTGCTGCACCCGAACCGAAAGGAAACCGCTGTCTCCTCTATAAGACATCCAACGGCCAATCACATCGGCAAATAAAAAACCATAACTTTGGCTTTCATATCCGAACGCTACCGCAAGCAAATAGTAAGTTGCCGAAATGCCCAGCAATGCGATTATCATTATTGCCCAAAAACCGACTGTCACAATTAATGCCCTCGACAAAAATTTTTCGAGATTTGAAGCAGGAAGCATCAAATAGGAAAGACGCGCTTGTTTTCGCGAAAAAGGCTTCATCAACAACGACGCATAAAATATCCCTCCGCACACGCCGACAAACGTGGTCCACAACGCAAACATCATTGAAATCATATCAAATGATTGATCGGGTTTCATTTCATCCAACATGATAATCAAAAGTCCGATAAACAAAAGTCCATAAAGAACAAGCAATTGAAACGCATAGGTTTTCGCGTTCCCCACTATATCGAGTTTCAACGTTTGCGCAAACCGCACAAGTTTAAACGAATCTTTTCTCATTTATCCTGAATCATTTTATTTGTATCCGAGTAAATTTAACGTAAGCCATAGCGTAGTTGGCAAGTATCCATACTGCAAGCAATATGTTGGCCGCGATTTGCAAAGTGCAAGCATTTCCACCGACAACCATTCCCTTTATCCAACCGGATAAAAACTCACTTCCACCTGAATTTCCAGTGATTATCAACGCCAATACCACCGCAATGATAGCAGTTGCAGTCTTTGAAGCGGCAAATTTCCGCCACAATGCCGACCCCAAGAAAAAAAGGGAATGCAACCAAAAGAGCAATGCGAACGAAACATTAATGGACATGTAATCCTTTCCAAATACAAAGGTATCGGCCGTAAACGATTTAAAATAGGACAGTACATCATTGAAATTATGACTTACCCTGTAATCAAACGAATAAGCAACAAACCACCGAGTCAATTCCATCAACACGACAGCTATCACGAACACTGTCCCCAAAACGATTGTGAAATGCAAAAGGCGCACAATGTATTTTTCAAGATTTGAAGCAGGAAGCATCAAAAAGGATATGCGCGATCCCCGTTTCGACAAATGCGCGAAAGCCGAAGATGCCGCAGCAGAAAAATAAACGACTGTGAAAATCACAAAACCTATATACATGGAATCGATTTCCGCTTTCGATATGCCGACGACACCATATATGGCAATTGCCATACACACCAATCCGAAATAAGTGCTCGCAAGCGTTGCCAACCACCTCTTCCGCGATTGGAAAAGACTGCCTGCAAAAAGCCTTAAAAAACGGCGAACGTCAAAAATATCACTCATAGCTCACAATCTCATTTGTCCGATAAAATCGCCTGTATTTTCTCGCAATCGGAAAGCACTGCATTGAAAAGCGTTTCAAGATTAATCGGGCTTTCTTCTCTCGTCCGATTCGGATAAACCGCGCTTCGTCCCTGCACCGACGACTGCGCGTAAAGAGCCTCGTCGATTGGCTCTGAAAGAGGTTGCTCGACAAAAAACAATCGTTCGGCAATTTGCGAACAAGAAACATCGAGCAATTTACGCCCGCCATCGATAAGCAACACATGGTCAAGCAAATTTTCAACATCGCGTACCTGATGCGTTGAGATGACTATCGACTTCTCGTCCGACATGTTGGCTGCAATCACTTTCCGCATTTGGCTTTTCGACGGGATGTCGAAACCATTGGTCGGCTCGTCCATCAACAAAATCGACGTGTTTGCCGCAAGGCAAAAACTCATGAATGCTTTCTTTTTCTGCCCCATCGACAATTCCTCAAAACGCACACTGTCGTCCATGTCGAAATCATCGAGGCAACGACGAAGTATTTCGTTGCTAAATCGAGGATAAAACGGAGCATTCAAGGCTACATATTGGCGCAAGCTGACTCGCGGCAAATCGAATTCCTCAGGCACAATGCAAATTTCCTGCAATGTGGATGGACGACGCAATGCGACATCAACGCCATTCAATTGCACTGTCCCCGATTTAGGGCGAAGCAACCCACTCATTAAATATAAAAGCGTTGATTTGCCCGAACCATTTTTCCCAAGCATCCCGTACACGACCCCCGGTTGCAATCCAAAAGAAAAATCTTGAAACAACAACGATTTCCTCCGGCCGTAGCTAAAAGATAAATTGCTAATTTCTAACATAATATTTATTTTTTCATCTTGTTAATTAGTGTATTAGTTAAATAGTACACTGCAAATATAAATCGTCATTACGCGGCAAACCAAATTTTTCTCTATGTTTTAATAAGTTTTAACAATCCTTTGCCGCTCTCCGCATTCGCATTGCCCAAATTTTATCCTCCGAGAATTTGTGGATGCGCAAATTAGAAATAACTTTGCACAAACAACCAATATCACATTTAAGGGGACTTCTATAAATTAAATCCCTGATTATAAGTTGTATAAGCGGATAAAA
>UQKE01000042.1 GCA_900541555.1 uncultured Porphyromonadaceae bacterium | reverse complement strand
AGCGTTTTTTCGCAAGATTTGGTGTCAATTTTATATTTTGAGCAAAAAATAATTAGAAAAGAAGTAATAATAAGTCTAAATGTAGAATGCCAATCATTTGTTATGGAAAATATAGTTGAAATAATAATACATGCGATGTAAATAATTATTGGGAACTGGTTTATATGTCTTGTGGGGGTATGATTTATGAGGAGCGATATCGCGAATAGTATTAAATAATAAAAGATGCCAGCTAATTGGGGGAAGACTGTTATAGTAGAAGAAATTGAAGATATAAAAATAAGGGGGATATAATTTGAAGGATTTTTTATTAGCATAATAGAGCCAATGCTTAAAATTATTATGCGAATAGACGAATGTATATCCGATAATAATAATATTGCACTTATTGCAATTATGCCATATTGAATAAATCTATATTTTTGTTGAAGCATAAAACGTTACTTGCTGAAATTTAGCATGTCTCCTAACTCTTTTCTAAATTCATCTGTATAAAATGATTGAAATCCACCAGCTGGAGTAAATGTCATTTCTCCAAAAATGGGCTTGTTGCCATTTTCATACCAATCAACTCTAACAAATGGAATACCTGTTGATAGAATTTCACTATATTTAATCATTAAGGAAAGGGATGACGGTTTAGGGTATGTTTTTTGTGTCCTATATTTTGCTTTAATCGATTCAGGGTGAAGCTCCCAATTTAAATCATATACGGAGTATTTAACAGAATGTCCGTTTAAATCTCTATCGGAGCACATAAAAATTGAATGTACTTTGCCGTTGAAACAATTGAATTTATAATCAATGAGAGATTTTTCTCCAATATTAGGATGTAGATATTTTTCAACAATTAGCTTAGGCCTGATTTTAAGATAGTGATATTCGGCGTATTGATAACCAATGGGTTGTTTGAGCCATTTGTATAATGTTTTTTTGACGTTAGGGATGCTAATATCTTTTTTGTCTTTTATGATTAAGACTGAATTCCCTCCGCCGCCATTGGTTGTTTTGATAACAAATTCATTAGGGAGTGAAGCAAAAGGTATTTCTTCAGGGCTATTATAAATTCCATATAGATCATTTAATGTATCTTCCAGCCCCTTGATTTTTACGTATTCACGAACTTTTTCCTTGTCTGCACATTTACTCCACAGTGTTGTATCTGAATATAACTTCAACCAATTAATTTTTTCATCAATATCTTGTGGATCTATTAGATTTATATGCTTTTTGTATGCATTAAAATAATACTTCTCAATAAGTTTCTTGGGGAAATATTTTCCAAGAAATAAATAATATTTCATTTTTAGATAATGCATGCTTTTGTAAAAAGAGGGGGCTCTTTCCGCGACGAATTCCTTAATCATATTATTTGTGTTTGAATATTATTTGTTTGTAAATAAAAAATCCTTGATTTTTAAATATAAAAGAGAGTAATATATAGATTGTGAAATATGACATGAAACATGCGCATATTTGTATTATATTAATTGAGGGCAATAGTTTGTTGATATAAAATGTCGGAATGGCGCATGCTAATGAAAGCAGCAAATTTAGAAAAATAGGGTGTATTTGTGTCTTGATGCCAAAGTTAATGCAGTTCTTTAATGTGAACGTTAGCGTGAGGTAGAATAAAAATGTGGATGAAACTATGCCATATAGAAGTCCTTCGATTGAGAATTGTAACCCTATTACGATTGCAATAATCCCGATGCATAATTGTATAATTTGTAGTAACAAATATAATTTTGCTTTGCCCAATGATTTTATAATATTTAATCCACACATATTTATTGGAGTAAATATTGCAGATATACAGAGTATTTGGAAATAATTAACACTCTGATTCCATTTGCTAGAAAATAAAAAATCAAAAATCGGAGGAGCTATTATTATTAGAAGGATAATGAAAGGGAAGCAAAGATAGGATAGTGCTATTATGTTTTTATTTGCTATGGTTATTAGTTGGGAATAACTGTTTTGATAGTTTGAATATACAGGGAATAAGACACTATTAACAATAGAAGAAAGACCTGTTGTTGGAATTTCTTCCATTTTTTTAGCTTGAGTATAATACCCCATGGTATGAGCAGAAAAAAAACGTCCAATGAAAAGCCCTTGTATATTTTTGTATACGCTATCTATTAAATTTGCGATCAAAATGATACCTCCGAACGAGAATAAGGTATAAAATTGTTTTTTATGAAATTGTAGTTTAGGTGGTTGATAACGATATAGGTTAAGTATTGTTGTAAATATTAATGCATATGCTAAATTATTTATTACAAGGCTCCATACTCCATTGCCTTTATAAGCAAAGAGAATCCCGATTATTGCTCCGATTGTACATGAACACAAATCTATTATCGCTAATTTCTTAAACTCTAGATTCTTGATTAAATAAGTATATTGAATTATTCGAAATGCATTTATAAACAAAATTAATCCTTGAATTCTAAGTATCTCGCAAAGTATAGGTATTTTATAAAATGTCGCAATTGCTGGAGACGCAATAAAAAGAATAAGATAAAGAAAAATAGAAGTATATATATTAAATGTAAAAACGGTGGTATAGTCGGATTTTGTTGGTTCTTTTTTTTGAATTAAAGCTGCGCCTAACCCACTGTCTAACAGAGATGTGGATAAGGTAATAAATATAGTTAACATCCCAATGCATCCGAAATCGTATGGAGTGAGCAAGCGAGATAAAAAAATATTGGATATAAAGGTAATGCTTAATGTCCCAAATCGCTCAATCCCACTCCATATCATTCCGGAGATGACTTTTTGTTTTAATGGCATGAAAAGAAGCAGTTCTATTGTTTATAGTCGTCCATCAATAATTTGACGATCAAGTATGCCTTTAACGTCATAAACAACTCCTGAATTGTTAGAAAGGAATTTGCGGATATTTAATGTTTTAAATTCATTATGGGCGACTGCAAGGATAACGGCGTCAAAATTGTTTTGTAACTCAGTAAGGCTTTTTGCTGTTAGTGAAACTTTATATTCATGATAAACTTTATTTTTATCTGCCCATGGATCGAATATAGTGACGTTGTCTGTGTATTCGCAAAGGCTGTGATAAATATCAATAACTTTTGTATTTCGAATATCTGGGCAATTTTCTTTAAAGGTAAATCCTAGTATTAATATTTTGGCATTTTTCACCAATATTCCTTTTTTGTTCATGAGTTTAATCGCTTGATTTGCGACATAATCTCCCATCCCATCATTAAGTCTTCGAGCAGAGAACATTACGCGTGGCAAAACCCCATAAACTTGTGCTTTTTGTATCAAGTAATATGGATCTACGCTAATGCAATGTCCTCCGACTAAGCCGGGTTTCAATTTGATGAAATTCCATTTAGAAGCAGCCGCGTCAATTACATCATTAGTGTCAATGCCCATGGCGTTAAATATTTTTGCTAATTCGTTCATGAACGCAATATTAACGTCACGTTGTGAATTCTCAATAATTTTAGATGCTTCAGCTACTTTTATAGATGGAGCTTTATGCGTCCCATTGATTAATACAGAATTATAAATATTATCAATAATATCTGCAATTTGAGGAGTGCTTCCTGAGGTTACTTTTTTAATTTTCTCAACAGTGTGTTGCTTATCTCCGGGATTAATACGTTCAGGGCTATAACCAGCAAAGAAATCAACATTGAATTTTAATCCGGAAACTTTTTCTATTACAGGAATACATTCTTCTTCGGTTACACCGGGATAAACTGTTGATTCATATACTACAATGTCGCCGTTTGAAATAACTTTCCCGACAGTTTCACTTGCACTCCATAAGGGATGCAAATCAGGATGGTTATTATTGTCTACAGGAGTGGGTACGGCAACAACATAGAAATTACAATCGCGTATGAGTTCTAGATTTGTAGTGCATTTAAATCCATTTTGAAGCGCACTTTGAAGTAATTCGTCGGATACCTCGAGTGTGGCATCGTGACCTGCCATCAAGGCATCGACACGTGCTTGGTTCATATCGAATCCGATAGTTTCATATTTGGTTGAAAAGAGTCGAGCAAGCGGAAGGCCTACATATCCAAGGCCTATCACGCAAATTTTGGTGTTATGCATAGTGTAAATAAATTATGGTTTTATATTGTTCTGTTTTGAGTTTGCTTGCCGGTGTTGCGGGCAGGCGTGGGTTAGAATTGCATGTATTTTTTCTTCATGAACCTGTCTTCGGGAAGAGAGAGGAGCAATTTCTTTTTTTGTGCATAGGCCATGCCTCTGCTGTGCGTGTTGAATTTCAGGTTTCTTTCGCAAAATTCGTCGACCGTGCAGATGACACGGGTGGGATTGCCTGCGACGACCGTGTGTTTCGGGACGGATTTTGTCACAATGGCTCCAGCTGCAACCAAACTGCCTTCTCCAATGGTCACTCCCGGCATTATTTGCGCTCCGCTTCCGATGTAGGCAAGATCTTCGATTGTGATTTTCCCGAAAGCGTCGTAGTCGGGCACTTTGTCGTACAGCACGCGTGCGCCGCCATGGGTATGGAGATGCACGCCGCTTGTGATTCCGACATTGTTTCCAACTTTGATCAAGTAGGGCTCGGAGGGGATGAAGATGTGGCGGTCGATGTAGCAATTGTCGCCTATTTCCATTCCCATGCGGCGAAGCGTCCAGACGGGAAAGAGTTTGAGCAAAAAATGATGTTGAATTATTGTTATGATTTTTCTCATTCTCATGTTCGGGAATCAATATGTGTGCGGTTTGGTTATTTGCCGATGCAGCGATATTCGATGCCGTGTTCGCGGAGCTCGGCGGGGTCGTAGATGTTACGCCCGTCGATTACGAGGGGCGTGCGCATGTCGTCGCGGACGGCGTCCCAGTTGGGCATGCGGAATTGCTTCCACTCCGTGAGCATCAGCAAGGCGTCGGCATCGCGGACGGCATCATACATGCCGGAAGCGTATTCGACGGTGTCGGCGAAGCGTCGGCGGCATTCGTCGAGCGCTACGGGGTCGAAAACGCGCACGCGGCAGCCGGCATCGAGCAGCTGGCCGATGGCAACGAGCGAGGCGGCTTCGCGCATGTCGTCGGTTTCGGGCTTGAATGCGAGTCCCCAAATGGCTACGCGCTTGCCTGCGAGGTTGCCGCTGTAGTAGTCCGACAATTTCCGGAACACGACGGTTTTCTGATATTCATTGACTTCTTCCACGGCTTTGAGCACGCGCATGGAATAGCCGGCTTTTTCTGCCGTGCGGATGAGGGCCTTCACGTCTTTCGGGAAGCAGGAGCCTCCGTAGCCGCACCCCGGGTAGAGGAATTTGCTTCCGATGCGCGTGTCGCTTCCGATGCCTTTCCTCACCATGTTGACATCGGCTCCAACCAACTCGCAGAGGTTGGCGATGTCGTTCATGAACGATATGCGGGTGGCAAGCATGGAGTTTGCAGCGTATTTGATCATTTCCGCGCTTGGGATGTCGGTGAAAATGACGCGAAAGTTGTTGAGCAAGAAAGGCCGATAGAGGCGGCTCATGAGTTCTTTGGCTTTTTCGGAGTCGACACCCACGACAACGCGGTCGGGGCTCATGAAATCCTTGATTGCCGCGCCTTCTTTCAGAAATTCCGGATTTGACGCCACGTCGAAAGGAATGTCGGCATGGCGGCGGTCCAATTCTGCTTGCACGGCGGTTCTCACTTTTTGTGCCGTCCCGACGGGAACGGTCGATTTCGTCACAACCAGCACGTAGTGGTTCATGCTCTTCCCGACAGTGCGCGCCACGTCGAGAACGTAGTGCAAGTCGGCGGAGCCGTCTTCGTCGGGCGGAGTGCCGACAGCTATGAATATGATTTCCACGCGGTCGATTACGTCCGAAAGGTCGGTTGCAAAATCGAGCCGGTTTTCATGGCGGTTTCTTTCCACCATTTCGTCAAGTCCCGGCTCGTAGATGGGAATTTCGCCTGCCGTGAGGCGGGAAATTTTATTTTTGTCGATGTCGACGCAAGTCACATGGTTGCCCATTTCGGCGAAACATGTACCGGAAACGAGTCCCACATATCCTGTGCCAACAATCGCGATGTTCATAATTATTGTTGTTTAGTCGGTTCTTAAAGTTGATTGGGTATCGCTGCTATCCGTTTCGCCACGGAAGCCGGCAGGGGCATCGACACCATGTTGTCGTAGAAGCGCAACGTGTGGACGTCGCTTCCCATGAGGTCGTACATGCCTTCTTCCAACAGCCATTCCGCTTTGTTGCGGGCTTCTTTCCCGTAGCCTCCGACGGCCGAACCCAAGTTGAGCTGGAATTTCACGCCCATGCCTTTGATGCGGCGGTAGCGCGCCTTGTCCATGTAGCGGTAGCGTTCGGGATGGGCAAGAATGGGGCGATATCCCGCGTTGAGCATTTCGCCGAGCACCCCTTCCATCTCCATCGGCGGGAAAAGGCATCGCGTTTCGACAAGTACGTTTTTCTCACCCATTGTCAGCAAGTCGCGCTTGCCCCAACGTTCGAGAAACAAACTGTCGATCATATATTCGGCAGCGAGCCGGAGTTGCACCTTTCCCGTATAGGCATTGCCCAAATCGTCGAATCGGCTGCGCAGCGCATCGGTGGTGTTGGGATAATCTTCCATGATATGCGGAGTGAGCCACACTTCGGCCACGCCGGCTTGTTCCATTCGCGCAATGGCTTCGAGGCTTTTTTCTGCCGTGGGGAAGCCGTCGTCGACTGCCGGCAGGAGGTGCGTATGACGGTCGACGAATCCGGTTAATATTCCGGTTTGCTCGATGCTTTTTTTTGTGTTGAACAAGCGCAACATGGCAGATTGTCTATTCGTCGTCCACTTCCACTATTTCCCATCGGGTTTTTGAAGACTTTCGTTGGGATTCAGTCTTTTTCTGTGCTCCCCCTACGCCTGAAAATGAGGATGTTGAGCCATATCCATAGCCGTATCCGTAGCCATAGTTGCTGTATTTCCCATATTTGCCGGATGTGTTTTCGCATCCGTTGAGGATGATGGCAAAATTTTTGTAGATGCCTTCGTGGTAGAGACGTTCCACTTCGGGCAGAATGCGTCGATCCATCAGCCCTACGCGAATGACGAACATCGTGCGGTCAGCAATGCGGGAAATGATGTTGGTGTCGGTCACTGCAAATGCAGGAGCGCAATCCAAATAGATGTAGTCGTAGCGTTTTTTCAATTCTGCGGCTATTTCGTCCAATCGTTCGGAAAGAAGCAATTCGGCAGGATTCGGGGGCAATTGCCCTGTCGGGATTGTGTCGAATGGCAGGCCGGAATTTGCCCCTTCGACAATGATTTCGTCGAGCGAGCAAAGCCCGTTCAGATAGGTGCATACGCCCTTGCGCGGGGAATGCACGAGTTTTGAGAATGTGCCTTTTCTGATGTCGAGGTCGATTACGGCAACTTTCTTTCCTTTCAAGGCAGCCGCGGTTGCCATATTGGCAGAAATGAACGATTTGCCGCTACCCGGGAAATATGAGGTGATGAGAATGGTTTCGGTCTGATTGTTGTTGCCAATCATGAAGTCCAAATTGGTGCGTGCCGCGCGGAATGCTTCGTTTGCGGCATCGCGGTTGTGGCTCTCGACAACAATTTTCGGAGCAGCGTCTTCCACTTCTTTTTGGAAGAATTTCTTTCTGAAACTGTTCAGGCGTTGCGGTTTGCCTATTTGTGGAATTTCGCCGATAAACGGGGCGGTCAGTCCTTCGATGTCTTTGCGGTTGCGGACGGTCGTGTTGAACATGCCGGAAAGGAACATGTAGCCGTAGGGGATGGCCAAACCGAAGATCAACGAAGCCAAATAGATGATTGCCGTTTTTGGCGAAACCGGCGCGTCGTTTCCTGTGGCCGGCTTTATGAGACGGGTGTTGTTGACGGTGATGCTTGCTTGCAATTCGTTTTCTTCCCGTTTCTGGAGCAAATAGAGATACAGCTCACCTTTGATTTGCTGCTGACGTTCGATGGAAATGAGGTCCTTTGCCTTTTCAGGGCTGGACGAAATGCGGTTGGCAATCGACATTTCTTGGTCGGTGAGCCGTGCCAATTGTATTTCAAGGCTGCTAATGTGGTTGTCGACCGATTTTTGAATGGCGGAATGCAACATTTTCAATTGCTCGTTGAGGTCGGCCACAAGCGGGTTGTTGTCGCTGCTTCCGGCTGCGAGGCGTTGTCGGTCGAGGAGCAGTTTGTTGTATTCCGCAATTTGCGATTCGATGCTTTGGCTTTCGATTCCGGAGTTGGACGGGAGCAAATCGTATTCCTTTGTCTTGTCCGTGAGGTATTCGCGGATGAATCGCGCCACGGCCAATTGGTTGCTTGTTTGGAACGTCAAGTCGGAGTATTTGCTCGATTCCGAGGTCACTTGCATCGTTTCGGCGTTGAGGTCGAGCAGTTGGTTGTCGCTTTTGAATTTTGCAATGTTCTCATCGACGGAGCTTAATTCCTTTTCAATCACGGTCAATCGCTCGTCGATGAATTTGGCCGTGTTGAGGGTCGATTCGCTTGTGTAGCGTTTCCAGTCGTCGTTGTAGGCGGCGAGCAGTGTTTGCAACACGTCCTCGGCCCGTTTTGCAGACGGGTCGGTGTATGAAAAGTTGATGACGGTGGAGTTTTTGTCGGCGAGGTTTACGCTGAGACGGGCAGAATTGCTTTTTGCAGTCACTTCGGGCAATGCGTAACTCACCGTCACGGGCTTTTCGAAATTCGAATTATAGAAATTCGTGGCATGGAGCACGATGGTTCCTGCCGGTGTTTTAAACGGCTTTCCGATCATTACCGTCATTTCCGTGTCGATGTCTTTCTTGTTGATGCGAAATTCGCTGATGTCGATTTTCCCGTCGGCTCTTTTTTCAGTGAGAAAAGAAAAACGACGTAATTTTTTCCCGTCGTATTTTTCGGGGATATTCGAAAATTCGGCCGACAACGGCGAATTTGTGTACAAGTCGTTGATGCGTCCAATCCAATTCTTGTTGGAATAGGTCACATTCAGTTTGAGCCGGTTCACGACATCGAGCATCAACACCGGCGATTGGAAAGCCTGCATCTCGTTGTATACGTCGATGTTCGTGCCGCTGATGCCGAGGTCGGAGAACGCGGCCAATTCGCTGATTTGCGATTGCCCGTTGGCATCTGTGCGGAGCATCACGCTGCTGCTGCGTTCGTAGATGGGCTGGCTGTGTTTTGCGTAGAATACGCCCAAAGCCAAGCATGCAATCACCGATATGGCGATGAACGACTTGTGCGTGAAAGTCCAATTTATGATTTCGCTCAATTGGATGCCGGCGCTTTTGAGTTCTTCGGATTCGATTTCCTGCGTGCCTTTTTCAGATGTAGCCATTTGGATGTGAGTTTTAGATGAAACGGTCTTGCATTAGTCGCGGATGATGCTTACGACGAGCGTTCCCACCGATGCCAAAAGCGACGCGATGGAAATCCAGAGACCGACGGATTTAAGATTGTTTTCGTTGACTGTCGATTGTCCGGCCTTCACTTTGTTTGGCTGGACGTATATGATGTCGTTTTGTTTCAAAAAGTAGGCGGGAGAGTCGAAAAGATCGGTCGAGCGAAGGTCCATTTTGTAGATGGTGCGGTTGCCGTTTTCTTCGCGAATCACGTACACTTGGTCGCGTTGCCCGTAGATTGTCAAATCCTTTGCCATGCTCAACGCTTCGAGGATGGTGACTTTGTCGCCTTCGATATTGTACGATCCCGGAGCTGTCACTTCTCCGAGGATGGAGATTTTGAAGTTTTTGAATTCCACGGTGACAATCATGTCTTTAAGCAAGTTGCGGGAGGTGAGCTCTTTTTTGATTTTTTCTTGGAGTTCCCAACGGCTGAGCCCTGCCACTTTCAATTTTCCCAGCACGGGGAAATTGATTTCGCCGTTTTCGTCGACGGCATATCCCAGCACTTGCCTCGTCCCTCTGCCACGTTCGATAATTTCAGAATTCGTTTGGTAGCTTACGACGGGAAGATTGAACATGGCTGCCAATTCCGGATCTTTGCATGTGACAACGATGGAAAGGATGTCTTTGGGTTGGATTGTAATGCCGCGATCGGCTCTTGTCGCTTCTTGCGTGCTCGGATCCAAATTTTGCAGATAGACAATTTTTTTGCTTGAATCGCACGCGCCTGCAAGCATGCATATAGCGGCGATTAATGCTATTTTGATTTTTCTCATTACGAATGTGTCAATGTTGGGTGTGGAGCAGATTGTTTCATTTCGGCGCATTTCTTGGGGTCACCCGTATTGCCGTTGCAATAGGGCGTGTGCAAAAAATCGACGGTAACGAGTAAAAATATCCACTCTTCACAGAATGTATAATTTTTGCAAAGTTAGCTTTATTAGTTAGATTATGCAATTAAATTCCATTGAATTGGCAATTTTTTATTTTTGCATGAAAACGACAAATGCCGGCAAAGCCAATGGCGGCGCGAGAGGCCGATTGTTTTGCCGGCATGGATTTTTTCCGGTTTGAAAATTAATCGGGGTCGACCCAGTCGCCTCCTTCTTTAATGAGTTCGACAAGGCGGGCAAGCGCGTTTTCTTGCGGGATGTTTCGCTCTACGCATGTGCGGCCCTTGTAGAGGCTCACTTTTCCGGCAGCGGCGCCCACATATCCATAGTCGGCATCTGCCATCTCGCCCGGACCGTTGACGATACATCCCATGATTCCGATTTTAAGCCCTTTCAGATGGGATGTCGCCGCTTTTATTTCGTGCACGGCGCGTTGCAAGTCGTAAAGCGTTCGTCCGCACGACGGGCAGGAAATGTATTCCGTCTTGCTTATGCGCAGGCGTGCGGCTTGCAAGATTGAGAATGCGAATCGCACGGTGTCGCTTTGCCGTTCAATGTTTGGCGCTTCCAACAGGATGCCGTTGCAAACGCCGTTGAGCGCCAGCGTTCCGAAATCCGCGCCGGCTTTGATTTGCACGTCTTCCGGATCGGAATCCGGATAGGATAGGCGTATCACCACAGGCGTGTCGCAGCCGGCATCGGTCAAAGCGTGGATGCATGCTTGCAATTCGCCGGTGGGGTTTTGATGGCGCGATGATAGCAGCAGGACGCTGTCCGGCCGCAGGCGGGCGATAATTTCATTTGCCGGTTGGGAAGCGTCGGCTTCCACGATGTTTGCCATTTCCCGGAGCAGAAAATCCGGAGGCGTGTCGCAGTCGGCGTATGCCTCACGGGAAATGACAACCGGCGGGTTCGTGCCTCCTATTTTGCCGATGGCCCGAGTGGCGCGTGGCGCCGGTACCAAGGGGTCGTAGCCGTGGCAGAAATGCCCGTGGATCGGGGCGTGGTTGCTTCGGGCAGTGATGTATCCGGCCAACTTTTGCGCGACCGGAATTTCCAGTTCGGGGTCTTCGCTGAGCGAAACGCGAATTGTGTCGCCAATGCCTTCGGCGAGCAATGTGCCTATTCCCACGGCCGACTTGATGCGTCCGTCTTCGCCGTCGCCGGCTTCTGTCACTCCCAAGTGGAGCGGAAAGGCCATGCCTTCTTTTCCCATGGCGTTTGCCATTCGGCGAACGGTCTCGACCATCACCGAGGTGTTGGAAGATTTGATTGAGACGACAACATCCTTGAAATTTTCTTCGCGGCAGATCCGCAGGTATTCCATGGCCGATTCCACCATTCCGGCCGGCGTGTCGCCATAGCGGCTCATGATGCGGTCGGAAAGTGAGCCGTGGTTCACACCGATGCGCACCGCCGTATGGTGTTCGCGGCAAAGATTGAGAAACGGGACAAACGCGTGGCGGATTTTGTCGATTTCGGCAAGGTATTCGTCGTCGGTGTATTCTATTTTTTTGAAAGTGCGCGGAGCGTCGACGAAATTGCCCGGATTGATGCGCACTTTGTCGGCGGCGGCAGCGGCAGCGTATGCCGCTTTGGGGTTGAAGTGGATGTCAGCGACAAGCGGTTTCGTGTAGCCTTCGCTGTGGAGCAGGGCGCGGATTTTCCCGATGTTTTCCGCCTCGCGCACGCCTTGCGCCGTCAGCCGCACATAGTCGGCGCCGGCATCGAATATGCGCCGGCATTGAGCCGCTGCGCCCTCGGTGTCGAGCGTCGGGACGGACGTCATCGATTGGATGCGAATCGGATTGTCGCCCCCTAACGGGATGTCGCCAATTTCCACGTTCGACGAAATGCGTCGGCGATAGTCGAAATCGTTCATTTAGTTGGTTTTAAATTTGTAGGATATGCGCGACAATTCTTCGTTGGCTTTTACGATCTTTGCTGCAAGCCCTTGCTTGTAGCTTTCAAATTTGGCCGCAATTTTCTCGTCGGTCAAGGCAAGCATCTGCACGGCAAGAATGGCGGCGTTCAGCCCGGCATTGATTCCGACGGTGGCAACCGGAATGCCCGGAGGCATTTGCACGATGGCGAGCAACGCATCCATTCCTTCGAGCGACGATTTGATGGGCACGCCGATAACCGGTACGGTGGTTTGCGCGGCGATGACGCCGGGCAAATGCGCTGCCATGCCGGCTGCGGCAATAATCACTTTCAGTCCGCGTGCTTTCGCGTTGCGGGCGAAATCGGTCACTTCTTCCGGCGTGCGGTGGGCCGACAAGGCATTCAGCTCAAACGGGATTTCTAAGTCGTCGAGCAATTTTGCTGCTTTTTCAAGCACGGGCAGGTCGGAAGTGCTGCCCATGATGATGCTAACTATCGGGTTCATATAAATTTGTTATGGTTGGTTATATTAAGAAAACGCACAAAAATCCGTTTAGGGCGCCGGTAAGCACTTGCCATAGCGTGTGGCGTTCCATGGCAATACGCGATGTGCCGAGGATTCCGGCCACGATGATCATGGTGCAAATCACGGGCATCAAGTCGAATATGCCGTCGCCGCAACTGTTGATTTTGCACAACAAGCCGATTAGTCCGCCAATGCCGGCCATGTGTGCGCTGATTTTCCAGAAGAAGTTGACTACAAGGGAAATGAATGCGGCAGAAGCTCCGCCAAACATAAACATCCACATCCATGTCGGCGCGTTGATGTTGAAGAGGTAGAGCGCGCAGACCACGTAGCAAACCACCGTGATCGTATAGGGGATGAAGCGTTCTTTTTGCACGTTCAGATGCACGTCGGTCAATATCTTGAAACGGCGCATCAATACGAACAGCACGAGCGGCACGACGCACGTCATCAATGCCACGGCGGCAATGACGGTTATTTTGTCGGTAGTCAGCAGTATTTGCAGTGTGGAAAGCCAAAATGCAATGATCATGCCGTAGGTGGGCATCAACAATGGATTGAATATGAAAGAGATGACAGACGATGCATAGTGGATGGCGCGCATTGTCTTTTCTTCCATTGTCATTATTTTCGATTCTAATTCCATTTCGATATGTGGTTTTAAAGTTCTTTTCTCAGTCTTGCTACGGGGAATCCCAGCCGTTCGCGGTATTTCGCGATGGTTCGGCGGGCTATTTCATAGCCTTTTTCTTTCAGCAGTGCGCAAAGTTGCTCGTCGGAATATGGCTTGTTTTTATCTTCTTTTTCGATGAGCTGTTTTAAAGAGGATTGAATTTCGCGCGTCGACACGTCTTCTCCGGAATCGCGGCGCATTCCTTCGTTGAAGAAAAATTTGAGCGGATAGATTCCGCCTTGCGTCATGACGTATTTTCCCGATGTGGCGCGGGATATGACGGAGATGTCGTAGCCGGTGTCGGCGGCAATGTCTTTCAGCACCATTGGCCGCAGGGACGATTCGTCTTCGGTGAGGAAAAAATCTTTTTGGCGGTCGACAATGGCCCGCATCGTGTTGAAAAGCGTGGTTTGCCGTTGGCGCAACATGGCAATGAATGCCGATGCCGATTCGTATTTGTCTTTGACGAAGCGGTTTGCTTCTTCTTCGTTTCTGTTTCGAGGCTTTTTTGTCGACAGGCTGTCGTACATCGCTTGAAAACTTTCCTCGATCTGCAAATCCGGAATGTTGTTGAGCAATGTGAGCGTGATGGTGTCGCCGTCGATTTCGACGCTGAAATCGGGTATGATGTGCTGGGCCTTGGCATTGTCGGCGCTTCCGTAGAGGCTTCCCGGCTTCGGGTTGAGCGCGCGAATGATGTCGAGCGCGCGGCGAAAATCTTCTGCGGATATTTTCATCGCCGATATGATTTTGTCGTAATGTTTTTTCGAAAATTCGACAAAATATTTGTCGATGATATCGTAGGCTGCCATGTTGTCGGCGCTTCCGCTCAATCTTTCCAATTGCAGCAACAGGCAGTCGCGCAAATCGACTGCTCCCACGCCGGCAGGGTCGAGGTCGCGTATCATTTGCAACACGGTGGAAATCTCATCTTCCGACACATTGAGGTCTGTCTGGAAAATCAGATCGTCGGAAATAGCCGATACCGAGCGCGTCAGGTAGCCGTTGGAATCGATGTTGCCGATGATGTAATCGGCTATTTTGCGTTGATTTTCGGTTAAGTCCTGTTCGTTGATTTGCTCGGTGAGATAGTCGATGAGCGAGTTTTCGGATGTGGCTACCGGCTCATAGGCCTTGTCGTCGGCGCTGTGGTTGGATATGTTCAGTCGATATGCCGGAATGTCGTCGTTGTCGTCGTCATCGTCGTTGTCGCGCATGTCGGGATCGGGCTTTATTTCATTGGCAGAACCGTCGTCTTCGTTGTCGTTGCCCGATTCGTTGAAATCGTCGTGCTGTCCGGATTCGTCGCTGTCGGACACTTGAATTGCCGGATTGTCGAGAACTTCATGGCGCACTTCATCCTCCATTTCAACGCGATTCATCTCCAACAGCCTGACGAATTGCACTTGTTGCGGCGAAAGTCGTTGTTGGAGTTTTTGTTCTTGGGTGAGATGGAGGGTTTCTTTCATTCTGATGCGCGCTAATCGACAGCGAAGTTACGTTTTTTTCGCGGACCGTGCGACGGATTTGCCATTATTTTTCGAATAGCAGCGTGGCGACGGTTTGCCCGACGGCTTTAAGCGTGGAACGGTCGATGTGGGTCATTTTGTCGTCTGTCGTGTGCCATTGCGGGAAGAATCCGGTTTGGGAGTCGGTGCGCTGGTCGATGATGTCGACACACGGGATTCCGGCCGCGTTGACAAACAGATGGTCGTCGGTGATGGCTCCCCCTTCCGTATCGGGGAATTTCGACGAATAGCCGAGCCGTTCGGCGGTTTTCCATATTTTCTCCACGATGGATGGTGCGAATCGAAGCGAGAAGTATTCTTTTTTGAACGATGCATCGGCATTGCCTACCATGTCGAGAAGGATGCCGTATTCGGGCATGGCGTAGCTTTTGCGGTGAGGGTATTGCAACCAATATTGTGTTCCGAGCGCCCACGAACTTTCGTCGCCCTCGGTCTCTCCCCAATCTTCGGCATCTACCAGCAGGATGTCGACGCCTATGGAGGGCTCGTGGCTTTGAAGCAATCGTGCCATTTCGAGCAACACGCCGGTTCCGCTTGCGCCGTCGTTGGCTCCGTCGACCGGATGCCTATGGTTGTCCGGATTGGGATCGTTGTCGGCCCACGGTCGGCAATCCCAATGGGCGAGCAGCAGCACGCGCCGTTCTTTTTCGGGATAAAATTCGGCGATGATGTTGCGCGCATCGAGCATTGTGCCGTCGAATGCTTTCAGTTTCATTCGTTGCTCTGTCACGTTGGCTCCGCGGCTGCGAAGCTCGGCTGCCATCCAGTCGCCGCATTCACGATGGGCTTCGGAATTGGGCACGCGCGGCCCGAAATCGCATTGGCGCTGCACGTAGGCATAAGCGCTGTCGGCGTTGAACACTACCGTTGGCGCGGTTTCCGGCGTTGTCGAGCCGTTGGCGGTTTGTTTTCCCTGCGAGCCTGCGCATCCGGCGATGCTTGCGGCTGCGAGCAAGAGACTTATTTGAAGTTTCATATATTTCGATTGAGTGGTGCAAAATTACGGAAAATAATTCATCGTTGCCAACGAAGAAAAAGAAAGCGCGCCTTCCGGACGTTTTCCGGAAAGCGCGCTCTGTTTGGAAATCGATAAATTTATCGTTTGATCAATTTCAACGTGTGGACATTGTTGATTCTGACAATGTAAACGCCCTTCGAAAGTCCGGCAACGTCGATTGTCATTTCGTTTTGTCCGTTTCCGGCCACGTTGAGCGCTTCAGCGCCGCTTGCTGCGTTGTAGATTGCAATGCGTTCGATCGGGCAGCCTGCCGTCACGGTAGCAACGTCGGATGCCGGGTTCGGGTAGACGCTTGCTTTCGCTGCGCTTTCAAGCTCTTCCACGGAGTCGAAGCCGAATACGATGTAATCTTTCGCCGGTACAGTGAGCGAGTTGTCGTTTGTCGGCATACCGTAAATTCCGAGTTTGCCATCGCCGGAGACTACGTAGAGGTTGCCTGCGTAGTCGAATGCAAACGAGTTGAGCGGGGTTTGGTCAAGCGGTTTTTCGAACAGTAATTCCACTTGCGGTATGCCTTCGTAGTTGAGGCGGTAGTGGAACACGCGCACGCCGCCGCCGAAGCTGTGAGCCACAGTTCCTGTCTTTTCGTCGACTGCCAATGCGCCGTTGCTCGATTCCTTGTCGTCTATTTCCGAAGTGTCGTAGACGGCATCGCCTTGCTCGTCGCTGAAGTAGAACAAGCACGGATTAGCCACGGAGCTGCTGCCTTGACCGCGGAATTGCGCTGCCCAGAAGCCGGTGGATACCGGCACGATTGAGCTGTTCTCGTTTCCGATGTAGCTTGAAGCTGCTGCGGAATAGGAAGGAGCTGTCGACCATTCGGATGCAGTGCCGATATCGTAGCGGTTGACGAATTTTTTCCAACTAGCGCCCGATGCCGTTGCGTCGGCTGCATAGAGTTGCGTGGATTCGCCTTCGCCGCGCACGCCGACTGCCACCATGCGGCCGCCAACGTATGTGCCGTTGATTGTCAGCGAGCCGTTGCCGTCGTTGACAGCGTCTTTGAACAGCGGAGTGCCGGTCCATGTTTCAGGATCGATCACGTAGATGCCGGCATGTTCGGTGCTGTAGTCGGCTGCAAAGATGCGGCCATCGGCTGCAACTGCAATGCGGCGCGGGCCTTGCCCTGCCACGCCTGTCCATTCGATCCCGGCAGAAGCATCGCTTGAAGATATGTCAATGCCGGCAGCGTTGAATGCGTAGATGCCTACGTCTACGTTGCCATAGGGTGTTTCGCCTTCTGTCGTGTTGGAGATGTAGACGTTGCCGAAGCGTTCGTTTGCAGGATTATTGTTGACGGCGATGCCGTAAGGGCTTGTAAACAATTGTTTAACGTCAAATTCTTTGAACGATGTCACATTGCCGGCTTTGACGGCTGCTTCCCATGTGTAGTTCGTGTTTTCTGCCACATCGGATTTCTGTACGGTTGCCGTGTATTCACAGTCTGCTCCTGTTGCAGGAATGGTAAGCTCGACTTCACCTGTATGGGTGTTGATGAGATTTACCGATGCTTCAGTCGCGGGGATAATCGTGTTGAACGACAACGTGTAGGCGTCTTCGCCGTCTTTCTCAGTTTTCAAGTTGTAAGCGAAAATGCGTGCCATTTCCGTTGCTTGCTCGATGCCTTCCGTAGTGACTTTCGCGATTTTGTTGCCGGCCATCAAGTAGAGGTCGATGTCGGCATTGCGCACTACGCCGAATGCGTTCATCGGCTGGCGGCCTTCCGTGGAGAGAAGGTTGTCGACTTGTGCCAATTTCTCGGCTTTGTCGAGGCCGTCGGTGATGTTGTAGAGGTTTACGCCATAGGAGTTGTCGTCGGCATTGAACGTCGGAGTTGCCATGAAGATGTCGTCTGCATAGCGGAAGTAGTTGGAACCTGCGGCTTCCACTGCCACTTCGTCGTCGTTGAGACCCGGATGTTCGATCGAGACTCCTTCGGCCAAGCTGATTTCAAATTCTTTGGTGGAGATTTGGCTTCCGTCGAAGATGATGCGGTTCAATCCGAGCGGGGAAAGCGTCATCATGGCGTCTTCGCCAAACATTGTTTCGTCGTATTCTGCATTGGCATCAACAGCTTCATAGTTTGTCATCGTGCCGTCTTTCATTGTCCAAACGACATGGCGAAGACCGTAATTCGTGTTCCAAGCGTCACCGGCGTGAGAATCGAAATAGAAGCTGAACTCGTCGAAGTTGCCGTTGATGGCGATAGAGTTGGCAATCAAGTTCGAATAGTTGTTGCCGGCTTGCGCCAAACTGTTGGAGGTGTTGGTCGGCAATGTAGTGACAATCGTCGGTTTGGCATCTTCGAGCGGCGTGGTGTCGTCGCCTTTCCATGCATACATGTAGAAGTCGCCGTTGCAATAAGCGTTGTTTTCGCGTCCGATTACGACGGAGTTAGTTCCGACGAGCACGCCGTCGTTGGTGAAGGCGATGTCGGAAAGCGTCCACGACATGTTTTTGCCGTTGAATCCTTCCGTGACGAGTCCCTCAAGGCTCATTTCTTTGCTTGTTCCGTCTGCCGGATTGACTACCATCAGGTGTGGCGTGCGTTCAGCGTCGTGGGCAAGCACGTAGTATTTGCCGTCGCGGAGGATGGCACGGCGCACGGTGAGACCTTCAAGTCCTTGGATGTCGACGGTTTCGCCCGGCGTGAATTCGTAGCTGTTGCCGGCAGCGATGTCGCCGTCTTGTTCAGGATGCGTGTAGTATTCCACTTCTGGTTCCGGAGCATCGGGATCGGGAAGTTCTTCGTTGATGTCGGTGAGACGGACGTTGGTGAATACCGTCGTGTTGGCAACCACTTCGATTTCTTCCGTGTAAGGATGCCAATCGGGCGATGCCGTGAAGTCGAGCGTGTATTTGCCCGGGGCAAGTTTTTCGAATACGAACACGCCATTGTATTCTTTGTCGGTCGTGTAGGTTGCCACTTCTTTTCCGTCTTTCATCAATTTCACGGTAAATTCGTTGAGCGGGGCATAAGCGTCCATCGAAGCTGCCTTGTAGGAATAAAGGTTGTTTTCGAGCGGATGCAATGCGTTTTTCACCGTGCCCATGATGTCGCCGGTGGTCTCTGTCGGGCCGTTGAACCAAGCGCGGATGGCGCGAGCGTAGCGCATGCCTTCTTGACGGCAGTAGTCGACGTTGAGCAGGCGGTGGCGTTCAGGATGGTAAGTGTGGAAGCAGCCTTCGATGAGGTAGCCGTCGGCTCCATGGCGAAGCACGCCGTAGTAGCCGGTGTAGCCCATCGTTGTCAAGGAGCCGCCCATGAACGATATGTCGCCGCGCACGTTCGAGTCGTCTTCGCCTGTGTAGTGCGACTTGTAGGTGATGCCGTTATTGTTGATGTACGGCCAAGCGGCAAGTCCCATGTTTTTCGCATCGACCAAGCCGTTGCCCACTGCATCGTTGGTGCCGCGGTAGAGCACCAACGGGTAGTTGGTGGCAGCGCCTTCGGTGGCAGCATTGGAGTGGATCGAGATGAAGTAGTCGATGTTGTTGGCTTCGACGTCTTCGCAAATGGCTGAAAGATTGACGATTTGCGGAACGCCGTCTTTCACGCAGTCGTCATCGATGCCGTTCAATGTGCGGGAGAGCATCACTTCTGCTGCTCCGTTGTCGACGAGGTCGTGGTAGAGTTGCAATCCTTTGCGGAGGTTGGTGTTTGTTTCATAGAAACCGGTCGTGTCGCCAAGGGCGTGGTTGATGGTGACCAAGTTGCGGTCGCCGGATCCCCATCCGCCATGGCCGGGATTGACATAAATTCGGGCTTCGTTGAAGGCTTTGTCTTCAGCCGTAAGTCCTGCAGCCGCTGACAAGCAAACGGCGGCTGATAAGATGTATTTGATGTATTTCATAATTCCGTGTTATTTGATTGTTACGTTCATCAAGCGGATTTTGCCATCGGCCGTGTTGTAGACGATTTTCGAAGCGTCGGCCGTTGCCGAGGGATACAGGCAAATTTGCGAACCGTCGGTCAAAGCTGTGTAGGCAGCTCCGTCGGCGCGCACGGCGAAAATAGTCGATTCGGTGATTGTTTCGCCGTTGTCTTTGTCGACCATGCCGACAACCCAATCGTTGCCCATCCATTTCGGCGCGCTGAGGCGTCCGAGGCGGGTGAGGTTGTTGCCATCGATGTCGCAAACATAGGCTGTGATGCCGTTTTCAGGAACGGTGAACAGCACTTTCTTCCCATCGGGGGAAACCGACGGCCAAAGGTAGCGAGTTTCGCCTTTCGGGTTGAACTTTTCGGTTTTGCCGTCTTTTGTCAGCATCAAGTTTCCATTGGAAATGCTGGCAATGGCAGGGGCGGAAATCTTTTTGCCTGCGAGGCGTTTTGTCTTCACTTCCCCGTTTTCAAGCGCAAGTCCTGTGCCGTCGACTGCCGCAAAAGCTGTCAGGTTGCGGGAGTCTTTCACCAAAACGGAGGTTTTTCCGGTTTGCATGTCGAGCATTTTCACGGAATTGTAACGCAAACGGTTTTTGAACACTGAATTGCGATATACGATCATGCGCCCGTCGTTGGAAATTTTGACGTTGTAGCCGGCGCCTTCGTCGGTTGTGACGGTGGAGAGCTCGCCGGTGGCAAGGTCGTACTTTTGCAATCCTTTCATTGTGCCGGATGTCACCAGCACATAGTCGCCCGTCGGACTGATGACAGGCGAGTAGGCACTACCTTCTGCGATGGGCAGCGGAGTGTCGCTCGTCACTTCAATGCTCTGAGCGTTGCCGACAGTCGCGATGGCGAGCGCGGCAAGGGTTAGAAAGATTTTTTTCATAATAGGGGACTTCTATAAATTAAATCCCTGATTATAAGTTGTATAAGCGGATAAAATGCTTATATTTGCAGAAACAGACAAAATAATCATTGATCATGAACAAGTTAAGCCGCTATCGCAAGTTACGCTATAAAAGTGTGTTTGAA
>UQKE01000041.1 GCA_900541555.1 uncultured Porphyromonadaceae bacterium | reverse complement strand
GATAACCAGTAAACTTTCCTCATTCTTCTCTCAAACACTTTTTATATGCACTTTCCGGACAAAAAAATCGTAACTTTGCAATATGCCGGAATATCGAAAAATCATACATGTGGACATGGACGCGTTTTATGCTTCCGTAGAGCAGCGCGACCACCCGGAATTGCGCGGCAAGCCTGTCGCAGTGGGGCATGAAGAGATGCGGAGCGTCGTGGCGGCTGCGAGCTACGAGGCTCGGCGCTACGGCGTGCGTTCGGCCATGCCGTCGGTGCGGGCGAAACGATTGTGTCCTGATTTGATTTTCGTGGAAGGCAGGATGCAGGTCTACAAGGAAGTTTCGGCGCAGATCCACGAAATATTCCGCGACTATACGGACTTGATTGAACCCTTGTCGCTCGACGAGGCTTTTCTCGACGTGACACACAACAAGAAAGGCATCCCGCTGGCTGTCGACATCGCAATTGAAATAAAGCGGAGAATCCGCGAGGAATTGCATTTGACGGCGTCGGCTGGCGTGTCGTACAATAAATTTCTGGCGAAAGTCGCTTCCGACTATCGCAAGCCCGACGGGTTGTGCACGGTGCATCCTTCGCAAGCGTTGGATTTCATTGCGCATCTTCCGATTGAGGCATTTTGGGGCGTCGGGCAAGTGACGGCACGCAAAATGCACGCGATGGGCATCCACAACGGAGCCTTGTTGCGTTCTTATTCCAAAGGGGGATTGATCGACGCGTTTGGAAAAGCGGGAGCGTTGTATTACGATTTCGCGCGAGGCATCGACAACAGGCAGGTGGAACCGGAACGGGTGCGAAAATCCATCGGATGCGAACGCACATTGGAACAGGATTTGTCGCGACGGTCGCTATTGACGGTCAACCTCTACCAATTGGTGTTGGAGCTGACAGAGCGGCTGAAACGTCATGAATTTGAAGGAAACACATTGACGTTGAAGGTGAAGTATGCCGATTTTACCCAAGTGACTCACAGCCGAACGGTCAATGTCGCGCTCAATCGCAAATCGCGAATTCTCCCGTTGGCAAAAGAATTGCTGGCCGAGGTCGATTGCGAACGGCTTCCCGTGAGGCTTTTGGGCTTGTCGGTGTCGAATCCGGCGAGCGATGCGCCGCGTCGGTCGGTGGCAGTGCAGTTGTCGCTCGATTTTTAGCGGCGTTTAAGTGCCGCCCTGACACCGCCGCTTGATATTACCGGCAGATTCCGTAACTTTGCAGGCAGATACGTCTCCCTTATGGCTCAAAAGCGGAAAAAGTCGAGAAGAAGCACATCCGGCGGCAATCGCCTGTTCGTGAAATTGCTGGCAGTGGCCGCCATTGCCATTCTGCTCGTGGCCGGTGTGCTTTATGCAAGCCGCATTGCCACGGGCGAAGCAGGATTCTCGTGGTTTGAGAAAACCGACGATTCGCCCATTCGAGTCGAAAACGCGCAATTGCTGACTGTCGCAATGCCGTCGACTGTCGACAGCCAAAACGTCGAATACACCGGCTACGCCGTGTCGTTCAACCCCACTTTCCGCATTCCCAACTACGTCGCCTACGAGCTGACACGCAGCGAAACGAAAGGAAACGCCAAACGCGCGGGCAGCTTCAAGCGCGACGCAAACGTCGAGAATTGCCCGAAATCGGCCGACTACACTCGCTCCGGCTACGACCGCGGCCACATGGCTCCGGCCGCCGACATGAAATGGAGCGAACAAGCCATGCGCGAATCGTTCTATATGACAAATATATGTCCGCAATTCCCCGCGCTCAACCGCGGAGGATGGAAGCAATTGGAAGACAAAGTGCGCGACTGGGCAATACGCGACAGCGCGATAATCGTCATTACAGGACCGGTTGTCGGCGACGCCCATAAAACAATCGCCGGAGACATCGCCGTGCCCGACGCCTTTTTCAAAGTACTGTTGGCACCTTCGGAAGGGCGCGGCATCGCATTCGTCTATCAAAATGCCGGCGGACAAAAAACGATAGCGCGGCAAGCCGTCAGCATCGACAGCGTCGAGACACTCACCGGATTCGACTTTTTCAGAGCGCTCCCCGACGACATTGAAAACCGTATCGAACAATCTTGCGACTACAACGAATGGAACAACTGACACACGACTTAATTTCCGACACGATATGCGCCGTTTCCACCCCCCACGGGAAAGGAGGAATCGCCGTCGTCAGAGTGAGCGGGCCCGACGCCCTGCCAACCGTCATGAAATCATGGAAAGGCGCGAATCTCGCCGCCGCGCCCTCCCACACTTTGCACTTCGGACGCATCGTTTATCCCGACGGGGAAACGCTCGACGAAGTAGTGGCATCCGTATTCCGCGCACCCCATTCCTTCACGGGCGAAGACGTTGTCGAACTGTCGTGCCACGGCTCCACATGGGTGCAAAGCCAAATTGTCGCCCTCCTCATAGCCAACGGATGCCGCGCAGCCGAAGGCGGAGAATTTACGCGTCGCGCATTCCTCAACCGCAAGCTCGACCTCTCGCAAGCAGAAGCCATCGCCGACGTCATCGCGTCGTCGTCGCGAGCAGCCCACCGCATCGCTGTGAGCCAAATGCGCGGCGGATTCAGCCGAATGCTGTCCGCATTGCGCGAAAAACTGCTCGAATTCGTGTCGCTCATCGAACTCGAACTCGATTTCAGCGAAGAAGAAGTGGAATTTGCCGACCGCACACGGCTCGTCGCCCTCGCGGAAGACATCAACGCCACCCTTTCCCGACTGGCCGACTCCTTCGCCATCGGAAACGCCATCAAAAACGGAATTCCTGTGGCAATCGTAGGAGAGCCGAACGCCGGAAAATCCACCCTCCTCAACCGCCTGCTCCACGACGACAAAGCCCTCGTAAGCGACATTCGCGGCACTACCCGCGACGCCATCGAAGACACTATCGACCTCGGAGGACTCACCTTCCGATTCATCGACACAGCCGGAATCCGGCAAACCGACGACACCATCGAATCGATGGGCATCGAACGCACATTCAAAAAAATATCTGAAGCCGGCATTGTGCTTTGGATGATCGATGCCACGCAACCCCTCGACAACATCCCCGCCGTCGCTGCCGACATACTGCCGCGCACCAAAGGAAAAACCCTGATAGCCGTCGTCAACAAAATAGACCGTCTCGACCCCGACACGCTTGCCAGCGTGCACAAAGCCATCGAAAAAGCGACGCCATCCACACGAGCGACATTCATCTCCGCCAAATGCGACATCGACGTCGACCGGCTGGAACAAATGCTCTTAAAAGCCGCCCAAATCCCCGACAACGACCCCGACGCCGTTGTCGTTGCCAATGCGCGCCACTACGACGCACTCGTCCATGCACGCGACGCCATCCAAAGAGCCATCGCCGGGCTGAAAGCTGGCATATCAGGCGACTTCGCAGCGCAAGACATCCGAGAATGCATGCACTACCTCGGAGAAATCACCGGCGAAATCACAACCGACGAAGTCCTCGGCTCCATCTTCTCCCGCTTCTGCATCGGGAAATAGGAACTTGACTGAAAATCAATTTATTGCATAAACCTCACTAAGCATAGGCACATCTCTATCAGCTATCATGATACTTTCACTTGTTTCCTTTTAGCTGCGCCCACACGTATCTTGCCTTGTATTTCTTCAAATTTATTGCATGAATCGTCCGTCATACAATAAATTCGTTCAATTCATCTTTCAAGATTCGCCAATTAGGAAAATATCGATTTAACAATGCAGTATATTCTGCATCATGCAAACGCACCCTAATATGCAATAATTCATGAACAATAATATATTCTATGCAATGGACAGGCTTTTTAATTAATTCAAGATTAAAAATAATATTTTTCGTGCGATGGTTACAACTTCCCCATAATGTTTTCATCTGCTTGACTTCCCATTTATTTGCCTTTACTCCCAAAACCTGTTCCCATTTTGCAATTAGAGGAGGAAGCATTGATTTGAATTCCAAACGATACCATTCTCGCAACACTTCTGCCCTGCGCTCTTTCGATGTGCCTTCACGAACATACAGTTTAATATATTCATTGCCTTGAACCTCTACTTTTGCGGGAGCATTATGAAACAACACTTTTAAGCGATATCTTTGCCCCTTAAAATAATGATTCTCACCAGACACGTATTCACGAGGAGTCTGACGATTCTGATCAAGAATCTGTGATATGCGTTGCTTTATCCACGGTATTTTTGCAAGCAAAAACAATCGTACCGCATCCTCCGTCATCTTCATGGGTGCAGAGACATGAATGCGAGCATCAGGCGGATAAATTGTAAGGTGTACATTCTTAATTTCCTTCCACTCTACTTCTGCAGATATTTTAGCAACCTCAATAATAGCCATCAGTATTCTTTTTGCGCAACGATCAATTGCATTAGATCATCAATTTTCTCCGGCCCGACCCCTTGCAATTCACTCTCAACGGCTCTCCGAAGGGCTTTCATCTTTTTCAGTCCACTGCTATCCATATCTCTGAAACCGTCACGTGCATTTGCTTTGATTGCTTCGTGCATTCGAAGAGCCAAGGTTTCATCTTTTCCAAGATTATCATAAAGAGCCTGTTTCCCCTTTGTATCAATGGTTGCAGGGTATTTTGCCTTAATGGTCAACCGAGCTTCTTTCAGTTTTTCGATGAGTTTTTTTATTAGTTCCTTATATTGAATCTTGCCGTCCTTCTGTTCTTGAAGCAACTGGTTGAGCAATTCCGACATTTTATCAAAATAAGCCGGATTATTGGGCCGCTCGCTGATAATCATCTTGCGCATATTCGCCGCCAAAATCTCAGCTACAGAACGTTCGTTTTGCTTAATACCCTTTGGCAACGAATCAATCGCCCTATCACCATCCACATCAATAAGGTCAAGAAACGAGACATCTGCCAAATCGACCAATTTCTCACTATCTTCCGCCCGCACATAATTATCGATAAGCTGACGCATTGCCGGATCGTAATATTTCAGATCGAGCGCATCTCCACTTTTCAACTTTATTTCATCTTTGATATCGTTGAAATAGTCAACCTGCTTTTTGATATCTTTTGCTTCCTCTGCCGTATAGCCGGCCTGCTCCATTTCATTGGCAATATCAATGTAGCGGCGCACCAATCGAGACACAAGCTTGTAGAATGTTTCTCGCTTATTGGCATTTTCTTCACATTCACTTTGTTGGTTTTCGACAGGTGTAGTTTCGGAATATACAAAATATTCGAAATAACCCTCCCGAGTTTGCGGGTGTATCACCTCACACATCGTGTAAACAGCTTGCAATGACTCTTCCAAAGCTTTCCGTCCTTCGGAAAGACGATTTGAGAGAAGTCCTTTTATATCATCTGCATCAAAACCGTCAAATGCGCCATTCGTATAGTCCTCGATCGCTCGCTTGACAGCACCAAACAAATCTTGATAATCAATAATATACCCATAATCTTTTTCCTCGCCACCCACTCGATTCACACGGCAGATTGCTTGGAACAGATTGTGATCCCGCATTTTCTTGTCTATGTAAAGATAAGTTGCCGACGGCGCATCAAATCCGGTCAACAGCTTGTCTACGACAATCAGCAACTTCATATCTCCGGGATGATCTATAAATTCCTTTTTCGCCCAAGTTTCAAACTGTTCCGGCGTTTTATCGCCAATCATTTTTTGATATATCTCATATTTCGTGAGATCCTCTGTCTCCCCATCGCCTTGATACTCGTCTTTTACCGATGCGCTACTTGCATCGTAACTTGTAACCACAGCGCAATGCCCTTTCAACTCCGTCGATTGAAAAACCTCCCAATAACGGCACGCCTGATAAATGCTGTCGGCCACAAGCATGGCATTTCCGTACCCGCCGGCCAAAGCCCGTTTTGTGCTCATGTCTTGGCAAATATCTGCAACAATGCGATCAATGCGCTCCTTGCTGCTAAACAACTTTTCCATCTTTGCCCAACGCTCTTTCAAAGCTGCTCGGGCTACCGAACTCAGCCCCTTAGTTTTCGTGTCAAACCACTCATCAATTTTTTCCCGTTTGCCCAAATATTGTTCTACATTTCTTGCTTCGTAGCGCAGGTCGAGAACAACCCCGTCCTCTACGGCTTCATTAAACTTATAGCTATGAATATACGAGCCAAAGGTCTCTATCGATTGCTTCTTGTCCGCATGGAGCAAAGGTGTACCAGTAAAACCTATCAGCATCACATCATTCCCCATGATATGCTTCATGGCTTCGTGGAGCATGCCTCCTTGCGTGCGATGGCACTCGTCAATAAAAACGTAAATATTGCCCTTCGCCCGGAAATTGGCAGGAAGCGATTTCGCCAACTCGTCAAGATACAAGCCGAGCGACTTGCTCGCCTTCTTATTTCCTACCGATATGGCATCGCCGTCATTCTTATTGCCAAATTTGTGGATCAACGTGCAAATCAACCATGGCTCGGCGGCATTGAGCATCTCAATCAGCTTGCCACTACTTTTGGCTCGCCGAATCTGCTCCCCTGCATCTTTGAAGCCTGATTCTATTTGTTTGTCCAGCTCATCGCGGTCTGTAATAATCACCACGCGAGCATCGCTTATGTTTTCACGTATCCACTGAGCCAGCCAAACCATCGTAAGCGATTTGCCGGAACCTTGCGAATGCCATATAATACCGTTTTGCTTGTTGCGCGCTCTGATCTGAGCCGCTTTAATGGCAAAATATTGATTGGGACGGGCGGCCTTTTTGATGCCTCCATCAAAAATGACGAAGTCATGGATATATTCCAATAGCCTTGTCGGCTCAAAGAATTGCAAAACACTACGATCCAACTCATTGGGATACTCCTCCGCCGTGAAACGCGATGGCTTGCACGGCTCGCCACACGGTTCTTTCCAACGCAACCAGAATTTTTCAGGAGTTTTGATTACGCCATAGTGCAATCCCTCAGTGTCGTTGCCCGCAAAAAGCAACTGTATGGTCGTGAAGAATCGAGGAATATAACCATTCTGCTGGTTACGGATATTTTGGCGAATACCCTCATGGGCAGAGACCGTGCTACGTTTGAGTTCGATCACGGCAAGCGCAATGCCATTGACATACACGACCAGATCGGGACGGCGGTCGCTGTCGCCTTGAATCGTCACTTCCTCGGCAATCTGAAAATTATTTTCCATCGGGTTCGCCCAATCAATAAGGCGTACCATCTTTTTCTTTTCGTCCGCTTCGGCCTGTACGTTCACGCCATAGCGCAACAATGTATATACCTCCTTGTTGGCGTTATACAATCCGCCACCGATGGAGCTCGCCGACTGCTTGAATTTGGCAATGGCACTCCGTATCTCCTTGTCGGTATAGCCGCGCCGCGAAAGATATGCTGCAAGCAACTTTTCTTCGATATTGGCATTACCCTCACGAGTCTCCCAGTTCCCGAGATAGGCGTAATTTAAGACATTCTTAAAAAGTCCTATCAACCTGTTTTGCGTCACACGTTCCTTTGCCCCGATGTTTGCGTCCATATTATTTCGTTTTATTCTATTTCTCGAAACATATACCTCCAACCGTTAAAATCATTTTTGAGATTCGTATACGTCTAAGATATACTCACACATTGTAATAGCCGAGTTTACAATTAATCGAGCTTCCCGATCTTTAATCTCGATTCTGGCAGAACCAGCACCATGAGCATCGCTATTCGTGTTTCGCATTCCAGAAACAGCATTAACAATTTTCTCTAACCCAGATAACATTTCCAGAATACGTTTATCCCAAGATTTATCATGCACCATGCCTAATGTAACTTTACATTCGCGATATAGTTCTATAAGATTCCCACTCGTTGGCACAGGTATACTTCGTTGCTCCAATATGTATATTATTACCTCTTCAACGAGAGTTCTAGACTTTGTTACTACACTATCATAGTGTTTGCCATATAAATCTTCTTCAACACGACCAACAAGACCTCTGATATATTCTACTGTTATACCAGAAACTTTCTCCGTTGAAATAATAACAGACTCACCAATATCGGCAATTACGAATTGAGAATTAATGCTTCGCAATTCTTTATGGCTATAGAGCAATTGTACATTAATCATTGATATTGCAGAAGCTATGATCTCTGAATAATATGCTTTGACTGTCTTGCTATCATGAATCCCACTCAGGACATCATTAAGGTTCCCAAAATCAAATAAATACTTTATTAAATCTCCGACAGTATCATGACGGTCTAAATACTTAATTAGTTCCGTTAGATATACCCATCGACTCATTCCTCCACCCCATGTATACGTGCGCTCTAACCCAAACTTTGTTGATAGTTCGCAAAGTCTTGGACCTGATAAATATGGTAAACGAAATTGCTTGCCTTCCTTTTCAAGAATGACCACATCACCCATTAAAATATCGACTATTTTTCTCTGTGTTAAAAGCTTAAAATCACTCATATCAGTTTACTTTTTATCAATATATTTTCCCCAACCGACTGGAATGATATTCTCCTTTCGCATATAATCCAATGCTTTCCTTACTTTTCTCTCTTCAAAATCTGCCTTGTGCTTACTCCATGCATAGAAGTCTGCAAGCAACAAATCATCCGTTACTTGTTCACCCTTAATTATTCGATTATTCCATACCGCATAAAGAGTTGACAGAATCTCAGCTCCTGCTAAATTCATTGTGCTTAATTTGTCAAGCAACATATCTATATGCTCACGAATATCCTGAGGATATCGTTCGTATGCCATTTCCAACTCCTGAACAAGAGATGTCGGAAAGTAAGAGTAATGTACTGTTCCATCCGACCATCGTTCTTTTACTATCTTAACGTGGCGATATTGTTTGAATTTTTGATCAATATAGTTCATAAGCAATTGATCATCAGGGCCAGCAGTGTTACGAATATACTCATTACCTAAATTCAACTGCACACAATATCCAATAAGATGTAACGACTTTTGTAATTTAGTACGCCCCCAACCTTTTGATTGCCACAATCTATTAACAATATGTCCGGCCAAAATATGAGCATCGACGGGAATTTCTCTTGCCGTGAAGACCTCAGGAACCAAAGGTACAACCTTTGCCCGCGACTTTATCAAACGAATTTGTCCCGTTAATAGCTTTTGCATCATGCCCGATTTTAGGAAGCTGCACTTGTCACGCCGTGCTTCAAGATCTGCTATCTCCTTATCCATATCGGTCAGAATTGTAGCTATTGCTGTCTGTTCTTCTCTATCTTTGGGTATGGATATTGTCAATTGACTATACTCTGAAATCCAATACCGTTGATGATCTTTAAGAGGGAAATCTATCTGCTGCATCAACTCATATACTAACCGCAAATCGTAATCATTGTTTTTCAAGGCAAGCATCTTCATTGCTGATGACTTCACCTTAAAAGGATACGATATATATTTACTATCCGTAGTGAAATCATCAAAAATAATAACAGGCAACTTGTTGTATATTCCAAATTGTTCTGTTGTATAACCCAATATCAACGATTTGCCTGCAGTAAGGACGGGAATTCCACTATCAACATAGTCAGTTGACACAACTAAATACGGCTGAGGCTGTTCATAATCCAAAATTTCTCCTAATTTCTTTTCCACCCATGGATCGGTAAATCCGAGAAGGCGTTTTTTGCCGGTTAGGAGTTGTTGCATCGTCCCTTGCTTAATCAAGCGTTTCTTAGCGATTTTCTTATCCAATGCCGCAATCAATCCATCCATATCGCTCAATGCCTCCGCAATAGCTCGCTGCTCGGTAATATCTTTTGGCCCATATATAGGCAAATTCCTAACAATATTGGCAGTATAACTTTGTTGTTTAGTTCCCTGACAATATTTAAATGCCAAATATTGCCCCCACATGCGATAAAACCAAAATAGATATTCAGTGCACATTCTCTCTGTCCCATTTATTGCCAAACAAGACTGATTGGTTGTTGCAGGAGCTCCGACAAAAGCACATCGTCCACGAGTACCTTCGGCCTCAAGGCCTGTAATTGCCATCAGGAATGTTCCAGGCTGATGAACACGCAAACTAGTATTCCTCACAGCCTGCTGGGAAATGTGTTCAATAGTGTCAAAAATTTTATTGTAATTCAACTCCCCACTAGATATCCATCGCACATTACCTTTATAATACTCAGTAATCCCGCGATACGGAGTAGCCCCACTCGAGAATGTAGCTAATACATCCTGAAAGGTACATAGTATCCAATCCGATGGAATCGGGCCGAACTCGGTTTGCTTATATCCTTGTGGCATATCCATTACTTACGTTTTAATAATCTTCAATTGCACCCCTTTGCAGTCTCAGTTTTTAGTATCCCATCTGCTTCAAATGTGCCGCGACTTTTGCCTCTAAATCGGATATATCGGCATCAATCTCGGAGAGCGTCTGGGCATAACGCTCTGCAAGAGCCGACACCTTGGAGGTGAGTTGCTGGCTGATGCGTTGCATCTCGCCGTCAAGGCGCAAGGCAAGCGATGCGAACCATTTTTTCTCAATAACCAACCGTTTAATCTCCTCCTCTGACAGATCGGCATACTTGACTACAAGAGCGGTAAGCAAGTCGTACTTGCGTTCCTTGATCAGTTTCTTATTGAGTGATATATCGCCTTTCAGTTCGAGATACTTTTGCAACACGGCAATCTCGCCGGCATCGGTCATCTTATCGAGTGCCTTAATTCGTTTTTTCACATTGGCATCGGTCATCTTGCTATCGGGGAAATTGCCTTCATCGAGGTAATTCTCCGCCTGCTCTTCGATCAGCGCAGCAAGCTGCGCCTCATTTTGCGCCAATACCTCCTCAGCGGCAGCGATGACATCCCGTTTTTCTGCAAAATACTCGTCGACGACGATCGGCACAGGGAGCAGGTCGCAAACGACATCTTCGGGTGCGGCTGCCTTTTTCTCTTTCTTCTTTTCGTCTTTCTTTTTGGTGGCAGGCTGTGGAGTGTACAATTGCACCGTCCAACCTCCGGACGAAATCATATAGCAATCGTCCTGCATCGTTTCGCCCCAGTAATTCATCAGGCAGTCATAGGCATCATACGCATCGACAAGCGATTTATCGGCTCCGAAAATCTCCATCAACGAATTGCCCGATTGCTCGATGAGTTTCTTGGGAGCAAATCCGGGAACAAGGGAATAAAGTCGCTCTCGGCGACAATTACACCACTTGGCAAAACTGCTTCGAAACGCATCGCTCTGCCTGCGAAAATCCGTATTCTCGGCAACGACATCACGCACTACATCGATACTACACTTCAGCGAAAAATAACCTTTGCGTGTAGGGTGGTCGCAAAAGAGTTCATCACGAAGCGACGGGCACACTTCCCAATAGGCGTCAAGCTGGTCTATATCGTGTTTGGGCAGGCCTCCATGAAGGTGGGCATCGATATCTTGCAGAATCTCCGTATCGGGAGCAGATACATAGCGAGGTATGTTGAGATTGTAATCGTTACGTTCAATCTCCTCCATAGGCACAAAGCGCGCATAATGAGGCACATCGCGCTGTGCTTGCCACGTATCGACAATGCGACGAATATCCTGTTCCCGCAGACGGTTCTTTGCGCCGTCTTTGACATACCCGCTCTTGGCATCGATCATAAACACCCCTTTACGCCCGGCTGCTTCCGACTTCTCAACGATGATGATACAAGCCGGAATGCCTGTACCATAAAAGAGGTTCGCCGGCAGCCCTATAATTCCTTTAATGTACCGCTTCTCGGCAACGAGGTATTTACGAATCTTAGCCTCAGCATTACCTCGAAATAGGACACCATGAGGCAAAATGCAGGCAGCGCAACCAGTTTGTTTCAGAGATCGCACAATGTGGAGCAAAAAAGCATAATCACCATTCTTTTCCGGCGGAACACCGATTTTAATGCCTTCGCCCCAACGATGGTATTCGTCCTCAGTTTTTGCACTTTTCAGCCAAGACTTTGTAGAAAACGGCGGATTTGCGACAATGTAGTCAAATGTCTTGAGTTGGTCGTCATCTTTGAACTGAGGGTCATTAATCGTGTCACCCTGCTTGATGTCGGCATAAATCTCATTATGGAGAATCATATTCATTTTTGCCAAGCCAACGGTTGCGTTGTCTTTCTCCTGACCATAGATGGTTGCTCCATCTGGAGTCTCACACATAGCACGCAAAAGCAGAGACCCCGAGCCACAAGTAGGATCATAGATAGTCGTCTTTCTCCCATTTTTAGCATTGCTCAACCCGACGACTTTGGCCATCACACGACTGACCTCTGCCGGTGTGTAGAATTGTCCTTTGCTCTTACCGCTCTCTGTGGCGAAATTCTTCATCAGATACTCATAAGCATCACCGATGAGATCATCATCGGCTGCTCTATTTTTGCTAAAATCGAGGTTTTCATTCTGAAAAACAGCAATCAGCTCACTCAGGGTGTCAACTTTGTCCTTTCCCTTGCCGAGTTTGGCATCATCGTCAAAATCGGCTACAAAAACGCCATCAAGTTGATTAGCCTCGGCAAGGGCCGCCATCTTTTTATTCATCTCCTCGCCAATATTTGGATTGCCTTTGAGGGCAACAAAATCCTCAAAGTAACAGCCGTCAGGAATATCAATATCAAACCCTTCGTCACTGCGACTCTTATCGCTGATGTACTTAACGAAAAGAATTACCAACACATAATCTTTGTATTGGCTTGCATCCATACCGCCACGAAGTTCGTCGCAGCACTTCCACAATGTACTATATAGTTCTGACTTTTTTACCGCCATAATGATTTATCTTGTGCAATAAATTCCTCACGTGCCACATGCAGCATTTATACTCAACAAAACAACACATTTTGGTTTCCAACGATTAAAGGCAAAAAAGTTGGAAAGCCAAAATTTTCATCGGTCTAATCCGCCCGAAGCCCTTCTCCTTCAAACGCGTCTTTATTTCAATTCTTAGAGGGCTATCCATCATTGTTTTGCCGGCAAAGATAATGCAAACCGAGAGCAAAGCGCCAAACTTGTTTGAGCGATTATGCCGAGGTGCAGCTTATATTATGCAAAGATAAAAACATTTGAATGCAAATCAATCATACCAGTTGGATTTGTCTTGCTGAAACGAGTCCTATCGTCAAGACGAAGCTCCAATGTGCGGATTTTGCAAGAATTTGCATTCGGGACGGCTCGTATCTGTTCAAAAATACGTAATTTAGCCGACAATTTCATCGAACAAGCAAATATGACAAAAATTTCCGGAAAATGGATCGCCGCCGTTGTGCTGGCAATAGCCGCTCCGTCGGTCGTTGCAGCAGTGGGAGGAAAAGGCGACGAAGCGGCAGCCGCCCGCAATCTGACGGTATTCAACTCGTTGTACAAAGAACTGCTGACACGCTATGTCGACACTGTCGATGCCGAACAATCAATCACCACGGCCATCAATGCCATGCTGCGCGAATTGGATCCCTATACGGAATACATTCCCGCCGACGAGCGCGACGATTTCATGTCAATGTCGACAACAGGGGAATACGGGGGCATCGGCTCCGTCATCCGACAGACAAAAAACAACGGCGTTGTCATCGCCGATCCTTATGAAGGCAGCCCTGCTGCGACAGCGGGATTGCGCCAGGGCGACCGCATCATCATGATCGACAACGATTCCACGCTTAATTGGACGGTATCGCAAGTGAGCGACCACTTGAAAGGCCAAGCCAATACGCCGGTGCGCGTCGTCGTGGATCGTCCTTACGTGGAGGATAGCATCCTGTCGTTCACCATCGTAAGGAAAAAGATACAAATGCCTTCGGTGCCTTACTATGCTGCGCTCGACAATGGCATCGGATACATCCAACTGACCCAATTCACCGAGACATCGCCGGAAGAAGTGAAAACAGCGTTGCTCGAACTGAAAAAAAATCCGAACGTGAAGTCGATTGTGCTCGATTTGCGCGGAAATGGCGGTGGATTGGTGGAGAGTGCCGTGCAAATCGCCAATTTCTTTGTCCCGAAAAACACGGAAATCATCCGCACCAAAGGCCGCGAAAAGACAGAAGAACGAATCTATAAAACGACACAAAAACCCATCGACACTGAAATACCGCTTTGCGTGCTTATCGACGGCGGGTCGGCATCGGCCGCAGAAATCGTTACAGGCGCAATGCAGGATCTCGACCGCGCGGTAGTCGTCGGCACTCGTTCGTTCGGGAAAGGTTTGGTACAAACGACCCTGTCGCTGCCATTCGACAACATGGTTAAGGTGACCACTGCAAAATACTACATTCCCAGCGGGCGCTTGATACAAGCCATCGACTATTCCCACCGCTCCGCCGACGGCTCTGCCGAACGCATTCCCGACAGCTTGACCACTGTTTTCCGGACACTTCACGGCCGTGAAGTGCGCGACGGCGGAGGCATCACGCCCGACATCACTGTGGACTGGGGGAAAATCAGCCGCCTCACGTACAATATCTACGTTGACGACTGGGCTTTCGATTTTGCCACGAAATTTGCCACCGAACACGACACCATCGCATCGCCGGAGCAATTCAAACTTTCCGATGCCGACTTTGCCGAATTCAAGCAATTTATAGATCCTGAAAAATTCAACTACGACAAAGTTTGTGAAACCGGTCTCGACCAATTGCGCGAAACGGCAGAAATCGAAGGTTACATGAACGATTCCACCCGACAGGCATTCGACGCATTGGCCAAATTATTGAAACACAATCTCGAACAAGACCTTGACAACAACCGCAAGGCCATTGAAGACATTTTGGTGCCTGAAATATTATCGCGCTACTACTTCGAGCGCGGGCGCATCATCTACAGCTTGAAAGACGATGTCGGCATAGAAGCTGCGGCAAAAGTGCTGAACGATCCCGAGGAATACAAGCGCATTCTTTCTCCGAAAACCGAATCAGACAAGGAATAGATAGTGCAGGCTGCCAAACAATCCGACTCGAAATCCGACAAGCCAATCGGCATCGCTGCGCTGTGCGAACGATTGATGCCTCCTTTGCGAAAAAAAGCATTGTCGAAACTTGTCGAGGACAAAAAGGCTTTCCGCCTTAAAATCGACGGGCTTACGGGCTCTGCGCCGGCTGTCGTGTTTTCTCAGCTTCCTCCGTCGAAACATCCATACATAGCTATTGCCAACGACCTCGACGAGGCCGGCTATCTCTACGGCGATCTTTGCGCGCTTTGCGGCGACGAAGCCGTCTTGTTTTTCCCGTCCGGCTACAAGCGCGACATCAAATACGGGCAGCCCGATCCGCCGTCGCAAATATTGCGTGCCGAAGCGTTGAGCCGTTGGGACAGCGGCACTGCCCGCATTCTCGTGAGCTATCCGGAGGCTTTGGCCGAAAAAGTGGCATCAAAAAAGATTCTGGACGACAACACTTTGAGATTTAAAAAAGGCGGAACTGCCGATTTGACCGTTGTCGCGCAACGACTGCGGGAAAACGGATTTGAAGAAACCGACTATGTCTATGAGCCGGGGCAATTTGCCATTCGAGGCTCAATCCTCGACATTTTCTCATACTCCAACGAGTTGCCCTACCGAATCGATTTTTTTGGCGACGACATAGAAAGCATTCGCACGTTTAACATCGAAACGCAACTTTCGGAACAGCAAATCGACGACATCACGGTAGTCAACAATTTGGCTGATTCCGGAAAGCAGTCATTGCTCGATTTCGCCGGCAACGACGCCATGCTGCTGATCCACGACCGCGAATGGCTTTGCCAACGCATCCATGCGATAGCGGCAGAAACACTTTCGGAAAGCGCGATTATCTCGAAAGAAGGCGATGCCGACGCCATGAGCCACGTTGTCGACGCCGATGCGTTTTGCGATTCATTGTCACAATTCCGCACGCTCGACTACGCCGTTTCCAACCGTGGCAACTACGATGCGAGCTTGACGTTCGAGACAGCGCCGCAAGGCGTGTTCCACAAAAATTTTGACATCATCAGCGAATCGTTTAAAAACTTCCGGAAAGAAGGCTATTCCATTTACGTGTTGTCCGACAGCGAGCCGCAATTCGAACGGCTTCGCGTCATCTTCGCCGATCGAGGCGACGACATCTCGTTCGTTCCGGTCTTCCGCACTTTGCACGAAGGATTTATCGACCACACGTTGAAAATATGCGCGTTCACCGACCATCAAATTTTCGAACGTTTCCATAAATACACATTGAAAAGCGACCGCGCGCGAAGCGGAAAACTCGCATTGTCGCTGAAAGAACTGTCGCAAATTGAAGTGGGCGACTACATTGTGCACGTCGACCACGGCGTAGGGCGCTTCGGAGGCTTGGTGCGCACTGCCGTCAACGGGAAGATGCAAGAAATGATAAAGCTCACCTATCTCAACGACGACAAAATCTTCGTGTCAATCCACTCATTGCACAAACTCGCAAAATATCGAGGCAAGGAGGGCGTCGAGCCGCGCTTGAACAAGTTAGGTTCCGGCGCATGGAACAAATTGAAGGAGCGGACCAAAAGCAAGTTGAAAGACATAGCCCGCGACCTCATCCGCCTTTATGCCGCCCGCCGCGCAGAGAAAGGCTTCGCGTTCTCCCCCGACAGCTATTTGCAACAAGAATTGGAAGCCTCGTTTATCTACGAAGACACGCCCGACCAATTGAAAGCGACACAAGCAGTCAAAGCCGACATGGAAAGCGACCGTCCGATGGACCGCCTGATTTGCGGGGATGTCGGATTCGGGAAAACAGAAGTGGCCATTCGCGCGGCATTCAAGGCTGCAACCGATGGCAAGCAAACAGCTGTGCTTGTTCCCACCACCGTGCTGGCATACCAGCATTTCAACACATTCAGCGAGCGATTGAAAGATCTTCCTGTCAAAGTGGATTATCTCAGCCGCGCACGCAAGCCAAAAGACGTGAAACGCATTCTTGAAGAATTGGCGGAAGGGAAAATCGACATTATCATAGGAACGCACAAGCTGATTGGAAAAAACGTCAAATTCAAGGACCTCGGATTGCTTGTCGTCGACGAGGAGCAAAAGTTCGGAGTAGCCGTCAAAGAGAAACTGAAACAAATGAAAATCAATGTCGACACGCTCACGATGTCGGCAACTCCGATTCCGCGCACATTGCAATTTTCTTTGATGGGAGCACGCGATTTAAGCGCAATCAACACGCCGCCGCCCAACCGCTATCCCATCGTGACAAGCGTCACGCCGGCCGACGACGACATTATCCGCGAAGCCGTCAACTTCGAATTGGCCCGTGGCGGGCAAGTGTTTGTCGTCAACAACCGCATAGAGCAACTTTTCGAGCTCGAAAGCCGCGTGCGCCGACTTGTGCCGGATGCCCGAACAGCCGTCGGCCACGGGCAAATGCCGTCCGAGAAGCTCGAACAAACCATCATCGACTTCGCAGCGCATCGCTACGACATTTTGCTGGCAACAACCATCATCGAATCAGGGCTCGACATGCCGAACGTGAACACCATCATCATCAACAACGCGCAAAATTTCGGGCTCAGCGAGCTCCATCAATTGCGCGGACGCGTAGGGCGAAGCAATCGAAAAGCCTTTTGCTACCTGCTCGTTCCTGCCGGCCTTCCATTGTCGCCCATAGCGCGGCGGAGGTTGCAAGCGATTGAAAGCTTTTCAGATCTGGGCAGCGGCATCCATATCGCCATGCAAGATCTCGACATTCGCGGAGCCGGCAACCTGCTGGGCGCGGAACAAAGCGGATTTATCGCCGACCTCGGCTACGAGACATACCAAAAAATATTGCGCGAAGCCGTCACCGAACTGAAAACAGAAGAATTTGCCGACACTTTCGCCGACCAGCATGCTGCCGAACCGACATCTTACGCCAACGATTGCACCATCGAAAGCGATCTTGAAATTCTCTTTCCTGCTTCCTACGTGCCGCAAGAAAGCGAACGCATATTGCTCTATCAAGAACTCGACAACATGGAGCGGGCAGAAGACGTGGACGCTTTCTGCCAACGCATGGAAGACCGTTTCGGGAAAATACCCGACCAAGCCCTCGAACTGATCACAATCGTCGCCTTGCGACGCACGGCACGACGCCTCGGCATTGAGAAAATCGTGCTGAAACAAGGCAAAATGACGCTCTTTTTCGTTTCTGCCGACAATGCCGCCTACTACCAATCGCCGGCCTTCGGCCGCATTCTGCATTATTTGCAGGACCACCCGCGGCGTTGCCAATTGCGCGAAGTAAACGGCCGCCGCTCGATGTCCGTCGCCAACGTCGGTTCCGTCCGCGAAGCGAACGACATCGTCACCGCCATTTCCCATCTGGAAACCGTATGACAAGCGCAACATGGCCGACACTGCGATTTTGTAGATTCGCTTAAAGATTGTATTTTTGCAGAAAGTATTAAATTGCTAATTTTTAATTGTTTATATAAATCGAAATGAGAAAATGGCGCATTGAAGACAGCGCAGAGCTGTACAACATCCACGGTTGGGGAATGAAATACTTCTCAATCAACGAGAAAGGACACGTTCAAGTGACCCCGCGCGAAGGATATGCATCTGTCGATTTGAAAGATTTGATGGACGAACTGCAAGTGCGCGACATCACGGCGCCCGTGTTGCTTCGTTTCCCCGACATCCTCGACAATCGGATCGAAAAAATATCTTGCTGTTTCCGGAAAGCGGCCGACGAATATAAATATGATGCGCAAAATTTTATCATTTACCCCATAAAAGTAAACCAGATGCGGCAAGTGGTGGAAGAAATCGTGTCGCACGGGAAAAAATTCAACATCGGGCTTGAAGCCGGATCCAAACCCGAACTGCATGCCGTGCTCGCCACGAGCATCGACGAAAAAAACCTGATCATTTGCAACGGATATAAAGACGAAAACTATATCGAATTGGCTTTGCTCGCCCACAAAATGGGGCGGCGCATTTTTATCGTCGTCGAGAAATTGAACGAATTGCGCTTGATTGCCACCATCGCCAAACGCCTCGGCGTGCGCCCCAACATCGGCATTCGCATCAAACTGTCGAGTTCGGGCAGCGGGAAATGGGAAGAATCGGGCGGCGATCAAAGCAAATTCGGACTTAATTCGAGCGAGTTGCTCGAAGCGGTCGACATGCTCGAAAAAAGCAAAATGTCCGATTGCTTGAAACTCATCCACTTCCATATAGGCAGCCAAATCACGAAAATACGGCGTATCAAAACAGCCTTGCGCGAAGCCACGCAATATTTCGTGCAACTGTCGAAAATGGGATTCAATATCGATTTCATCGACATTGGCGGCGGCCTCGGCGTAGACTACGACGGCACGCGCAGCAGCGCGAGCGAAAGCAGCATGAACTATTCGATACAAGAATATGCCAACGACGCAGTCTCGGCCGTCGTCGACGTGTGCGAAAAAAACGGATTGAAGCAACCGAACATCATTACAGAGTCCGGCCGCTCGCTTTCCGCCCACCATTCGCTGCTCATCATCGAAGCGCTCGAAACTGCCCGTTTGCCCATTTGGGACGAAAACGAGGAAATCAGCGAAAAAGACCATGAATTGGCACGGGAGCTTTATCAGATTTGGGACAAGTTGAACCAACAGTCGTTGCTCGAAAGCTGGCACGACGCGTTGCAAATTCGCGAAGAAGCGCTCGACCTGTTCAGCCTCGGCATGCTCGACTTGCGCACGCGCGCGCAAATCGAAGAACTGTTCTGGTCAGTGGCAAGAGAAGTGAACGACATCGCCAAAGGCATGAAGCATGTGCCCGAAGAACTGAAAATATCCAAAATGCTTCCCGATAAATATTTCTGCAATTTTTCGCTTTTCCAATCGTTGCCGGATTCTTGGGCCATCGACCAAATGTTCCCGATCATGCCCATCGCCCGTCTCGACGAGAAACCTTCACGCACGGCGACATTGCAGGACATCACTTGCGACTCCGACGGAAAAATCAACTTTTTCATATCCAGCCACGGCGTGGCCAACGCTTTGCCGATCCATCCGTTGAAATCCAACGAATCGTACTATCTCGGCGTTTTCCTCGTCGGCGCATATCAAGAAATCCTCGGCGACATGCACAATCTCTTTGGTGATACCAATGCCGTGCATATCAGCGTCTATAAGGATCGCTACGAAATCGACCAGATCATCGACGGAGAAACCGTGGCGGAAGTGCTCGACTACGTGCAATACAACCCCAAGAAATTGGTGCGCAATGTGGAAACATGGGTGACGCAATCCATGAAAAGCGGCAAAATAACTCCCGAAGAAGGCCGCGAATTTTTGAGCAACTACCGGTCGGGGCTTTATGGCTACACCTATCTCGAAACAGACTGACGACGTGGCATTCCGGTATTTCATTCGTTTGGCATACAATGGCGCGCCATTCCACGGTTGGCAAATTCAGCCGAACGCGACAACGGTGCAAAGCGTCGTTGAAGACGCGCTGTCGACTGTGATGCGGCAACCAATGGCAATCACCGGCGCCGGACGCACCGACACCGGCGTCAACGCCCGTTGCATGTATGCCCATTTCGACACGGCAAGCGAAATTGACGACACCGCGAAATTGGCATACCGGCTCAACAGCCTTGTCGGGAAAGACATTGCCATATACGGCATTTTTCCCGTGGCCGGCGATGCCCATGCCCGCTTCGATGCCATAAGCCGGACCTACAAATATTTCATCGGATTGGGGAAATCGCCTTTCGACTATCCTTTCTGCTGGACGCCGCCTTTCAGTCTCGACATTGAGCGGATGAACGAAGCGGCAGCTGTATTGCTGCGCTATTCGGATTTCACGAGTTTCAGCAAATTGCATTCCGATGCCAAAACAAACATTTGCCACGTCAGCACAGCCGAATGGAAGCGCATCGATGGGAAATTGGTATTTACCATCACGGCCGACCGCTTTTTGCGCAATATGGTTCGCGCCATTGTCGGCACGCTTGTCGAGGTGGGGCGCCACAACATCGACACGAACGAATTTTGCGCAATCGTCGAGCAAAAGGACCGTTGCGCTGCCGGCAGCTCCGTGCCCGGCCATGCGCTTTTCCTTTGGGACATCGTCTATCCCTATCCTGTGGGCAGTTCTTCGGATGATGTCCGCATTCCATTGTTTCGATAAAAGGGGACTTCTATAAATTAAATCCCTGATTATAAGTTGTATAAGCGGATAAAA
>UQKE01000040.1 GCA_900541555.1 uncultured Porphyromonadaceae bacterium | reverse complement strand
ATAGGATGCGCCTCGGGAAAACAATTTCAAACAAGTTTGATTGTTTTCCTCTCGGATTCCACTACATTTAAATAATATAGGATGCGCCTCGGGAAAACAATTTCAAACAAGTTTGATTGTTTTCCTCTCGGATTCCACTACATTTAAATAATATAGGATGCGCCTCGGGAAAACAATTTCAAACAAGTTTGATTGTTTTCCTCTCGGCTTTCACTATATTTGCAATCATGAATCGGACCATCAACGAAATTCAAGACGAAATAATAGACGAATTCAGCGGTTTCACCGACTGGATGGACAAATACGCTTACATCATCGAAATGGGCAACGCCCTTCCCTCGCTCGATGCGAAGCACAAAACTCCCGACAATTTGATTGAAGGCTGCCAAAGCCGCGTGTGGCTGAACGCCGTATATGAAGACGGAAAAATCCGCTTCGAAGCCGACAGCGACGCGATCATCGTGAAAGGAATCATCTCGCTGCTGATTCGCGTGCTTTCCGGACAAACACCGGCCGACATCCTCGCAGCCGACCTTTACTTCATCGACCGAATCGGTCTGTCCGAACATTTGTCGCCTACGCGCAGCAACGGCTTGGTGGCGATGGTGAAACAAATAAAAATGTATGCACTTGCCTATAAAGCAAAAGAAAATTCATGACCGCATGAGCAACCTATTCAACAACCCGCAACCAAAGCACTGTCCTATACGTGCAGCACAGAATCCGTTCAACAAAAACCCGTGGGCCGTCGGGGTGGCCGCATTGTCGCTCATTTCCGCGGCCGTCTATCTTTTCGCCCCATTGTTCAGCATTCCGATATTTGGATTCAACACCGGCTCCGATTATGTCCGCGTGTTCTACTCCTACCAACGCTACATGGATATGGCCACCTTCCTCATTCCGGCCATCGGCGCTTTCGGGGCAATATTGTGCGCATTCCGCAAAGAAATAGGCCCGCACATCTTATCGGTGGCTTTTGCAGCGTTGCCGCTCATGTTCATGACATATTTCGTGGTGAGCCTCTGCCGCTATCCGGATTTTATCGGAAACGACATGCAGAAAATATCCATGATTGCGATGATCGGATGGGGCGCATGGCTCGCGCTTGCCACAGCCTTGCTTGCGTTTTTGTCGGCAATAGTGCTCGTTTACACCGACTACAAACAATTTAAAACCAAATAATACTCTATCTATGTTCAAGAATCATCCCAAAGGACTTTTGGCCGCCGCGCTCTCCAACATGGGCGAACGGTTTGGCTACTACATCATGAACGCCGTCCTCGTGTTGTTCCTATGCTCGAAATTCGGGCTCGACAACAAGACGAGCACCATGATTTATTCCGTGTTTTATTGCGGCATTTATGTGCTTAGTTTGGTAGGCGGACTCATTGCCGACCGCACGCGAAACTACAAAGCAACCATCATGTCGGGACTGATCGTAATGGCGCTTGGATACATCATTTTGTCCGTGCCGGTACTTTCCACCCCCGACAACATTTCGTGGTTGTTGCCGCTCACATGCGCAGCACTGTTCCTGATCGCATTCGGCAACGGCTTGTTTAAAGGAAACCTCCAAGCAATCGTCGGACAAATGTACGACAACTACGAAGCCGAAGCCGCCAAAAAAGGCGAAGAAGCGTTGAAATTGGCAAAAAGCCGCCGCGATTCCGGATTCCAAATTTTCTACGTGTTCATCAACATCGGCGGACTCATCGCCCCGTTCGTTGCGCCCTTGCTGCGCGAATGGTGGTTGAGAGCCAACAATTTCATCTACAATGCCGACCTTCCGGAATTATGCCATAAATTCCTGAACAAAGTGTCGATGGGAACGGAAGAAACGGCCAATCTCCACGGGCTCGTAGAAAAAATGGGCGGCTCTGTCGATAATTTGTCGACATTCTGCACCAACTATCTCGACGTGTTCAACACAGGCATCCATTATTCGTTCATCGCATCGGTGGCTGCCATGCTGCTGTCGTTGGTGATATTCGTGGCATGCCGCCGCATGTTCCCGACTCCGGGCAAAAAAGAAAAGAAAGAAGTCGTCAACTACACGCCGGCCGAAAAAGCCGCAATGGCAAAAGAAATCAAGCAACGCATGTATGCATTGTTCGCCGTATTGGGCATCGTGATTTTCTTCTGGCTCTCGTTCCACCAGAACGGCGTTTCGCTGTCGCTCTTCGCGCGCGACTATGTCGACACCGAAAAAGTGGCTCCCGAAATATGGCAAGCCGTCAATCCATTCTTCGTGATTGTGCTGACGCCGCTCATCATGCTCCTCTTCGGGCATCTGGCACGCCGCGGGAAAGAAATATCCACACCAAAGAAAATTGCCATCGGCATGGGCATTGCGGGAATGGCATTCCTCTTCCTCGCATTGTTCTCCTTCTTGCAAGGTTATCCGTCGGGCGACGAATTCAAAGTGATGGATGCCGCAACCAAAGAAAGCATGAAAGCAGGACCATGGGTTCTGATCGTTGTCTACTTCTTCCTCACTGTGGCGGAATTGTTCATATCGCCGCTCGGATTGGCATTCGTTTCGAAAGTAGCCCCGAAACACCTCCAAGGCCTTTGCCAAGGCCTTTGGCTCGGCGCTACGGCTCTCGGAAACCTCTTCTTGTGGATTGGAGCAACGATGTACGACAATTGGGACATCTGGCAATGCTGGGGCATGTTCCTCGCTGTATGCGTAGTGTCGATGAGTGTCATGCTCGGCATGGTGAAATGGCTGGAAAAAGTAACCAAATAACAAAATCACATCATTCAACAAAAAAAGACCGGTTGAAACCGGTCTTTTTTATACTCGCTATTTTTTTGAAAAATATCAATGGCAGCATCCGCCGCAACTGTCGTGGTCGCCACAGCCATGATCGTGGCCGCAATGCTCGTCGCCGCAACCGCAACAACCGCCGCCACACGACGGATGAAGTTCTTTCTCCGTAGCGTCGCGCACAAGCAGGATGCGACCCTTGAAATGGACCGTCTTGCCGGCAAGCGGATGGTTGAAATCCACTGTCACATTAATGCCGGTCACTTTCTCCACCAATCCCGACACCGGCATTCCCTCTGCCGTCATCATCGTGATCGACGCGCCTTCATAAACATGCTTGTCGTCAAACTTGCCGTCCACTTCGAAAAGTTCGCGCGCAAGTTCCATCACATGTTCGTCGCGACGAGGGCCAAAGCCTTCTTCCGGCGTCAACGTGATGTCGAAAACGTCGCCCGCCTGCTTCCCTTCGATAGCGTCGCACAGTGCAGGCAAAACATTGTCCTCCACGCCGAAAACAATGCGCTCGGGATGTTCGCTCGTCATCGACAACATCAATTCTTCTTTTCCATTCTCCACTTCATAAAGGTCGTATGTCAATTCCACATACTTCCCCGGCTTTACAAATTCCATACTATCGCTTATTTCCTTTTAATTGCTATTTATCCTAAACATTTCCGCAAAGGTATCGATTTCCACCGGATTGCCGACGAATTTTCTATCTAAAATGTATTTGCACATCCCGAGATTTGCCGTATCTTTGTCGCGCTAAAACCTATCAATACCCGGGTGGCGAAATTGGTAGACGCGCTAGTTTCAGGTTCTAGTGGTGTAACAACCTTGTCGGTTCGAGTCCGATCTCGGGTACAAAGAACGGCTGACAACTCAATTAGTTGTCAGCCGTCTTTCTTTTGTTGGAAATAAATAACACTACCCCCACTTTTTGGGACTTATATAAAGTACTTGTTTACAAATAAATCGAATATGGAAACAGCAAAAAGGATTTACAGGCCCGACGAATTGCAGCCGTCCGAACCTATACATCCCGGCGAACTGCTTAGAGATGAATTGGAAGCACGCGGAATGTCGCAAAAAAAGTTTGCGGGGTTGATTGGCATGCCATACACGGCGTTCAATGAAATCGTAAACGGCAAACGCCCGATAAACACCGAATACGCATTGAAAATTGAAGCGGCAACTGGCATACCTGCCTACATTTGGATAAATATGCAATCCGCTTACAATATGCAGACCGCCCGGCGTGATAGCAAACTGTCCGTGGTGTTGGATAACATCCGCAACGCGGTTGCGGTACTCTAACAAGCAAGCAGAAAAGCCGCCGGCAGGGATTTTGTCTGCGAAACCGCCTCAACAGAAAGGATTAAACCTATTGCTTGCCTCAAATATTCTTCTGAAAAGTAGTGCCTTCGATTTAATGTGTTTCGTATCCTTGCCAACCGTTATTATTTTATCGGGCATCCACAGAATAGCCAAATCCTCGACAACCCACAAAAATTGGGCGGAAAAAGCCGCCCAATTTTAATTGTCAAGGAGCTGACAAGTTTTCTTCGTCGGCTCAAAATCAGAACTCAACGCCCAATTTAATGGAAATGCCGCCGATTGTCGCCTTTTCGGTGAAGCTCAAATAGCTGTTCCAAAAATAAATCTCCGACTTCTGAAGGTTATACCCCAACGTCAAATACACAGCGCTTCTATTGGTAACCGCGAAACTTGCGCCTACCGACGGATTAAAATAAAATCCCGAACCGTCAAATGGAGAATAGCCAATTTTCATCCCCAACAAAGGAGTGATCCAATTGTCCATGAAATAAACCCTCAAATCTGCAAAAATAGGCACAAAAACGGTTTCCCAATCAAAATGATAATCGATTCCGAGACCGCCACCCAAAAAGAAATGCGGGCTGAATTGGTATCCGTGGCTCGTTTGCAAAGCAAACACGCCGTCGCCATAATCTCCGGTTCCGGCAACCCCGCCAATCTCTACAAATCCCCGATATCCTTTGCGGGCGCGGGGATTGTCGGCTGTACGCCTACCGGTCTTCACGCCGCTCCATCCGGGCGTCACTTTGCTCGTTTCGGTCATTTGCCATGCAAGCAGTTGGGTATCCTCTCCAAAGCTGTTGCCTATCTGCTCCGTGGCATCGCCGGCTACGAACGGTTCATGCGGTTCGACACATTGCACATCTTCCGCATTGGCGGCAGCACAAAAGAAGAATGCCGCCAACAATACTGACATTTTTTTCATACCATTTTTCATAGCTTTCTTTTTTACCGTCGCAACCTCCCACGACTACATTAATATTAAGAACAAAAAGGTGTGAAGGTTGTATTCGATTCATCCCCATTGTCAATCGGCAAGACATTGCGCTATCGCCTCTGCCATGTATCGCAAGCGCCACCATCCGACAAGGAGACAATTCCAATAACACCTTTTTCCATCCGACGCGCTATTCAATCGAATAATCGTTCATGACAAACACCGTGGGTATTATCGTGTTGCTCTCGACAACAGCTTGTTCGCCTTTGATGGCAAGAAATGCGAAACCCACTCCGGGCAAGAACGTCAATCCCAAGCCTACGCCCAAGCCTATCGACAGGCCCTTCTTGTCGTTTCCCTCATCGCTCACGCTGCCTTCCAGCATGATGTTCTGCCCGTCGACAGCGTTTGTCGAAACGCATTTCACGGCAACCGACCCCGGTTTTCCGCATCCGCGGGCTTTCTGCCTGTCGATTTGCAACTGCACAGGAGTGCCACGTTTTATCAGCACTTTCCCATCCGCACTTTTCACATCGTTTTCGACTATTGCCGAGGGGCTGCCTTCTTCTTTGCTTGTCACTTGCGAAACGATTCTCACAGACAATGCCGTTCCTCGGCTCAATGGAGTTGATGCCAATACCGAAAGGTTCATCATCAAAGCAGCCAAAGCCACTGTTACATACTTTTTTGCCATACTGTTGCATTTGTGTCCTTCAATCCCCAAAAGGACGGTTTATACACAACAAAAGCGTGAGGACTGTATCTGGCTTATCCGTCAATCAGGCTTCTCGCATTGCCTCCAAAATGGATAAGCAACAGCAACTCACGCCTTAGCGCATATATATTTCTCATCGCGAGAAAGTATATATCACCAGCGTGAGCGTCGTCGCCACCACCTTCATTCCGGATTCAAATTTTGCGAGAATTTGATTGACAAAGGCAAGTTTCAATAACGCTCTTAATCAAATACGTATGACTCCCTTACGGAATCATTGCAAAGTTAATTAAATTTTATTGCCATCCATTGGCAATTGCTAAAAAATAGAAAAATTGGCATGCCTCCTCAAAATAATTGGAAAAATTTCACACCGTCCGCCAAAAGTCCGAATACAAAAAAAGCATCGACAACGACACAGACACAATCTGCGCCATCGCCGATGCTTCTATCGAGATTTTAGAATTTTACATCACCACGACTTTGTCAGTCACTATCTTGTCGTCAATTTTCACAGAAACGACATATATTCCTTTCGCAAGATTGCCAAGGGCGATCTCGTCCACTCCGGAATATTGCCCTACAAGCACTCCGCCAACAGAGTATATCCGCAAACTTTCATAAGGACACAACATTCTTACGACGTTATCGAAATAGACAAACGGTTTGGAATCGGCAATTTCAACCACGCCGCCATTGTCTTCATTCCACAACTTAACGGAATAGAGCTCGTAGGAAGAAGTCACCATATTGGAAATTGCAGATCTTTGCCCATCGGCAAGCACTCCCACATAATATATTCCGTCGGCAGGCACAGTTATCTTTCCCGTTGCGGTCTGCACGTCGTCGGAAACGGTTGTCCCAAGCGCCATCTGCGTGGTGAATGCCTGAGGCAGATTCTTGTCGGCAAGATATACGCCAATTTTAATGCGCGCCTTATCTTCTTCGGTCAGATCGTCAATATTGTCGACCGCTATGCGATAGACAAGGCTTGCATTTATTTCGTCGCCCTTACGCAACTTGAAAGCAGGAGCGACAATCATCCCGGGCAAGTCTGCCGGCATATTGTCGTAGAAGTAGCTTGTCGTGCTCGCCGTCAGGCAAGACGCGCCGCCGACGCCAGTTCCAAGCTCCCACCGGCTGAAATTGTCGGCCGGATTATATTGATACCATTCATCAAACTTTCCGGCAAAATCAGATTCGTAAGTGCCAAGAGCCAAGCCTTCTGTCACCGGTTCTTCAAGCGCAATCATATCGAGATAAAGCGCGCCCCAAGACGACGTGGTAGTGCATTTCACGCCTATATAATAGTTGCCGCTTTCCTCTATCTCCACTTGTTGAAGCACTTTCTCATACACTTTGGTTGTAACGACCGTACCCTCGACAGAGTACAACAGCGTGGTCATCGCTTCCGGATTTTTCTCCTCGCCAAGATAAATCGAGAAATTCTGCCCGTAGCGTTCCACATCTGTCATATTCATAAACGTACGGTAGAAGAAGCTGAGATCGTAAATTCCCGCAGGAATCTCTATGCAGCCCGAATAAACCCAATCTCCGTCGGCAGATGCCGCACCTGTGTGATAGAGCGCGCCTTTGCCATTATAAGCAGATTGGCTTGTAGTCATGTTTGCCGCCACCATCCAGTTTCCTTCCGCTGTCCATTGCTCTCGCTGTTCTTCCGTGTCAAAATCCACTGCATACGGAAGTCCCGCATTGGCATAAGAGGTAAATTCCGGTAAGATCCAATTGTTATTGAAAGCATCGGCATCGTTGTCGGCAACAACAGAGACAGATATCTGATAAGTCCCGGGGGCAGAGACGTCAACCTTATTGCTGAACGCGTATTGCAATGATTCTCCCGGAGCGACGCTTTGCTGTACAGTCTCCTCCACAGGCGCTCCGCCATTCACCGTATATGCCGCCTTGAATCCGCTTTGCGTCGTAGTCCCATGGTTGGCAATTTCCACAATGACAGTGTTTTCGGTCAAATTGAATCCCGAAACGGAAGAATTGGCCGCGGAAAGGATGCTTAAATCCTCCGATTGGTCGAAGCGCACATCGTCAAGAATAACGTCATGCCCCATGCCATCGTTATAGAAAGCCACATAATACGTGCCGTCGGCAGGTATCTCCACCGGCGAATAGCCTTGCTTGTACACCAGCACATTGTCGTCGGTCAACGTGAATACGGCAAGCGGGGCATCCTTGGATATTTCATCCGGATCGTCGGTCGTGGCGAGATACAACTTTATGTTGCAACCGTCGCTTCCCGAACTCGAGCTCATTCTCGTGGTGTAATAAAACGAAATGCGCGCATCGCCCTTAGAAGCGTTGATTGCCGGAGAAATCAACCAGTCGTTGTGTTCGATTCCGGAAGCTGAACTCATATATGCTGCGTGCTGTCCATCCTTTGCATAGTTGATGTTGCCATCTATCACCTGCATTATTTCCCAATAGAGGATATCATTGTCTGCGTTGTATGTAATCCAGTTCTCGTTCTGCTCGTCGGCTTCAAAACTTGCTTCGAACGGGAAATCGTAAGCCTCGTATGCGGAAATAGTCTGTGTGATTGCATTGTTTGCAGATTCCGAATCTCCATCCATCTCTGTCCACACCTTCAATGTATGGCTCCCGACGGCGCTTAAATCCACAGTGCCCGTAGCAAACGTATGCTGATGCGATTCTCCAATTTCAATCCTGTCTATTGTTTCCCTGAGAATGGTGCCATTGTCAAGTTGACAACACACAGGGATGTTTTCCAACAGCGTGCCTCCTGCATTCCTGAACGTAGCTGCAACCGTCACTCCTGATTGCGCAAGAGTGGCGTTGAGCTTCGGCGAGTCGATGGAAACAACTGCCACATCCGCTCCCGTCTCGTCTATTTTGATATAGTCGAGGTAGAAAGAGCCTACATAACTGTTGTCGGGCGTTATTGCTATTGTGTAAATGTCATCGTCCGGCACATTGAACGTCATGCTTCCCGCCGTGTATTCTTCGGCAGCCGGAAGTTCGATGGAACCTGCGAGGCAATCGTAAACACCCGGCTCTGTAACCAAATACACATTCAATTTTGCAGTAGAAAGAGCCATGTAGTCGAAACTTAACTTGACTGTCCCTTTGGGCAAGGCGATACAGCTCGAAAGCAAGTAGCTTGTTAGTCCTGGGTTGTAAACCCAACCTTTCATCATAGCATCGTTATAGTAGGCCCATCCCATTGTCACCCAGCCGGATGTCCGTGTATAACTGCTGCTGAATGCCGTTTCGGCGTTGTCGTCGGTCATAGCGAACGGGAACGGTATTTCGTCTCCTATTTTCACTTCCGCAGCAAAGGCGTCATTGTCATGATTGCTGTCGGACGATGCCTCTGCCCACACTTTCACTTCGTGCGCACTTCCGGCGGAAAGAAGCATGGGGCTGGCGAATGTGTATGCGACGGTTGCTCCTCCGACAAGTGGCGTGTTGACCGTTTCAGTCACCGTTTCCCCACTGTCGATTTGGCAATTCATCGTGTACGAGGCACAATCGAATCCTATGTTAGCGACCGTGGCAGTGACCAACTGTTGCGTGTTGCAACTCGAAATAGGGCTTACAATGCCTGTCACCTGCAAATCCGAAACTTTCTCTTTATTTATCCTTATATCGTCAAGATATAATGTATTGGTAATATAAGGGATTGAAGCCGTGGTTCCATAATCATGGAAAGCGATATGGATTTGCTGTCCTGCAAACTGGTCGAGGCTGAAACTGTAATTGCTCCAATTTTTTGCACTTTCAGGCACCATGGAAATCAATGTGTAAGTAAAGTCTTCCGCATCTGTTCCCGTTGTCGACACAACAACCTCGAATTTCACTTTGTTCTCGTCCACCACATTTGCGTTGCCGTTGTACGCCGAATTATGCCCCATCATAAAATTGAGCACATCTCCGCTCTCAACGCTTATGCTTGGCGAAATCAGCCATTGGTCGGGCGTGACTCCGTCCATGGCCCGTCCTGTTTCCGACGACACTGCATATGAGCCGCCTTGCTCATATCCCAAAACAGTCCGTTCAAGATCCGACGTCCCTTCATAAGGTGCTATGCTCCATTTATATGTGTCATTGGTGTTGACAACCGTCCACGCGCCGGGGATATCGCCACTTTCGAACGTTTCATAAAATGTTTGCCCTGATGCAGCCATGGCAAACACGCCAAATAAAAATGTAAATAATTTTCTCATACGACTCTGGTTTATCGTTAATATTTTTACAAATAACGCGATTTAAAGCGACAAAAAGCAACTTAAATACCCTTATTTATTTACAATATAATTTTCATCTTTCGGAGATACATGTACGGCATGTCTTTATAACATGCTGATTAACAGTTTATTGAATAACAATATTGCAGTTGCGAAAAAATCAAATTAACCGCTTCCGCTCATTTTATGACAGCAAAACGCCTGAATATCTGCACAATTATTTAAATTTGCCGTATTAAAAAATACGGCAAAATGCGGAAATTCTTCACACTCTTAATCATTATAGCAAGTTGTCAGAAATTGGTGGCGATACCAATCGCTGAACAATATCAAAAAATACTTGCGGAAACTTCGGCCAATGCCGCAAGCGAAACGACAGTGCAAATCCGCGACATACGAGCAAAAGCAGATTCCTTAAAAGCGCTCCCTGCATCAAAGGACAATATCCTTGCCGCAGAAAAAATAGTATTCGAGCTGTGCTCTTCGCTTTACAAAAACACATCGTACCACAAAACAATCAACTACATATCATATTGCCGCCCATTGCTGGAAAGCATAATCCCCGACACCAAGCAGGCACAATCCATATATATCGACATACTCAACCACTATGGCATGTCCTACGGATCGTTGGGGCTCAGCGATTTAAGTATCGGCGCATTTGAAAAGGCTTTAAAAATAGCCGAAAAATTCGAGATCAAAGAGAAACAAGCGGTATTGTACAACAACATAGGCAACATTTTTCTCGGAAAAGCCCTGTACGAACAAGCCGATTCCCTGTTTCTCAAATCCGTCCGCATCAACGAATCAGGGAAAGACAAGAAGCGCCTATACATCAACTACAACAATTTGTCCGTGTCGGCTGCGGAAAGGAACAACTACAACAAGGCATTGGAATATGCCTTTCTCGCAATGCACCAACTTGACACAGAAAGAGACTCCGGCAAGAGAATGCTTTTGCAACGCAACATCGCGGAAATATACCTGAAAAACGGAGAGCCGTCGCTCGCACTGCGAAACTTGCGGGAAGTGATCGAATATCAAGAGTCGCACAACGAACTAAGGCATTTAGCTGATTCCTACAGCACAATGGCACATATTTTCGACAATTCGGCCGACTCATTTGCCATATACCTGCATCACGCTGAAAATGCAGCAAAAAGGTCGAATTCAATCACGGAAATACCATCCATATTGCTCGAATTGGGGAAATACTATAGCAACAAACACAATTACGAAACCGCATGCCGTTACTTCGAAGAATATGCAGCCGTGAAAGACTCCATTTTAAACATGGAGATAAAAATACACACGCAAGGGCTTTCTAACGTCTATACAAAAGAAGCATTGCAAGCCGACCGGATAGAAAAGCTGGAAAACGAAGCCGCAATGGCCGACAGCCGGGCGAAATGGACAATGATTGTCTCTATATGCCTCCTTGCCCTCATGTTATTGGCTGCAAAAAAAATGCTGATCGCACAACGCAGAAAATACAGGCAAACCGCCAAACGCAAATTGAAAGAAAAACTGTCGAGCATCGAGCATCTAAAAGAAAAGGAAAGGCAAAATGCCACGGCATTGAAAGAAAAAGAAGAAGCGCTTGCCAAAAGCGAAAACAAACAGACCGTGATGGCATTGCAGGCTTTGCGCGCACATGAGTTCACAGAATCTCTTTCTTCCGGCATCAAACAACTTTTGCTAAAAATCAACGTGCGTGACACGGACACCCGAAAAGCATTGCGCGAGACACTGTCGGACATCGACCGCATGGACAACGATGCCGGGCTGAAAGAGTTTGTCAAGTCGTTTGAAGAAATCAACAGCAATTTCTACGACTCCCTGTCTGCCGGCTACCCAAGCCTCACCGCACGCGAACTAAGAATGTGTGCATTGGTAAGGCTCGGATTGTCGAGCAAGGAGATTGCCGACATCACATTCCGCGAAGTGCGAAGCGTGGAAGCCGTACGCAACAGGCTGCGCAAGAAGTTTGCCTTGGAACAGTCGGAAAATCTTGCGGATTTCCTTAAACAATTTTAAACCCCGCCCTCTTATTAACATGCTCCGCACATGAACAGAGGAGAACATTGCATGTTTACCAACTTCTCCGACCTAAACCATAAATCGCTACCTGCAATGTCTCCCTCTGTTTGCGAAGCAATAGGGAGAGTCCGCGCTTCGGCGCGGATAGGGGCGCCGACATAATCCGTCAGGATTATTTTCCGCAAAAATGATGCAAATCGAGCGCAGAAGCGCCAAAGTTGTTTAGGCGATTATGCCAAGATGCAGCTCTTTTTATATAAAATGATGACACTCTCAACCATCGACCGCCACCGGCAATGTCTTCCTCTGTGTCGCGCGTCAGCGCGATATAGGGGAAGTGGCTCGCTTGCGAGCCGAAGGGGTTGACCCATAGCCGCAAAGCGGCTTTGCTGCGAGGTAGTCAAAGCGAAGACGTTGATCCTTTCCGAACCTCTCCGACTGCGGCATTGCCACGCCTCCACCTTTGACCAGAACGCCACAACACACCTTCTTAACCCGTATCTCAATTTATATGCGCATCCCGCACTGATTCCCATCAACGCCCGAATACAAAAAAAGCAGCCAACTGTAAAGTTAGCTGCTTGCGTGGTGCCACCAGGAATCGTAATCTAACGATAAGTGGCTGAATATCTTTGATGTAACTTTTAGCTAAAGAAGTAATCTCCCGCTATTGCTCCACCGGATGCTTGCAATATTTTGCAGTGTCTTGCGGAGTCGATTTCCTATTACCCTACAAAGGTAACGCTTTATTTTGAAATACAAGCAGATGACTTGTGTTTTTGCTCCACCTCGTTTGGGATTACAACCGATTTATTTTTTATTCAAATTACCAAGCATATCAATAAGCAAAGATATACCATCTACCATAGTCATTGTTTCATGTTTGGCTATTTGTTTGTTGCATTCTTCAATTTGCCGTTGGCACTCCAAAGCTAAATCATATTCTCCTTGTATGCATTCTCCTATGATTCTAGCTTTGTACACAATATAGTTGCATATTTGTGATAACTCCACAATCATAGATCGGAAACGAGCAACTTGAGTTATGTTATATGCTAAAGAAGCACCTTCAACAATCATTTTTGCTTTCTCATCTTTTAATGTAGCTACTTTTGCCGTAAGAAAGGCTAAATCAATTGCATTATTCATATTATAATATCACTTTATTTCTTGTTTAATCTTTTAACCTCTTTGTCGAAATCACTTTCAAGCATATCCATTTCTCGCTTGCGGTATATCTCAAATTCCTTTTCAGCTTTTTCTATGGCTTGTTTATGTGAAATATTGCCTTTGCCAATCAGGATTTTTCGTTTGTGAGCTATAATCTGATTGTCAAGAGCTTCTATCCAATCCTTCATAGACATAGGGTTCATCTCCAATGCCTGGAATTCTGCAAAATCAAGAAATCCTGAAACTAACAGATTCAGTCGTTGCAGTTCTATTTCAGATAAATAGTTTTTCGCAATTTTTACATCATCTTTGGTTACGTAATTACCTTTGAAATTAGTCATTCCGACAAACGATTTTTCATTGTCCACACGGTTGTATATTATCTCTGCAGCTGTATTCTCATGAACCGCATAATGCAGTTTGTTTTGCACGGTGGCGAAAAAAGTTTTAGTCATTTCACTACGAGGATCATAGTCCGTAGCTGTAGCATATATGTCCGTAACCTGCTGGTAAAAATTTCGTTCGCTACTGCGAATATCCCTGATACGCTGCAATAACTCTCGGAAATAGCGGTTTCCTCCCTGTTTCAGCCGTTCATCGTCCATCGCAAAACCTTTCTGAATATATTCATGTAAACGTTGTGTCGCCCAACGCCGGAAGCGTGTTGCTATTTGAGATTGGACACGATATCCCAAAGCTATGACCATATCGAGATTATAATGGTCTATATTACGCCTTACTTGACGATTGCCTTCCTGACGAACTAACAAGAATTTCTTGTTAGTTGCTTCTGCTATAAGTTCTCCATCCTTGTAGATATTGTCTATATGCTGACTAATATTCTGTTGTGATGTGTCATATATCTCTGCTAACTGACTCTGTGTCAACCATAAGTCTTCATCGGCAAAGCGTACCGATACACGAGTTATTTCGTTATCGTCCTGATATAGGATTATTTTATTTTCTTCGTTCATAATTAATGATTATCTTTTTTCTTTGAATTTGATCGATAAAGCCTATCTGTAATTACTCCTCTAAATATATCTTCATTAAGAAATTCCAAGGTGCGATTCAACTCTACAACATTATTAGTTGGTAATACTAATTCGTTATTTTCATTAATTTGTGCATTCACTCCATATTTCCTTAAAAGATTGGCTCTTGTACGAGATGCCTTTCTCATAAAAGTTTCAATATTATCTATATTGGATAATAATTTTATAAGTCGACGAGTTTTTATATTTGCAATATGTTTTATGTTTTCTGTATTTACATTGATTCCCTCTATATCTCCAAAGGATTCAATTTCTGTATTTGTGGCTTCGGTAACGAAATCTATCAATGAAAATATTTGATTTGCAATTGTATAACTTTGAAAATATAACCTTCCATTCTCGAATATAGCATGAACTTTATCCTCAACAATAAAAGCATTGTTATTCATTCTGGCAAAGACGTTTCCAAACTCAATTTGCAGAATCATTTTACGTTGTAACATATTTTTCTTATTAAAAGCCTGAAAATAAAATTTTCCGTCATCATAATAAAATATACTTTTAGGTGTGTCCTCGTTTATATTATATTCGGACATGTCTGCTTGATTATCTGGTATACGAGCAAAATCTTCTGGTAAGTTGTAATTGACATACGTAATATTTTCTCCATTTCGGCTTACGATATTACCATCAAATTCATCCTCTTCTATACCTTCAGGTTTTAATACAGCACCACCGTTTATAAAAAGATTTCTAATATCGGCAATAATTTCTTCTCTCAGAGATATATATTTTACCGTATTGTCGTGCATCAATGCGTAAAATTGACTCATAGTTATTAATCATTAATAATTAAACCCATATAATCTGTTACTTCAACATACTTTTTGATTTCATTCTTATTTCTAATACATTTTTTAGAAATAAGAATATATGTGTTTTCTTCCGTATGAACCTCATAATAACGATACCCCCATATTGAACATAGTAAATTATAGTTATTGTTATTGTAACTTGCAATTGCAATAAAGCAACATTGAAGTATTATGCAGACAAATAACACCTTAAAATCAAGTTTATCTGCAAATATTGTCAGCCAAGGAATTATAGAAGAAATTACCTGCTCAGCACTATTTTGAGATAAATTTGAATATGATTGCACTCTAATGGTTTTACCTTCCTCGTGTTTATTGGACTTATTATAAAAGAATATTTTAATGCCTATAAAACATATTAGCATGAATATTAAGCTAAAATTTATACTCCACCATTCAAAGTTGGTAGGAATTTCATGTTTTTTTAACATGCTGCCCCATAGTTGAAAATAATTCATACTGTCTTTTATAATACCAATTAAACCAAGTGACAAAAATGTTGGAGCCGTCACTGTAGCAGTAAATAAAGACTTGGAAATAAAGCTCGCCATTTATCTTTTCTATTATTTAAAGGATGAAAATAATTTGCTTATTTCCTCCTCTGTTTCAAATATGGGTGTTGCACCATATTCGCCATTAAGGTAACTATTCTGGAGCATTTTATCAAAACGCACATTATATAACTCGTCCATCCTTCCAAATGAACTTATACCACAATTGTCTTTCTTCATCAACCATATTTCATCTTTTCTAAATATCCGTTGATTCATTAGAGAACTTTCATGAGTCGTAAAAATTAGCTGACTGGAAACACCGTTTGAATATTTATAAAATAATAAAATTATTTGTTGAATAAGTGACGGATGCAAACTGCGTTCCATTTCATCAACCACAAAAACTTTTCCTCCTTGAATCAAATCTAAAATAAGTGGGATATAATCAAATAAACGCTTTGTTCCATCACTCTCATCACCAAGAGAGAAGAGTTCCACGTCTGCATCATCAATTTTTTTATGGACAGTCATCAACTTTTTGGCCTTAATTTCGCCATCAATCAAGTTTATTAAATATAGATTATCATCAAAACGTAATGTACCAAATGCCTCATCTGTATTGGATTTCGATAAGTCTGTTTTAATCGCGCGTTGTAAATCTTGTGGAATTCCAAGTTTTTCAAATTGAACTTCTATTAATTTCACGCCATCTATACCTGTATTAAAGTATCTCAAGAGAGCTCCAAAACCGCGTTTCAGGTCGTTGTCGTCCACCGCTTTAAGTAGAACACCTTGTTTGTATGGTGTGTCAGGAAATATAATTTTAAGAGAATTCACGAACCATTCAATGACAGAGTCTAAATCCTTAATATTTGACACATTCTCATGAATATTACGGCTCATCACTTCATGGAGAAATAATTGCCTTTGTGGTGTTGCTTTTGCCAGAAATGATAAGAATTGTGATTCTTCTTCTTTAGGGTTGAGTTTTAGAAGGTATGAAATTTCAAATATGGATTTCTCAGTCTCCCTTTGGAAAATAACATACTCGCTGTTTTTATTTATTTGTTTAAGCCATTCTGAACTAATTTGTTCAGCGTTGTAACTAAAACCATATTCGTATTTTTTGTTATCACACAGTATGTGATAAATAATAGTTGTATCTTTCTTCTTATTTTCAGAGCTTAATCGAAACGGATAAAACTCTATTAAGTCATCTGTTCTTGTTCCTTTTAGAACAAGTTTTTTACCTAGTTCAATAGCTTTAACAAAGTTACTCTTTCCGCCGGCATTTGCTCCAAACATTGCGGCCGACTTCAACACCCACTGTCCTTTTATAGGTTCAGTTTTGTGATCTCTTTTTAAGGTACCCTTGTTGGGCTGAAGTGAAAATACTTCTCGATTTTTGAAAGAGAGAAAATTTTCAACTATAAATTGCTCTAACATATTTTACTTTACTGATTATATAATGAACTGGTGCAAATATAGTGATTTTTTCTCAATAATCCAAGTAGAATATCTGTTAAATACATATCTAGACATTTGTAAATGTGATTTTATCACATCTTATTTGCATAAAAAAAAGAAAAGTGCATATCTTTGCCATGTCAATTCGAAATTAAGACCCTGGCGAAAGGACCAGAGAGTTGACATTTAAGATATGAGTGGCTATTATTATGTAAACAAAATCGCCCAACCAACAGGAGAGCATGAAGTGCATATATCAAACTGTAGGTATTTGCCATTGGAGAAGAATCGAATTTACTTGGGTTATTTCTCCAATAGTGGAGATGCTATAAAAGCGGCTAGAAGCTACTATAGCAATGTTGATGGATGTTTCTATTGTTGTCCGGAATCACATAAAAGATAAAGATTGGTGATTTTAAGCAAGGTATGCAACGCCAAAGTGCACCGTAACGGAATCGGTAAGACACCGTATAGTTTTATAAAAACATTTCAAATATGGCAAGAACAGTAAAAAAAGGTAGAGATGCCAAAACTGGACAATTTGTTTCTATTTCCTATGCACAAAAACATCCCAGTACAACTGTGGTGGAAAAGGTTAAAGTTGGCCCAACAAAACATAGGAAATAATTATTAGGATGTGCCAAGACAATGTGAATTGTCTTGGCTTTTTTCAGATACTTAGAAGTTTAAGACTCACAAACTATGTTATATTCTGATTTTCCTTGTATCATTTTACTTAATTAGGTTTTGGCATATTGTATTATAATGCATTTGAAGTAGAATTTGTAGTAACTTACCTATCATTTCTTCAAAGCTAAAATTTCTTGTATATATTGTTGGCTTGTTTCGTTAATATCAAACAACCTATAAAGCATAGCGTTCACATCTCTATTATAATCAATGATTCCATTTTCATCTGAATAATCCAATAAGTCTGGGACTTTCTTAGCTAATGAAGTAAGCGATTCGTCTGTAAGCAAAAATGCAAAACGGATTATTTCACTTGTGGCATATTTGAAAAAGTTTATAGCTTCCTTCTCTGTCGCAAATGTTTTTAACGCCACACGTGAACGTCCAAATGCGCTATGATTATCAACAATAGCTATCTGGTTACTACGCTTTTGTCCTCCAGCATTAGCACTAGAAACAATTACTTTCCATTTATTCAAATATTCACTTCCCGATGCTATAACATTTTTATTAGCAATATACCAACGAGCTCTTCCGTTTTTACCAGCTTTATCATTAGTAAAAAGTTTAATCTCTGTTTGGGGATTATAATAATCACCATCATTAAACTCTTTTACAAGAGAAGGATTCTTCTCAACAAAATCACTTTCAATAGAGAATAAATTACGAGGAAGTATAGAATCATGTAAACATCCGAATGATTTGATTGCATTATCCAATCTCTTAATAATTTCATTATCTTGAGGATTGAGAGAAAACATATCATTTCCTGGATTGTTTGCTTGGATAGTAATCGTTTTACCACCTACAGAATATTTATATGTAAATCCACATTCATTCTTTTCCATGTTTTTTAGTACAATGGAAAGTCCATCTGCAATAGCAACATCTTTAAATATATCTTTAGAACAAGGGAAAAATTCAAGTAGAGCTAAATGAGGATCATTCATTTGGGCCAAACCAAATTTTTCAAGTCCTTTTCCTGAACGATGAATCCACCGAGAGCCTGGATATATTAAAGCTGTATATTTTCCTATCTTTTCACTGATAGTTTGGAAATATTGAAAGATACTTATGCTTACCTTTTGTCCATTTGTACTTTCTTTCTGATCAACAACCTCTTGATATGGTGGATTTCCCACTATAGCATTAAATTTCATATTGTCATTATCTATGGCTTTCCAATAAGAATGGCCTTTGGCAACTTTGGCTATAAAGTTTTCCGGCTTGTTCTTAATCTGGTTGATTAAATCTTCAAAATATCTTGTATTCACTTTCGCTTTACGGAATCCGGCAAGCGTACGCTTTGTGATACTCTTTGCCATTGGAGTTTTACAAATGACAAAGATGTTCTCGGCTATTACCTTGTCCCATACAGCTTGCTGCTCCTCTACTGTTTCTACAGAAAAAAGAGAAGCCTTCACTCTAGCCCGATAAATGCCGTATGCCATATAGAGCGGATAAAGTCCGGACTTGGAATTGATTTCCAGAATACGGGATTCAGGGGAGAAAACTTCTGCAGTGACCTCTCCTTTGTCTATAAACCGTGGGTCAGAAATCACATTCTGATACTCTGCGTCATAGAAGTTATAGCCTCCCAAACAGTCACCAAGGTGCATGTTTACCACGCGCCACGGAGTAAGCACGGTTTCCTTGTCCGGATTGCGAAAAGTGCTGAAAATATCCGTAATACGTCCAATTCGTTCCTCTATACTCAGTTTGTCCGCGGCACGGGCCATTGCACGGATTCGTTTTCCGGCAGCACAGAATATTTCCGGGTCATAGTATTTTTTGAAGCTGTTGAATTTCTGCTTGGTCACTCCCTTTGGCATGAACTCTTCCCATGACTGCGTGTCAATGAGTGAGGCAAAATTATCAATCGTGATTTCCTGATTCTCATCACTCAGTTCCGCACCATAAATCAACAGGGGCATACGGATGGAGATGCCACGAAGTATGGAAATGGCTGCCTCCCGGTTCTTGGTCTTCTTTTTCAGTTCTTCCAGCCGTTTCCGTTCTTCCTCCGTAAGTTCCTTCTTGGGTTTCTTCTCCAGCTTCTCCTTTTCCTCGTATTCCTCATTGTTTAGTCCCTGACTGTTGATGTCCACCTGGTTGGTCTTGGGCATGGCCTTGGTCTGGCCGATAATCTTTTTCAGGTCATCGAACTCCTGCAGTTCCAGGTCATCCAACTTCATCAGTTCATCGTTATACAGGCTGTTGTCCTCAAATCCGTTACGGACGACACGTTCCACATATACCCGTTTCAACTGTTCCAGCATGTGAGGTACGTCAAAACGACTCATCTGGGAACCTTCAACGGATATGATAGGGCAAAAATTAATGAACTCACCCATGGCCTTACGGTCACTTTGTGAAGTCTTTCCGGCTTTGGCCGATATTTTGGCGGTTTCGGCTATCACTTTCAAGGTACGATCCGGAGCAAAATCAAAAACATAACATTGCTCCTTCATGCGTCCGTTGATGGTGGCCGGTGTCTGCACGCGGAAGATGGTCTGCATATAACTGGATGCGGCTGTATTATAAGAACCGGATAGCATGAATACGGCAGTCCATGCCTTTACACTCTCTCCGGTCGTCAGTCGTCCGCAAGAAAGGGTAATGGTTCGTGTGGCATCCGGATCTTTTCCGATAGCCTGTTCCACGGCTTCCAAGGCATCACGGCTTTCTTCGTCCTGATCACCGTCACCGGCTACATTGACCACCTTGAAATGCTGGGACACCGGATGTGTCTGGAGCATGGCACTCAGTGCCCGTGCTTCCTTCACGCCGGGCACCATCCAGAGTGTATGGCGGAAAATATTCCTATATTCCTCGTTGGTATATGGATAAAGGCTGTCCTTGTCTTCCTTGGTAAGAAGATTCAGAAAAGCCCGCACGTCTTTTTCATGACAGAAACCACCAGCCTCATTGACCCGGAAAAATTCCCTGAAGTTAAAGGCGACATCTTCATCTACAAATTCATGAAGCAGCCGTCCCAAATCGTAGGTAAAGATATTGAGTGTAGGCAGTGAGGCATACGGATTGGGATCGCCAAAATGGAGTTCGTCCCAGCTCACCTTGGCCCGCTGTTCCATCACATAGTCCCATGTATAGATTTCATCCTCCTTGAAATCATCCAGCAGATTGAATGGAGTACCTGACAGGCGCAATACTTTGGTCTGTTCCTTGACCAGCTCTCCCATAACCGCTTTACCCAGTTCGGTCTGGGTGCCTTCGTGCGCTTCATCAACGATAATCAGGTCCCAATCGGTAGCAAATACTTCGTTGTTTTTGTCGAAGTTGCCACCAACAAGTTCAGAACCACGCAAATCCTGCATGGATGCAAAATAGACATAATGCAATCCGTGGCTTTCTGCCTGCCGTTCAAGACTGCTGTAGCTTTCCCCGTTGTTCTTGGAACCGTATGCAAAATCCTTGCGGTCGTAAAATATCT
>UQKE01000039.1 GCA_900541555.1 uncultured Porphyromonadaceae bacterium | reverse complement strand
GCTGCATCTCGGCATAATCGCTCAAACAAGTTTGGCGCTTCTGCACTCGATTTGCATTATCTTTGCACAAAAAAAGATATGCCGTTTAATTCGGGGAGCAAATTGTGTGATGTCGCGAAGACGGAAATGCGCGATTTGGGCAATGATGCCGTGCGGGCGCCTATGGTCAGCGTGATAGTTCCCAATTACAATCATGCGAAATATCTTCCGGAACGCCTTGAATCTGTTTTTTCGCAAACCTATGCCGACTATGAGGTGATATTGCTCGACGATGGCTCCACCGATGGAAGCGCGGCTTTGTTGGAGGCTTGCCGCGCAAATCCGCATGTGAGCCATGTCGAATTGAATCCGCAAAATAGCGGGGGGTATCCTTTCGCGCAGTGGGAGAAGGGAATACGCCTTGCCAAAGGCAAATATGTGTGGATAGCAGAAAGCGACGATCGGGCAGAACCTACGTTTTTGGAGAAGGCGGTGGCGGCTATCGAGGCGCATCCGGCCGCGAGAATATGCATTGTCGGCTCGCATGTCATAGACAGCGAGGGGAAGCGCATGGATTTCCCGCAATTCGACGTATGGGAGACGCCGGGAGGCGTTTACGAATATGCTTCCGATTATTTTTTGTCTAAGCGAATGTATTGCAATTCTGTGTACAATGCGAGCATGGCGCTTTTCAAGCGTGAAGGCTGTCTCGACATCGATCAGGCATTTCGAACGATGAGGTATTGCGGCGATTGGCTGTTTTGGATAGAGCAAATTAAAAAAGGCTCTGTGGTGGAAGTGCGGGAAAAGCTTAACTATTTCCGGAAGCATGACACGAATACGACTTCTCAAGGGACGCAAAATGGCAATTCGTTTCCGGAGATCGCCTATGTCAAGAATGTGCTTTTCACGGGGCATTATGCGAGCAGAATCGACATATTGATGGAGAAGATGGGATTTTATAGGGCAGTGAGGTATCTTCCGGTTGAAAAACAGCGAAAACAAGAATTGTTTAAAGTTTTGGCAGAAGTGGGCAATACGAAATACCGTCATTATCTTGCAGGGCGGATACTTCGCAAATTATTCCCTTTTATATTAAATAATGTGTAGATGGCAAAACCAATAGTTATTTTGTCGTGTGATGTCGACGAAGAAGATCGTATCCGGATGCGTCCTGAATATTTTGAGGCGATATCCGATGCGGGGGCAATTCCCATTGTGATGCCTCCTTTTATAGAGCGAAGCAGAATAGACGAATGGGTGGAGCGCGTGGGCGCCGATGCGCTGCTCCTGACCGGCGGTGCCGATATCGACCCTCAGTTTTATGGCGAAACGCCGCTGCCGCAAATCGGGCGCGTGTCGTTGCGGCGCGATGCCTATGAAGCGGAATTGCTCGATTGCGCATTGAAAAGGGGAATGCCCGTGCTTGGCATTTGCAGGGGCATGCAAGTGATCAATGTGGCTTTGGGCGGGTCGCTTTATCAAGACATGAAATTGCAAATGGGCGATGAATTTGCCATGCACGATCAAATTGCGCCTACGGAACAGGCAACGCATGAGGTGGCGTTTATCGCCGATTCCGATGCAGCCCGCCTTTTCGGGACGCAATTTTTGCCGACCAATTCCCATCATCATCAGTGTATTCGCACGGTGGGTGCGGGGTTGATTGTCAGCGGCACTACGGTCGACGGCGTGGCGGAAGCAATCGAAATGCCGGAACACAATGTCCTTGCCGTGCAGTTTCATCCCGAAAGGATGACTGAAAGTTCGCCGGAAATGGCTTCGTTTTTCAAAAATTGGGTGGACAAAATTTCCACAATATAGGGCAAAAAGAGGACGAAAGGCTGTTTTTGTTCTCAAATATTGCACACTATTTAATTTTTTGTGCAAAAAAGTGCGGTTTTGTCCACAAAAATTTTCACGTGTGAAGATTAATTACTTACTTTGCGCGTCTAAAACAGGAAACAATTAAATCATTATTAATCTAAAATTTTAAAATTATGTCTGAAATTGCAGAAAGAGTAAAGGCGATAATTGTTGACAAACTGAGTGTAAACGAATCGGAAGTAACACCGGAAGCAACATTTGCACAAGACCTCGGAGCAGATTCTCTCGACACCGTGGAATTGATCATGGAATTTGAAAAAGAATTCGGCATCACGATTCCCGACGATCAGGCAGAAGGAATCAAGACTGTTGGCGATGCAATCAACTACATCGAAAACGCAAACAAATAACACACCAAAACATTTTCAATGGAACTCAAAAGAGTTGTAGTGACCGGAATAGGAGCCATTACTCCTATTGGAAACGATGCGCCGACAACGTGGAAAAATGCGTTGGAAGGCGTAAGCGGTGCCGGCCCTATCACACATTTCGATGCCTCTTTGTTTAAAACGCAGTTCGCTTGTGAGGTAAAGGGATACAACTCTGCCGATTATTTCGATCGCAAGGAGCTCCGCAAATACGACCTTTATGCACAATACGGCGTTGTTTCCGCGAAGGAAGCCATTGAAGACGCCGGTTTGGAAAGCGCAGCCAATCTCGATAGGAATCGGGTAGGCGTCATATTTGCGGCCGGCATAGGCGGCTTGCACACTTTTGAAGAAGAAGCCGGCTACTATGCGATGCATGCCGATCAAGGACCGAAGTACAATCCATTTTTCATACCTAAGATGATTGCCGACATGGCTGCCGGACACATCTCCATGATTTATGGATACCACGGGCCCAACTTTGCAACAGTGTCTGCATGTGCTTCTTCGACTAATGCATTGATCGATGCTTTCAATTACATCCGGCTCGGCAAAGCCGATGCCATTGTGACCGGTGGCGCAGAAGCTGCCATATTCCCTGCCGGAGTTGGAGGCTTTAATTCCATGCATGCCATTTCTACAAGAAACGACGACCCACAACATGCTTCGCGTCCGTTCAGCGGCTCTCGCGACGGCTTTGTCATGGGCGAAGGCGGCGTGACGCTCGTGCTTGAAGAATTGGAACACGCTCTTGCCCGCGGCGCGCATATTTATGCGGAAGTGGCAGGCGGAGGGCTGTCGGCAGATGCTTACCACCTGACTGCGTCGCATCCGGAAGGATTGGGCGCGACGTTGGTGATGAACAATGCGCTTGAAGATGCCGGAATGAAACCGGAAGAGCTTGATTATATCAATGTGCACGGCACATCGACTCCGATCGGCGACCTTTCGGAAGTGAAGGCTATCAAGAGCGTATTCGGCGAACATGCTTACAAGTTGAATATTAGTTCTACCAAATCGATGACCGGCCACTTGCTTGGCGCGGCAGGCGCTCTCGAAGCGATGTTCTGCGTGAAAGCGGTGGAAGAAGATATCGTTCCGCCTACGATCAATCACGAAGAAGGCGACGACGATCCGGAAATCGACTACAAGTTGAACTTTACGTTCGGAAAGGCTCAAAAACGCACCGTGAATGCAGCTTTGTCCAACACGTTTGGATTTGGCGGGCACAATGCAAGTATCATTGTGAAAAAATACAAAGGATAATCCTTGCAGTGCAAATTCTCGGCAAAGTTTTGTCAAACCATATAAAGCTCCTTTCTCCACAAGAAAAGGAGCTTTATTCTTTTGTCCGTTCCATTTCGGGATTGCGCCCGCGGAATCTGCAACTTTACAAGTTGTCGTGCCTGCACCGCTCGGCGCATGTTTGCGATGGAAACGGGGTGTTGCTCGACAATGAACGGTTGGAGTATCTTGGCGATGCCGTCTTGAATGCCATCGTGGCCGACATGCTTTATCGCCGGTATCCCTCCAAAAATGAGGGCTTCTTGACGAATGCCCGCTCGAAGTTGGTGCAGCGCGACATGCTTAACCGCCTTGCTGATGAAATCGGCTTGACGTCGCGCATAGAGGCTGTGGCCGATATGGATGGCAGCAGTGTGCGCGGAAATGCGTTGGAGGCATTTGTCGGCGCAGTCTATCTCGACAGGGGATTTCGGCAGTGTAGGAAATTTGTGTGTCGGCGATTGTTTGCTGCGCATGTGGATCTATGCCGGATAGTCCAAACGGAATCAAACTACAAGGCGAGAGTGCTCGAATGGGCGCAGAAGCATCATTTGGATGTGCAATTTGCCGATGAGGCGATCGACAATGGTCGAAAAGCGCCGGCATTCCATTCGACGCTTGTCGTTTCGGGCATAAAAATAGGCGAGGGCGACGGGCGGACAAAGAGGGATTCGCAGCAGGCTGCTTCGAAAGCCGCTTATTTGAAAATCATGCAATTTCCGAGTTTGCGCAGATTGCTGATGCAGAAAAATAAATCTGCCATACATAAAAACACTAATTAAAATGCAAGGATTTTATACGATTTTGATGTTGATAGTGTCCAACGTTTTCATGACATGCGCTTGGTACGGCCACTTGAAAATGCGGCAACAATTCAGTTGGTTTGAACATCTTCCGCTCATTGGCGTCATTTTGTTCAGTTGGGCGCTTGCTTTTTTTGAATACTGTTTCCAAGTGCCGGCGAATCGTATCGGTTTCCGCGACAATGGCGGACCGTTTAGCTTGATTCAATTGAAAGTGATTCAGGAGGTTATCACGTTGGTGGTGTTTGTCGTTTTCAGCGCGATAGCTTTTAAAGGCGAATCGTTCAAATGGAATCACGCGTTGGCATTCGTGTTTCTTGTGGCTGCGGTCTATCTGGTGTTTAAGAAATGATGCGCCGCCGGCGCAACTTGCGCTATATGTTGGATAATATAGGCTTCGCTTCGGCAAAACAAAATCAAACAAGTTTTTTTTGTTTTGCACTCAGCTTGCACTATATTTGTAATAAAATTTAGCAAGTGGCAATACCATTCGATATCAACGGATTTGAGGCGGCAGGAGCATGTGTATTCCTGCTGCTTTTCATTGTGCTTGTCGTTGTCAATGGCAGGCGGATGCGGGTGTTGAAAAAATGGAGGGCATCCGGCTCGTATGCTGTGTCCGGCGCATCGGAGACGTTGCCTCCTCTGTCTGTAATTGTTTGCGCATACGCCGGAGATGCAGAGACTTTGGGGCGAAACATTCCGATGCTTATGAATCAGGACTATCCTGATTTTGAGGTGATTGTAGTTGATGCCGACAACGACGACGAGGTGTCTGACGCGTTGACTCGCCTTGCCATTCAATATCCTTCGCTCAGAAGCACATTTATTCCGCAAAGTTCTGCCAACGTGTCGAAAAAGAAGCTCGCCGTGACGCTTGGCGTGAAAGCCGCGAAAAATGATTTTGTGCTAATCACGTCGGCCGCGTGCGTTCCCGAAGGAGGCTTGTGGCTGAAAGCGATGGGACGCCACTTCGATAGCGGCGCGGAAATAGTAATCGGGCATACGGTTGTCGATCCTTCCTGCGATTTGTCGTTTGGGCGTCGCTACCGTTCGTTCGACCGTTTGGCGGAAGCTGCTCGCTATCTTGCTGCGGCTGCTCGCGGAAACATGATTCGCGGGAATGGCAACAATGTCGCTTATGCGAAACATCTTTTTTATGAGAATAAAGGTTTTTCATCGTCGTTAAACCTTAAATATGGCGACGACGACATTTTCCTTTGCGAAATGGCAGAGCGCGCCAATGCGACGGCTATCGAGATTTCACCGGAAAGCATTCTGACGGAAAACAGGGCAGATTACCCAAATGCGTTTAAAACCGACAAGCAACATCGGCATTTCACCATGCGGCACATTCATGGCGGCATGAAACGGTTGAATTTTGAATCGGCAGCGTTTTATGCTTTTACTTTTTTGGCGCTTGCGGCGATTGGCTATGCGGCCGGTCTCTATTTGCAGGAATTTGCATGGATGAAAAGCGTGATTGTGGGCGGAGGGGCGTTTGTGTTTTGGTTGGCAGAAATGCTGGTTTTTATTTCCGCAAGTCGGAGCGAAGCCAAGATATTGGGCGAACGCCGTTTGCTTTTTTGCCTGCCGTTGTTTCGGTTGTTGCGCCCTATTGTCAACGCGGTGATCACATTCCGTGCTTCGGAAGCTAAAAACTATACGTGGGAATAATCGTTTGTCATGATGGATTTTAAATATACGCTCAATCAGCGCCCGCCTTTTCGTCATTTGCTTCTTTATGGGTTGCAATGGCTTGTCGTTTCGATTCCGAATGTGTTGACTGTCGCAGTGCTCGGCAAGTTGCAATTTGCCGACAATGTGGCGTTGCAGACGCTCTATCTGCAAAAAGTGTATGTCGTGATGGGCATCACGATGCTTGCGCAAGCGTTTTTTGGGCATCGGCTCCCGATTGTGGTCGGTCCTGCCGCCGTGCTGATTGTCGGGATTCTATCGGCTGCCTCCGAAGGTTTCGATGCAGTATATACGGCACTTGCCACGGGCGGGGCTGTCTTGTTCTTGCTGTCGGTATCCGGCTTTCTCGACAAGGTTGTCAGGATATTCACGCCGCGTGTCATCATCACGATTCTTGGGCTGATAGCCATGACGTTGGCTCCTGTCATTATTAATCTTGTTTTTAGCGATGGCAACCCGGTGTTTAATTTCGTGTTTTTTATCGTTGCCATTGTTGCCGTTTTTTTGATAGACCGGATGCTTTCGGGCATAGGAAAGACGATGACGGTTGTCGTGCTTACCGTCGGGGCGACTGTCGCTTATTTTTTGTTCAATCCTCTGCCGGCGTCTCCTTCCACAGCCGGAGCCGCACTGCACGGCCGGTTGTTTGTCCATTTTGATTTTAATCCGGCTGTCGTCGTCGCATTTTTGATATGCTTTTTTGCATTGCTTATCAACGAATTGGGTTCTATCGAGTCGGTCAGGAGCATGACCGGCGCTGCGGACACGGCGAAAAGGACCAAACGCGGTTGCGCCGTCGTAGGGTTGGGAAATGTGTTTTCCGGTCTGCTTGGCGTGATAGGGCCGGTGGATTTTTCTATTTCTCCCGGGATCATATCTTCCACTCGTTGCGCTTCTCGCTACACGATCATTCCCTGCGGCATCGGGTTGCTGCTGTGTGCTTGTTTTCCGGCGGCAGTGGCGTGGCTCACATTGATGCCGAATCTCGTCATAGGCATTTTGCTCACTTATATTATTGTCCTTCAATTGGCTTCGGCGTTCAATATGATTGTCGAAACGCATTCTGTGAAAACCTTCGAGCACGCTTTGACTATTGCCCTGCCATTGTGCGCGGCGCTTATCGTCGCTTTCATGCCTGTTTCGGTGTCGGACAGCTTGCCTGCCATGTTGCGCCCCATTTTGACCAATGGATTTGTTGTGGGTGTCCTATTGGTCGTTTTTGTTGAACATTTTGTCTTTTTGAAAAGGAATTAAGAACAATTTATCGCGTATTCTTGTTAATTTAGCACTTACACAATAACAAGACTATGCGCATCAACATTTTTGCCATTTTTTTGCTTTCTGCATCGATAGCGCCCATCTGCCACGCAGAAGAGCCTATCCCACTTGATTCATGCCGGAGCATGGCTCTCCGCAACAACAAAACCATGCAGATGGCAGCCGAAAAGATAAAGGCGGCCGAATATACCAAAAAGGAAGCCTTTGCGGCTTATTTGCCCGGATTCGACTTTTCCGGCCTTTATTTATACAATCAGAAAGAAATATCATTGCTTTCGGGCGACCAGATGCTTCCGACGCAATCGTTCGATCCTGCGACCGGCTCTTACCAGTACAACCTTGTCATGAAACCCGACGGCACGCCATTGACCACGCCCGACGGGCAAGTAGTGCCGTCGCAAACGGCAGTCATTCCGAAAGATGCCATGACATTTGACATCCACAACACATTTGTCGGGGCAGTCACGCTCACGCAGCCGCTTTACATGGGCGGCAAAATCCGTGCGCTCAACAAAATGGCTGAATACGGGCAGCAACTTGCCGGACAACTCTACGACAATACGGCGAGGGAAGTGGTTTACACGGTAGATGCCGCCTATTGGCAGGTGGTTTCGCTCGGCGAAAAAAAGAAACTTGCCGATAGCTATATAGAATTGCTCGACACATTGCGGCGCAACGTTGAGGTGATGATGGCAGAAGGCGTTGCAACCAAATCTGATTTGCTGAATGTCGAAGTGAAGCTGAACGAAGCGGAAATCGATTTGGCAAAAGTGGAAAACGGCTTGGCCTTGTCGCGCATGTCGCTTGCGCAAATTTGCGGAATGCCGCCGGATGCCCGTTTCACGCTTGTCGACGAAACGGCAGGGCGGAGCGCTTTCGAAGATATTCCGCCGGTGTCCTACGACATGGAGCAAGTCTATGCCAATCGTTCGGATGTGAAAAGCCTTGAACTTGCCGTGAAGGTTTATGAGCAGAAACAAAACGCTGCGCGGGCCGACATGCTTCCGAATTTGGCTCTTGTCGGGGCTTACAGCTTTTCAAACCCGAACATTTTCAATGGATTCGATAAAAGTTTCAAAGGAATGTTCAGCGTAGGGGCGATGTTGAAGATACCGCTTTGGCATTGGGGTGGAAACTACAATAAATACAGGGCTGCGCGAAGCGAGCGCATTGTCAAGGAACTTGAACTCGACGAGGCAAAGGAAAAAATCGAATTGCAAGTGACTCAGGCATCGTTCCGCACGAATGAAGCGGCAAAGACGCTTGTTGCCACTCGGTCGAATCTTGCAAAAGCGGAAGAAAATATGCGTCAGGCGCAAGTGGGATACCGCGAAGGCGTCATGCCGATCGACAATGTCATGGCGGCGCAAACAGCATGGCTGAAAGCCAATTCGGAAAACATCGATGCGGAAATCGACGTGCGCCTTTGCAATGTTTATTTGTCGAAAGTGACAGGAACGCTCAATTACTAACGAATCAAAAAGCATTAATGATATGGAGAATCTGAATTTCACCACCGAAGACGAGAAAACTATAAAGAAAAAAGAACGCGGGTTGTTTGTGGCAATCGCTGCGGCTGTTGTTGTGGTTGTCGTATTGGCAATTATCGGGTTTATTGTTATCAATCCGCCACGGCAAATTGTGCAAGGTCAAGTGGAAGGCACTTCCGTTCGTGTTTCCGGCATAATGCCCGGACGGGTGGAAAAATTTTATGTGGTTGAAGGTCAAAAAGTGCACAAGGGCGACACTTTGGTGAAAATAGAATCTGCCACAGTCGATGCCAAGCTTGCGCAAGCGCTTGCCATGCAGAACGTGGCGGATGCCCAAAGGGCAAAAGCCGAAGCCGGAGCCCGCAAGCAGGTGATATCTGCCGCCTACGACCTTTGGCAGCAAGCAAAGGCTGCGCTTGAAATACATAAGAAAACTTATGAGCGCATGGAGTCGCTCTACAAGCAAAATGTCATTCCAGCGCAAAAGCGCGATGAGGCAAAAGCGGCCTATGATGCGGCGATAGCAGCCGAAAGCGCGGCGAAAGCGCAATACGATCTTGCCAAAGAAGGCGCGCAAAAAGAAGATAAAATGGCAGCGCAGGCAATGGCAGCCGCGGCAGAAGGCAGTGTCCGCGAAGTGGAATCGATATTGAAAGATCAATATCTGACGGCGCCATGCGATGGCGAAATAGCCGACATTTTCCCGAATGAAGGGGAATTGGTTTCGACCGGCACGCCTATCATGAATGTGTTGAAAACCGACAATCGCTGGCTTGTGTTCAATGTGCGCGAGACCATGCTGAAAGACCTTCCGATGGGGAAAGAGGTGACAGTCGGGATTCCGGCATTGGGGCTGACGGATGTCAAGGCCAAAGTTTATTATATAAAAGACATGGGCGACTATGCCGTGTGGCGCGCTACGAAAGTGACGGGCGAGTTTGACAGCCGCACGTTTGAAATTCGCCTCACTCCGGTCAAGCCTGTCGAGGGGTTGCGTCCCGGCATGACTGTCGTTTTGGAATAGGAGGCGATGCCGTTTATGGTTGATATCGGATTTATAGATTCGCTGAAAAGGGGTGTCCGGCAATTGTGCAGCCGGTGGCTGTATTTTTTTGCCATGATTGTCATCCCGATTGCTTCGGCTTTCTTTTTGCTGGGATTGATGCGAAACGGGCTGCCGCTCCATATTCCTGCGGCGGTGGTAGATCTCGACAATACCGTCGAGACGCGGCAAATCGTGCGCAACATCGAAGCCTCGGCGGAAGTGCTCATCACGCATGAGGTCGAAAGCGAGGCAGCCGCGATGCAGCTCATCCGCGAGGGAAAAATATATGGATTTTATGTGATTCCGAAGAATTTCACTCGGGACGCTACGGCGGGGCAAAATCCGGAAATAGCTTACTATACGAACAGCACATTTTTTATTCCAAGCTCTTTGCTGTTTCGCAGTTTGAAGACAAACACCGTGTTGACTTCGGCAGCCATCGTGAGAAACTACCTTGTAGCCAGCGGCTCGGCCACCGATACGCAGGCGCAAGCCCTTTTGCAGCCGGTGCCGCTTCAAACGAACATGATTCACAATCCGGAATCCAACTATTCTGTTTATTTGTCCAATTCGTTTATTCCCGCCCTTTTGGCGTTGATGATATTGTTGACGACGGCTTACAGCATTTGGCATGAGGAAAAGATGCGCACTTCGCCGCAATGGATAGCCGTGGGGCGCGGCTCGATTACGATAGCATTGCTCGGGAAGCTGCTTCCGCAGACTGTCGTGTTTTCGGCGGTAGGCATCTTTATTCAATCCGTCATGTATGGCTATTTGCATTTTCCGTTGAATTGCAGCGTGTTGCAGACGGTTTCGACAATGATTTTATTTGTGCTTGCCAATCAGGGATTTGCCGTGTTTCTTGCCGGCATATTGCCGAATCTGCGGCTTTCTTTGAGCCTGTGTTCGCTGATAGGAGTTTTGACCTTCTCGATAGGCGCGTTTTCCTATCCGCTTGAAGACATGTATGGAAGTATCGCCATATTTTCATACGTCGTTCCTGCCCGGTATTATTTCCTTATTTATGTCGATCAGATGCTGAATGGCATACCGCTTTATTATTCCCGCTTCTACTATGCCGCCTTGTTGGCATTCATGCTGCTGCCTCTGCTTGTGGCGCGGAGGATAAAACGCCATGCCCTGCATCCGGTTTACGTCCCATAAAAATCGTTGAACATGAAAGCAATTAATAAATTTTTCAGCGATGTTTTCAAGGTATGGAAGAATGAATTTCGTCCGATTTTCAAGGACAAAGGCATTTTGATATTTTTATTTCTTGTGCCGCTTGCCTATCCGATCGTGTATGCTTTGATCTACAATCCGGAGCTGTCGCGCGACGTCCCTGTGGCAATCGTCGATTTGGACCGGTCGGACAAAAGCCGCGACTTGTGCCGGATGATTGATGCTTCCGAATCGACGGAAATTGCCGGTTATGCGGCCGACATGCAGGAAGCCCGCCGGATGCTCGACGAAAAGAAAGCTTATGGCATTGTGCGGATCGAAAGCGATTTTTCCAAGCAAATCGCAAGGGGGGAGCAATCGGCCGTCACTCTTTTTTGCGACATGTCGTTGCTTATCCGCTACAAGTCGATGCTCATCGGTTTGACTGATGCCACGATGGCGATGGGCGGAAAAATTCAGGTGGAAACAATGAGCGCGTTGGGCGCGGAAGCCCCGAAGATACCGGCAACCGTGACGAGCAGCTATGTTCCGCTCGGCAATCCCGAACAGGGATTTGCCACTTTTCTGCTTCCCGGCATTTTGGTGTTGATTGTGCAGCAAACGCTATTGCTTGCCATTTGCATGAACGGGGGGGCTATTTATGAGCATCGTCGCCGTTATGGCGGCATGGATCCGTTTGACACGGTGCGTTCCGGCGCTGTGAGCCGGTTGCTTGGCAAGGCGCTTGCATACTTGACGGTTTATATCATTCCATTGCTCTATTTGCTGGTAATCATGCCTTGGGTGTTCAGCTATCCGCAATTGGGCGATTTGTTGGATATCGTTTTGCTTGCCATCCCGTATATTCTTGCCGTGTCGTTTTTCGGCATGTCGTTGCAAGTGGTTGTGCGGGAGAGGGAAGCGTCGTTTGTGGTCATTGTCTTCACGTCTGTGATATTCTTGTTCCTGTCCGGCATTCCGTGGCCGATTTACGACATGCCGGCTGTGTATAAGTTTGTCGGGGGATGTTGCCCGTCGACATGGGCCATGCAGGCGTTTGTGCGCATGAATGCCAATGGCGCAACGCTCGCCGATGTGGCCACAGAGTATCGAATGTTGTGGCTTTGTGCCATTGCCTACTTTTTTATTGCCTTGGCGGTGAATAAGTTTTCCCGTTATGGCATGTTCTTCCGCAGACACTCGTCGAAACATCAAACAAATTAATATTGCTTTTATGAATAATGGATTTTTAGTCACAACCACCGGCTACATTGAAGGCGGACATATCCGGAAGTATATCGACGTTGTTTCGTGCAACGTGGTTATGGGTACAAACATTTTCTCCGACATTGCGGCATCGTTCAGGGATATTTTGGGCGGCAGGTCGGCCAGCTACAAAGAGCAGCTTGAAGAAGCATACGAAGGCGTTATGGAGGAACTTGTTGAGAAGGCTCGCCAAGTTGGCGCAAATGCGCTGGTGGGCGTGAAAATAGATTTCGACGAAATATCCGGCGGCAACAAATCGATGTTCATGGTTTCTGCAGTCGGGACTGCGTGCGATGTCTGTTTCGATTAGCGCGCCTGCAAGCCAATGAGGAGATAGGATGCGGTTCGGGAAAACAAAATTAAGCAAGCTTGATTGTTTTCCTCTCACCTTTCACTATCTTTGCACTGTGGATTTGCGACTGCCAATTTTTGTGAGTCCGCGACATTCATTTGAAATATCATATAAACAGCATTAAATTAAGACGCGTTATGATTTACACTCATGAAGTACAGCAAATGTGCTGCGTTAAGAAAGGTGCCAACCACCCTTCCGCTCCAATACCGGAAGAGGGCAAATGGGTGCGCACGAAAGAAATCAAAGATATTAACGGATTAACCCATGGAATCGGCTGGTGCGCCCCTCAACAAGGCGCATGCAAGTTGACATTGAATGTAAAGGACGGTATTATTCAAGAAGCATTGGTGGAAACCATCGGATGCTCCGGAATGACGCATTCAGCAGCAATGGCTTCGGAAATTCTTCCGGGCAAGACATTGCTGGAAGCGCTCAACACCGACCTTGTTTGCGACGCAATCAACACGGCAATGCGTGAACTGTTCTTGCAAATTGTTTATGGCCGTACGCAATCAGCCTTCTCCGAAGGCGGACTCGCCGTTGGCGCATCTCTCGAAGACCTTGGAAAGGGACTTCGCAGCCAAGTCGGCACGATGTTTGGAACTACGAAAACCGGAACGCGTTATCTCGAAATGGCAGAAGGCTATTGCACGCGCATGGCGCTCGACGAAGAAAACCAAGTGATCGGTTACGAATTTGTCCATCTTGGCAAAATGATGGAAATGATTAAAAACGGGACAGATCCGAAAGAAGCCATCGAAAAAGCAAAAGGCACTTACGGACGTTTCGATGAGGCCGTAAAATATATTGACCCACGTAAAGAATAATCAGGAGGACTGCTTTATGATAAGAGAAGTGAAATTTGAAAGTCAAGACCGCCGTATCAAGCAAATTCTTGCCGCTTTGAACGCAAACGGCATCAAAGACATTGAAGAGGCAAATGCCATTTGCGACGCAGCCGGCATCGACCCTTATAAAACTTGCGAAGAAACGCAGCCCATCTGTTTTGAAAATGCAAAGTGGGCATATGTGGTAGGTTGTGCCATCGCTTTGAAGAAAGGTTGCAAAAATGCTGCCGACGCGGCAGAAGCAATAGGAATCGGACTTCAATCGTTCTGCATTCCGGGCTCGGTGGCCGACGACCGCAAAGTGGGTCTCGGACATGGAAACCTTGCAGCGCGTTTGCTCCGCGAAGAGACAAAGTGTTTTGCGTTTCTTGCAGGACACGAGTCGTTTGCAGCAGCCGAAGGCGCTATCAAAATCGCTGCAAAAGCCGACAAGGTGCGCAAAGAACCGCTTCGCGTGATTCTTAACGGCCTTGGAAAAGACGCAGCCATGATCATTTCCCGCATCAACGGATTTACATACGTTCAAACTGAATTCGACTATTTCACGGGCGAATTGAAAGTGGTGCGCGAAGTGCCTTATTCGAATGGTCCTCGTGCGAAAGTGAAATGTTACGGTGCCGACGATGTTCGCGAAGGCGTGGCTATCATGTGGAAAGAAGGCGTGGATGTTTCCATCACAGGAAACTCTACAAACCCGACTCGTTTCCAACATCCGGTTGCAGGAACATATAAGAAAGAGCGTGTTCTTGCAGGAAAGCCATATTTCTCTGTGGCATCCGGAGGCGGAACAGGCCGCACCTTGCATCCCGACAACATGGCTGCCGGTCCGGCTTCTTACGGCATGACCGACACAATGGGACGTATGCACTCCGACGCTCAATTCGCGGGCTCGTCTTCGGTTCCCGCCCATGTGGAAATGATGGGATTCCTTGGCATCGGCAACAACCCGATGGTAGGCTGCACGGTGGCTTGCGCTGTCGATGTAGCTACGGCCCTCAACAAATAAGCAATTTTTAGGTCATTTTCATAGATTGCATTTAGTAGTTATTTAGGAATTTATTTTTTATTTTATTGGAAAGCGGACATGCGCGAGCATCTCCGCTTTTTTTGTGCCAAACCTATTGCCATTGCTTGATGCAGGCAAATTGCAGATCGGTAGTTTTGTTTATGGTTTAGGGTTGAGAATTGAAGGTTGAAGGCAGACAAAGTTGGCGCGTGTTTTCCATCCGTCGTCCTTTCAACCCTCAACAGAATAAAGTAGCACCTTGGACCAACAAATTTTTCTGCCGGCCCCAAATTGCATTCGCAAAAAAATGCGGGGGCGATAGGTAATTTTAGCAGAAAAAATTCTTTGAAAAGTGGATTATATTCTAATTTTGTCTGTTGCTGTTCTTAAAGGGCAGCAATAATGGAAATACTCCCAATTTGATGGCAAACCACAGAGAAACCGGAAAACCGACACCGGCATCGAAAATGCCGCTATGGATGCTTGTTTTGATTATCGCAAGCGTGCTGCCGGTTGTTGCATGGCCGTGGTTTATGGCTCATTACGATTTTCAACCGGACGACAGCCGCACGTTGCTCGTAATCGCTTTCCCGATTTTTGCCGTGCTTTGCGGCTTTTTGGCATACAAAAGCTATTCTCAGCGCAAAGAACTGTCGTATATTTTGCTTGTTATCTTATGGCTCTCGTATGGGGCTATTTGTTGTTTATAATTTTCAAACCTACTAAAAACTAATAAAACTATGATTATCGGTATTCCAAAAGAAATCAAAAACAATGAGAACCGTGTTTCGATGACGCCGGCCGGCGTTCACGAGCTTGTGAAACATGGGCATGTCGTGTTGGTGCAGAAAACAGCCGGCGAAGGCAGCGGCTTTTCTGACGAAGATTATGTCGCAGTCGGCGCAGAACTTTGCCCGACTATCGAAGATGTTTATGCCCGTGCGGAAATGATTGTGAAGGTGAAAGAGCCAATCGAACCGGAATATAAACTTGTGCGCAAAGGACAATTGCTGTTTACGTATTTGCATTTTGCAAGCAGCGAACCGTTGACACGCGCCATGGCGGCAAGCGGAGCCGTGTGCTTGGCATACGAAACTGTGCGCAAGGCCGATCGTTCGCTCCCGTTGCTCACGCCGATGTCGGAAGTGGCAGGGCGCATGTCGGTGCAAGAAGGCATGTATTTCCTTGAACGTCCTCACGGAGGAAAAGGCGTGTTGCTTGGCGGCGTTCCGGGCGTGAAGCCGGCGAAAGTGTTTGTCATTGGCGGCGGTGTCGTAGGTACGGCAGCTGCGATGACGGCAGCGGGCACGGGTGCCGATGTGACGATTGCGGATATTTCCTTGTCGCGCTTGACGTATCTTGCCGATGTGATGCCGAAAAACGTGAAAACGTTGATGTCCAATGAATATAATATCCGTCAAGAACTTGCAGAGTCCGACTTGGTGATTGGTTCAGTCTTGATCCCCGGTGCAAAAGCTCCGAAATTGGTGACGCGCGACATGTTGAAATTGATGAAGAAAGGCACGGTCATGGTAGACGTTGCCATCGACCAAGGCGGATGCTTCGAAACGTCGCACCCGACGACCCACCAAGATCCGATTTACGAAGTAGACGGCATCGTGCACTATGCCGTTGCGAATATTCCGGGCGCAGTAGCGCGCACTTCGACGTTTGCGCTTACAAATGCCACGCTCCCTTATGCGTTGAAATTGGCCGACAAAGGATGGAAACAGGCTTGCCGTGAAAATGCCGACCTTCGCGAAGGTTTGAACATTGTAGACGGAAAGGTTGTCTACAAAGGCGTAGCCGAGGCGTGGGGAATGCCCTACACACCGGTTGAAGAGGTATTGTGATTCTCGAATCCAAACGGATTTGAAAGAAAGAGCGAGAATGCGCCGATTGCGTCATTCTCGCTCTCTTTGTTTTTGGGATATGCCGATGCGCTACTTTCGCAGCGACCATTCGAACCCGTCTTTCGTGTCTTTCACGTCAAATCCGATTTCGGCAAGGCGGTTCCGAATGAGGTCGGATGTCGCCCAGTCTTTCTTTTCTTTCGATTCTTTGCGTATTTGCAGCAATAAATCGACGGCTTTTTCAAATGGTTCGAGCACTTGCGTGTCGCCTCCGGCGGCAATGTCGGTGCGTATGCCCAAAATGTCGACAAGATAGGTGGCGAATAAATCTTTCAATTCGTCGATGTCGCTTTGCGTCAATGTCGCTTTCCCGTCGTTCACGGAATTGATGATGCGGCAGGCCTCGAAAAGTTCGGCAATGACTATCGGGGTGTTCAAATCGTCGTTCATCGCGTCGGCGCATTTTTTACGGAAATCCGGCAACTCGACAGACGATTTTTCCGAGGGGCGCAATTCTTGCAACCGCCGCCATCCGTCGATCATCCTGTCGTAGGCTTTTTCGGCAGCTTTCAACGCTTCGTTGGAAAAATCGACGGTGCCTCTGTAATGCGCTTGCAGGATGAAGAAGCGGATTGTCATCGGCGAATAGGCTTGGTCGAGTTTCTCGTGAGAGCCCGTGAAAAATTGTTCAAGCGTGATGAAATTTCCCAACGATTTGCCCATTTTCTGCCCGTTGATGGTGATCATGTTGTTGTGCATCCAATAGCGTACGGTTTCATGGCCGTTGTGTGCCACCGATTGCGCTATTTCGCATTCGTGGTGTGGGAACATCAAGTCCATCCCGCCGCCATGGACGTCGAATACTTCACCCAAATATTTTTCCCCCATTGTGGAGCATTCGAGATGCCATCCGGGGAAGCCGTCGCTCCAAGGCGATGGCCAGCGCATGATGTGTTCCGGCGCGGCTTTTTTCCAAAGCGCGAAGTCGCATGCGTTTCTTTTTTCCGATTGGCCGTCGAGGGCGCGAGTCGTGTTGAGCAATTCTTCCACGTTGCGTCCGGAGAGTTTGCCGTAGTGGTAGTCGCGATTGTATTTCAGCACGTCGAAATATACAGAACCGTCGCTCACATAAGCGTATCCGTCGTCGAGAATGCGTTTGATGTATTCGATTTGCTCGATGATATGGCCGGAAGCATGCGGCTCGATGCTTGGCGGGAGCACATTGAGCGCTTCCATTGCTTTGTGGTAGCGGTTGGTGTAGAATTGCACCACTTCCATCGGCTCCAATTGTTCGAGCCTTGCTTTTTTTGCAATTTTGTCTTCACCTTCGTCGGCATCGTGTTCCAAGTGGCCCACGTCGGTGATGTTGCGCACGTAGCGCACTTTATAGCCAAGGTGTTTCAGATAGCGAAACAACACGTCGAATGTGATGGCCGGCCGTGCGTGTCCGAGGTGCGGATCGCCATAGACCGTCGGACCGCAGACATACATTCCCACATTTGGCTCGTGGACGGGAATGAATTGCTCTTTTTTCCGCGTCAGCGTGTTGTAGACGAATAAGGGATTTTCCATAGTTTGTTATGCTTTCCCGAAAGGCACGTTTCCATTTTGCGGCAAGTTGCCGGTGCGCGGTTTGATTGTCCCGAACGCCGTTTCGTATTTGCGCACGTTGTCTTGCAATGCCATCAAAAGCGTTTTCGCGTTTTCCGGCGTCATGATGATGCGGCTTTGCACGCGAGCTTGCGGCGTGTTGGGCACGACATTGATGAAGTCGATGAAAAATTCATTGGGCGAATGGGTTATGATTGCCAAGTTCGCGTATTTTCCGGCAGCTGTTTCCGGCGTCAGCTCGATTTTTATTTCTCTTTTTTCGTTGTTTTCGTTCATGATGCTCTGTTTTTTGTTTCTAAGTGCGAAGTTACTACATTTTAGACAACTTCCCAAAAATGGGAAATTCCACTTTTTGTGGCGAATTGGCTAATTGTTAATCGCGTGTCGAAACTTCGTCGTATGGTGCAAAAAAATATTCTGTATCGGTAATTATGGTTCAAATGGGAGTCGCCGGCTTTATGGTTTGTCGGAAAATGTGTACTTTTGGGCTGAAATTTATTCATTTGACGCAACATGAAAAAGAAAGTTGTATTGTTTGCAGCATTGATGCTCGCAGCGACATCGGGTGTATCGGCAGAAACGAAAGAGAAAGTCCCTTATGGCGATTTCGAGCAGTGGATCACTCGAACGATTAAAGAATCTGCCGTCATTGGCGGAAAATCAAAGACTTTGTATGAAATAGGGCCGACGCAGACAATCACAGGCAACAAAGCTTATACGAATTTGGGAGGTTCGCCGTGGGCGACGTCCAATGTTTATGCGAAAGTGGCGGGCGTGGTGAAAGGCAGCAATGCCGTGTTCCCCGAGCAACGCAGCGGCGGCAACAAGTGTGTGAAGATGTCGACGATTATGGAAAAAGTGAAAGCGTTGGGCATCATCAACATGGATGTGCTTGTTTCGGGCAGCATCTATTGGGGAGCGATGGTGGAGCCGGTGAGCAGCACGAAAAATCCGTACAGCAAGTTGGATATGAATGTGAAATTCACCAAACGTCCGAAATATTTGTGTTTCGACTATAAGGTGACGGTGCCTGCGAATGCGCAAATGATTTATTCCAGCGGATTCGGCAAGAAGAAAGTGTTGAAAGGCAAGCAAAACGCTTGCGAGGCGTTTGTATTGTTGCAACGTCGTTGGGAGGATGCCGATGGTAATATTTATGCGAAACGTGTGGGGACCGGCCGCGAGCGTTATACGAAGAGCACTTCCGGATGGGTGAACGGACATCGCATGAGAATTTATTATGGCAACATCGTGGGACAACCTTATTATAAGGATTACATGAATCTGATATCTTCCGATCGTCCTTACTATGCTCGCAACAGCAAAGGCAAATTGGTGCCTGTGCAGGAAGTGGGTTGGGACAGCCCGTTGGCTACGCCGACACACATCATCATGATGTTTTCAGCCGGTTGCGGCACAGCCTATGAAGGCACCATCGGACAAACGTTCTACGTCGATAATGTCTCGTTTATTTACGATTGACGGTTGCTAAAACGCGAAAAACAAAAAAGCCGCTTGGAGCCTCATGCTCCGGCGGCTTTCTTTGTCATGACTCTCATTGTCTCCCGACAGTAGAGCCGTAGTCTATAATAGTGAATGGTTCTTTGCCTGCAAAGATACTATCATTTTGCGACATGTCAAGCGTGAAAAGCGGAAATATAAGCACAATGCGATGTAATATGCTTGTATGCAGCGGATTGCTTCTTGTTGATGATGTGTTAAAATTTGTATAATCTTCGATAGGCGGCAAGCAGGACCATGCCCCTGACGATGAGAAATGCGGCAAACGAAAGCCAAAGCATGTTGTTCGATTGCGTAGGAGCAATGTAGTATAATGCGAAAAATGCAGTTGTCGATGCGGCAAGCGAAAGAAGCATTTGCCGTGTCGCCGTCAAACCGACGAATATGCCATCCCAAACGAATGCGGCCATGCCGGCCAATGGCATGATTGCCGCCCAGAGGAGATAGTCGGCAGCTGCCGCATTTACGGCAGGCTGGTCGGTGAGCAGGGAGATGATTTCTTCACCGAATGCGCCGTATGTGGCGGAAAACACGACTGCCATCGCGCTGCCCCAAATGAATAAGTTCTTGACGCATTTCCGCAAATTTTTCTCGTCTTTTGCGCCTGCAAAGCGTCCGACGAGCGCCTCTCCGGCAAACGCAAATCCATCCATGAAATAGGAGAAAAACAAATACAATTGCATTAGCAAGGCATTAACGGCAAGTGTAATTTCTCCGCTGCGCGCTCCTGCCGAAGTGAAGAACAGCGTGACGGCCATGAGGCAGAGGCTTCTGAGAAAGATGTCGCTGTTGATTCTGAAAAAGCGGCCCATGCCGGCAAACAGCGAGCCTCGGGCGTTTTTCGGCAGGCGTTCTTTTCTTTTAGTTTTCATGTATAGCAAAGCCGACAGCAAAAGCCCGCTCCATTGCGCAACGAGTGTCCCCACGGCGATGCCGTGGAAGCCAAGTCCGAGCGGAAATACGCAAATCAGGCTTGTCGCGATGTTGATTATGTTGATGGCAATGGCGATGGCCATTGGATAGGCGGCATTCTGCATGCCGATGAACCATCCTGTGAAGCTCATTGTGGCCAACAAGGCGGGTGCGCCCCAAACGCAGATGAAAAAATAGTCGCGTGCCAGCATGGCAATGCCGGCATCGGGCGCTATTATTTCCAGCAATATCCATTGCAAAGGATACTGCAAGGCGATGATGGCTATGCCCAAGGCCAATGCAAGCGCCACGGCCCGGCGAAGCGTGCAGACGGCCTCGTCGCCGTTGCCTTGCCCGTATGCTTGAGCCGTCATGCCGCTTGTGCCCATGCGCAAGAAGCCGAAATTCCAATAAATCAAGTTGAACATTGTTGCCCCGACGGAGACCGCGCCTATGAAAGCCGGTGCGCCGAGATGCCCCGCGATGGCCAAATCCACGACGCCCAACAGCGGCACGACAATGTTGGATACGATGGAAGGCAGCGCGATCTTCAGTATGTGTTTGTGCATGTCTCGGAAAGATGCGGCAATGTTAAAAAGAAAATGTATCAGCCGTCGGTCGCAGCTGATACGATTGTAGCCCATAGGAGAATCGAACTCCTCTTTCAAGAATGAAAATCTTGCGTCCTAGCCGATAGACGAATGGGCCTTGTTGCCGAAAAACGGCATTATGCTTGAGCCGCCAATTTGTTGACGTGCTGAGCTAATTTGCTTTTCAAGTTTGCCGCTCTGTTCTTAGGGATGATGTTTTTGCGAGCAAGGCGATCAAGCAGGGAAGTCACTTTCTTCAAAGCCTCTGCTGATTCGTTTTTGTCGGTCATGTTGCGCAAACGGCGCACGGCGTTGCGTGCAGTTTTCGCATAATAACGGTTGTGAAGACGGCGTTTTTCCGTTTGGCGGATTCTTTTGATAGATGATTTATGATTTGCCATTACTATAAAAAATCTTTAAATTTGGTAGCCCATAGGAGAATCGAACTCCTCTTTCAAGAATGAAAATCTTGCGTCCTAG
>UQKE01000038.1 GCA_900541555.1 uncultured Porphyromonadaceae bacterium | reverse complement strand
TCTGCACTCGGTTTGCGGTATCTTTGCATAAGATAAGCTGCACCTCGGCATAACCGCCCAAACAAGTTTGGCGCTTTTGCGCTCGATTTGCGGTATCTTTGCATAAGATAAGCTGCACCTCGGCATAACCGCTCAAACAAGTTTGGCGCTTCTGCACTCGGTTTGCGGTATCTTTGCATAAGATAAGCTGCACCTCGGCATAATCGCCCAAACAAGTTTGGCGCTTCTGCACTCGGTTTGCGGTATCTTTGCATAATTGCAATTTGGCGTGGCAACTCGGAAGAGGTTGGCGCCATTGCCTCGACTTGCAGTTGTTTTTGTTGTGCGAAATTATAGAGAATGAACAAAATTGTAGCTAAAAGGCATTTTTCGGAAAATGTGGTGGAGTTGGTAGTAGAAGCTCCACTGATAGCGCGTGCGCGACGCGCAGGGCATTTCGTGATTGTTCGTGCCGACGAGCATGGCGAGCGAGTGCCGTTGACAATTGCCGACGCCGATTCGGAAGCCGGCACAATCACGCTGGTGGTGCAAGCCGTGGGAGAATCTACACGCAAAATATGTGCGAAAGACATAGGCGATTGCTTGCACGACGTGGTTGGCCCTTTGGGGCAAGCTACTCACATCGAACGTGTCGGGACAGTCGTGTGTTGCGGTGGCGGAGTCGGCGTAGCCCCTTTGCTCCCGATCGTCAAGGCCATGAAGGCTGCGGGAAACAGGGTCGTGAGCATTCTTGCAGGCCGCACGAAGGAATTGATTATTTTAGAAGAAGAAATACGGCAATCGAGTGATGAAACCATCATTATGACCGACGATGGCTCTTATGGGCGGAAAGGGCTTGTAACCGACGGGTTGGAAGCTGTAATCAAGGCAGAGAATGTAAATTTGGTTGTGGCAATCGGTCCGGCGGTAATGATGAAGTTTACGGCATTGCTGACGAAAAAATATGAAATACCGACGGTTTGCTCGTTGAATACGATTATGGTCGACGGGACCGGAATGTGTGGCGCTTGCCGTGTGACAGTCGGCGGGCGAACCCGTTTTGTTTGTGTCGACGGCCCTGAATTCAACGCGCATGAAGTGGACTTCGACGAAATGATAATGCGGCTTCATGCGTATGACAATGAAAACAAATGACGATATGGATATTAAGGAAATACGAGCGGCTCATCGTGCCGAAACGTGGAGAGAGGAGTTGAGGAAATCGAAATCGGCGAAGGAGCGCATGTCGCAGCCTCGCGTGAAAATGCCGTCGCTTTCTCCGGAAACGCGTATCCGAAGCAACAATGAGGTGAATTGCGGCTTGACGGCAGAAATGGCAATGGCGGAGGCCTCTCGATGCCTTGACTGTGCAGATCCGCAATGTGTGACCGGTTGTCCTGTCGGCATTGAAATTCCGTCGTTTATAAAAAATGTGGAACGCGGCGACTTTCGTGCGGCTGCTGCGGTCATTAAGGCTACAAGCGCGTTGCCGGCAGTGTGCGGGCGAGTGTGCCCGCAAGAAAAGCAATGCGAAAGCCGGTGCATATACCATGCAAAAATGGGAAAAGATGCTGTGGCGATAGGCTATCTGGAACGTTTCGTCGCAGATGAGGAAATGGCGGCAGGAGAAATAACGGCACCAGTGGCGGCGCCTCGCAATGGCATAAAGGTGGCAGTGGCCGGCAGCGGTCCTGCCGGTTTGGCTTTTGCCGGCGACATGGCGAAACTGGGCTACGACGTGACTGTTTACGAGGCACTGCATGAAATCGGGGGCGTGTTGAAATATGGAATCCCGGAATTTCGGTTGCCGAATAAGATTGTCGATGCGGAAATAGACGGATTGCGCCGCCTTGGCGTGAAATTCGTCACGAATTGCATTGTCGGGAAAACACTCAGCTACGACGATTTGCATCGCGACGGCGTTCGGGGCATATTTGCGGCCTCCGGAGCCGGATTGCCACGATTTATGAACATTGAAGGAGAGAATCTGAACGGCGTGATGTCGAGCAATGAATATCTGACGCGTATCAATTTGATGGGCGCGGCTTCGGCAAGCGAAGACACTCCTGTGCTTCACGGACGCAATGTGGCTGTGATAGGCGGAGGAAACACTGCCATGGACTCAGCCCGCACTGCGCGGCGAATGGGAGCGGAAAATGTGATGCTTGTCTACCGGCGCTCGGAGGAAGAAATGCCGGCGCGTTTGGAAGAAGTGGGACATGCGAAAGAAGAAGGCATCCGGTTCCTGACATTGCGCAATCCCATTGCTTATTTGAACGATGGGAAGGGGCGTGTGTGCGCCATGCGCTTGCAACGGATGGAATTGGGAGAGCCGGACGAGAGCGGTCGCCGGTCGCCGGTGCCGGTAGAAGGCGCAATTGAAGAAATTCCGGTGGACTTGGTGATTGTTAGTGTGGGTGTGTCTCCTAATCCTTTGATACCGCGAGCAATACCGCAACTTTCCGTGAGCCGGAAAGGAACGGTGGTGGTCGACGAATCCACAATGCAAACATCGGTGGCCGACATTTATGCCGGAGGCGACATTGTGCGCGGTGGCGCGACTGTGATTCTTGCCATGGGCGACGGCCGGCGTGCGGCGGCTTGCATGCATCGCGCGCTTTCCGGCGAATGATTGCAACCGTGTTGCTTGTGTTTTTCCAGATATTTGCAGAAAACAACTGATAAACGACATGGTAAAAAAAACGATACCCGTATTGGATATGAGTTGTGCCGTTTGTGCCGGAAATGTGGAGCGCACAGTGACAGGACTCGAAGGCGTGGCATCCGCGTCGGTCAATTTTTCTGCGAATACGATTACGGTAGAGTACGACCCGAAGACGATCGATCTCCGGAGGATGCAGCAAGCTGTGCGGAATGCCGGCTACGATCTTGTGATAGACGAAACAAAAGAGGTTGAAGAGGAAGAACGGAAGCGCTACAAGGCTTTGCGGCGGCGATTGGTGGCGGCATGGGTCGCTGCTGTGCCGGTGATGGTCTTGTCGATGACGGATATGGGCATGACGGCTTGTGGGAGATGGCTGTTGGCAGCCTTGACGGCAATCGTGTTGATTTATTCGGGACGTGAATTTTATGTGCGGGCGTGGAAAATGCTTTGCCGACGGTCGGCGAATATGGACACGTTGGTGGCGTTGAGCACTGCGTCGGCATGGCTGTTCAGTTTGTTTTTAATCGTTTTCCCTGATTTTTCAAATGCCCACAGATTGGGCGGACATGTCTATTTCGATTCTGCTGCGATGATTGCCGCTTTTGTGCTGACCGGCCGTTTCTTGGAGGAACGGGCAAAAAGCAGCACGACTTCGGCGGTTAAGAAATTGATAGGTTTGCAACCGCAAACGGCGCTTGTCGTCGACGATGAAGGAAACAGCCGGTTGTTGAATGTGAACGAAATTCATAGGAAAGAAAAAGTGTTGGTGCGCCCGGGCGGGCGGATTCCGGTTGACGGGATTGTCGCGCGAGGAGAATCGTATGTCGATGAAAGCATGTTGACCGGCGAGCCGATTCCTGTGGCGAAGCGTTCCGGCGCGGCGGTGTATGCAGGGACGATGAATCAGAACGGTGCGTTGACGATAGAGGTTACAGCCGAATCGGGCGAAACTTTGTTGTCGAAGATTGTGGCGGCGGTGCGTGAGGCGCAAGGCAGCAAAGCTCCGGTGCAAAGGATAGCCGATGCCATTAGCAAATACTTTGCTTTTGCGATTGTTTGTTTGGCCGTGGTTACGTTTTTGTTGTGGTTCTTTTTGGGAAATGCGGTAGCTGCGGCGGTGGTATGCGCGGTGTCGGTGTTGGTGATAGCCTGCCCGTGTGCGCTTGGGTTGGCAACTCCGACTGCCATAACGGTAGGCATCGGGCGTGCGGCAGAAAATCATATTTTGATTAAAGATGCAGCCGTTTTGGAGACGATGTGCAAAGTTACAGCCGTGGTGCTCGACAAAACGGGGACGGTGACGGAAGGTCGGCCGACAGTCGTGGAAGATGAAATTTCTCCGGATGCGACGACAGAGGATTTGTCGGTCCTTTTGGCGATGGAAGAGCAATCGGGGCATCCGTTGGCCAAAGCAGTGGCTGATTTCTTGCATGGACGGGGCGTTTCTCCGGCTTCGGAATTGAATGGTTTTTCCGCCGTTGCGGGAAAAGGCGTTTCTGCCATGTCGGGAGCGGCTCTGTATTGGTGCGGAAATCGGCAAATTGCGATTGACAATGGCGCGGTTGGCGCATCTGTCGATGAGCAGGGCGGCACGGTTGTCCTTTTTGGGCGAGGGCCGGCCGTTTTGGCACGATTTATGTTGGAAGATAAGGTGAAAGCGTCGTCCGCCGAGGCGGTCGCGCTTTTGCGGCGAAAAGAAATTGATGTATATTTGCTCACCGGCGACAATGCGGTTTCTGCGAGCAAGGTGGCGAAAGAAGTGGGAGTGGCTCATTATGAGGCTGGTGTATTGCCTGCTGACAAAGAGCGCTTTATCCTTGAATTGCAACAACGCGGGCATGTGGTGGCGATGGTCGGCGACGGAATCAACGACTCGCAAGCGTTGGCTCGTGCCGATGTGAGCGTGGCCATGGGCGAAGGAACCGATATTGCGATGGAAACGGCTTCCGTCACGCTTGCCACCTCCGATTTGCGGTTGTTGGCGACGGGCATTCGCTTGTCGAAATCGACAATGCGCGTCGTGCATGAAAATTTGTTTTGGGCGTTTATCTACAATACAATCGGAATTCCGTTTGCTGCCGGACTCTTTGGCGTGATGCTCGATCCGATGTGGGCAAGCGCGGCGATGGCAGCCAGTTCGGTGACGGTGGTGCTGAACAGCTTGCGGTTGAAATGGATGAAGTTTGAACAAGAGAAGAATACAAAATAAATTATATATGGAAGCAAGAAAATTTAAGACATCTGCAAAGTGTGCAGGTTGTGTTAGCGCGATTGCAGAGAAATTGAATACGGTGATGAATGCCGGTGAATGGTCGATTGACTTGTCGACTCCGGACCGTGTCCTGACAGTGACATCCGAAGTGCCCGACGAGCAAGTGATGTCGCTTGTGAAGGAGGCGGGATTTAAGATTGAGAAAATTTAATTTTAGAAGAAATGAAAAAGCTATTTTTATTGATTTCCATTGGACTTGTAGCCGGACTATATGCTTGTGGAGGTGGCAAGACAGATAATGCTGACAAGGAGAAAGATTCTGTTGAAAAGACGGAAAAGGATGCTTCTACCGGCGCAACGTCGCGCGAAGGGGAAGTGCGCCATTTGACGCTGGCAGATTTCAAATCGTATGTGATGGATACCGCGACAATGGAATATTTAGGAGACCGGCCTTGTGTCATCGATTTCTATGCCGATTGGTGCGGACCGTGCAAAGAGATGTCGCCGGTGGTGGAGCGTGCAGCCGCAAAATTGGCAGGAAAAGTGGATTTTATGAAAGTCGATGTCGATGCTGAGGGCGAACTCGCCGCGATGTTCGGAATTTCTTCGATTCCCACATTCGTGTTTTTTGCAGCCGACGGGACTCCGAACATCTATACGGGAATGGTTCCCGAATCTGAATTTATGGAAATGGTAGAGCGCTATTGCCTTGGCAAAAAGTAATCAATGGCAGAGATACTGATCATATTGCTTTTAATCGTGCTTAACGGCATTTTTGCGATGTCGGAGATAGCCGTGATTTCGGCACGAAAATCAAGTTTGGCTGCTGATGGGAAAAAAGGAAACCGCGCGGCGCGGACTGCATTGAAGTTGTCCAATGAACCGGATCGTTTCTTGTCGACCATTCAGATAGGCATTACGCTGATAGGCATATTGACGGGTATTTATTCTGGCGCGAAGCTGAGCGACGATTTTGCCGCTTTCTTGGAGAGCACGTGCGGAATATCGCCGCGTTATGCCGATGAAACGGCGCAAATCGCGATTGTCACGGTTGTCACGTATTTGACGCTGATATTTGGCGAGCTGTTCCCGAAGCGCATTGGAATGAGCGCGGCGGAGAAGGTGTCGAAGGCTGTGGCGCGCCCGATGTACTATCTGTCGGTTATCGCTTCTCCTTTCGTTTGGGTGCTTGCCAAAAGCACGGCTTTCATATTCCGTTTGTTCGGCCTGAAAGATGAGGATTCGAAAGTGACAGAGCAGGAGATTCGCACGATTGTGGAAGAGGGCAAGGCCGACGGCGCAGTGCTCGACGTGGAACAGGACATTGTGGAGCGCGTCTTTTTGATGGGCGACATGACGGTGGAAATGCTGATGACTCATCGCGCGGATTTGGTGACGCTCGACGTGTCGATGAATGCCGACGAGGTGAAAAAGGTGCTGTCGTCGCGATTGTGCCAATTGTATCCGGTAGTCGACAAGTCGCTCGACAATATTATCGGAGTCGTTCGGTTGAAAGACTTGGTGTTGCGCCTCGACGACCCCGACTTGTCGTTAAGGGAAATTTGCGCGCCTCCGACGGCATTCCATGAAAACATGAGCGTTTATACTGCTTTGGAACGGATGAAAGCCGACGGGGCAAGCTCGGCTTTGGTGTTTGACGAATTTGGCGCATGTCAGGGTGTCATTGCTTTGCGCGACATTCTTGAAGGTTTGGTCGGGCAGCTTGGCGTTGCCGGCGCGCAAGCGGAAATCACGGAGCGCGAGGACAAGCAAAGCTGGCTTGTCGACGGACAGTGTGCGATCTACGATTTTCTCCATTATTTCGATGTCGACGATTTGCGCGATGAATGTTCGTCGTTTGCCACGGTGAGCGGATTGATATTGAAATTGCTCGGCCGCATCCCTGATTGCGGCGATACGGTGGAATGGAAAATGTTCCGATTTGAGGTTGTCGACATGGATGGCGTAAGAATCGACAAGCTGCTTGTTGTTCGCAAAGAAGAGGGAAATCCGGAATAAATGGAACTTGCAGGGCTGATAGCTTGGGCGCTCGACCATTTGAGCTATGGCGTGGTGTTCTTGTTGATGTTGCTGGAAAATTCCGTCGTTCCGCTTCCTGCGGAATTGATTGTCACGCCGGCAGCCTATAAGGCGGCAAATGGCGAGATGGACGCTGCGGTGCTGATTGTCGTTTCTACATTAGGCTCGATAGCGGGGGCTATCGTCAATTATTATTTGTCGTTGTGGATCGGCCGTCCGTTGATCTATCGCTTCGCCGATTCGCGGTGGGGGCGGCTGATGTTCCTAAGCGGGAAGAAATTGGAATATGCCGAGAATTTGTTTCGCAAGCGAGGCAACATATCGACGTTTATAGGCCGCTTGCTTCCTGCCGGCCGTCAGTTCATATCGATTCCTGCCGGACTTGCACGGATGAATTTTGGCGCATTTGTCTTTTACACGGCGGCGGGTTCGGCCATTTGGAACTCGTTGCTGGTGGGAGCGGGGTATTACTTGTCGTATTTGCTTCCGGAGGACGAAATTGCGCCGGCGTTGGAGAAATATGGCATGCAGGCCAATGTCGTTTTTTTCGCCTTGCTTTTTGTTTTGCTTGCCGGTTATGCGGCGAGGCGCTATGTGCGCCGCCGTCGGGCGAAGGGATAGAGAGGAGGACATTGCTACATTTCAGCCTTTGACGCATACGCAAATCCATAAAACACGAAATAGAAAAGTTGCAATTCTAATCCATCAATTGCTACTGCAAATGTCTTCCTCTGCCGCGCGGAGCGCGGATAGGGGAAGTGGCTCGCTTGCGAACCGAAGGGGTTGTGACCCATCAGCCGCAAAGCGGCTTTGTTCAGTTGAGGGATGAGAGTTGAGAGATCGGAAAATGCACGGTTATGTACAACTCAACCCTAAACTCTCAACCATAGACCATTACTGAACCCCTCTGTTTTTCCTGCGGAAAAACTTTCTCCCCTATTAACGTGCTGCGCACGTGAACAGGGGAGGACATTGCGTGTTTGCCTAACTTCACAGATTCACTGCTCTACTCTCAACCACAGACCGCTACCGGCAATGTATTCCTCTGTCGCGCGGAGCACGGATAGGCCCCCCCCCACTAAAAAACGAAGGACTATAAAGGCATTTGGATGGATAATAAAAAAAGCTGTGGTTTTCCCACAGCTTTTTCTGTATGATGAGAGAGCGTTTTATTCGTCGACGATGGTGCAAATGCTGACACGGTTCCAATCCGGTTCGGAGAACATGTCGCCCACGCCTTGTCCTTCTGCCGTGATGCGCCGTTCGTTGATTCTGTATCGTTTCATCAATACGTCTTTTACGGCTTCTGCACGTTGGCGGGCAATGCGTTCGTTCACTTCTTTGCTGCCTTCCGGCGAAGCGTAACCGCGAATCACAACGGTTGCGTCTTTGTGGTTGTTGAGATAGGTTGCGATGCGCTCAACGTTGGGCAGTTGGGAAGCGTCGACGCTGGTGCGTCCTTGACGGAATGTCACGACCGATTCGAGCGTGCGGCTTTCTTCTGTGACAGTTTCCACAACGCGCACGGTTTCAGGCTCGCGATTTTTCAAGTCGCGCACTTCTTCTTTGAGCTGGCGCACGCGCTCTTCGGCGGCAAGCGCTTTGTTTTTCTCGCGATCGGCTTGTTTGCGCAGGCGATTGATGTTTTTGTTCAAGTCGGCCACTTCGTCATAATCGTAAAGGCGTTCGTAGGTGAAATGGTGAGTTCCGTTGCTCGTTTTGAAGTGGTAGGTTATGCCTGCCGTAAGTTCTACATTCGCGTGGTTGGAAGAAAATTGCACTTGATTGTTGTACGAGTCGCGTCCTTCAATGTCGTACACGATTGCAGGACGGACGGCGAGCGTCCAAGCTTTTTCTTTTCCAAGGTTGAAATTGAAATTCACTCCGAATTTTGTCGTCATGAAATTGGTGTCGTATCCGTCGACGTCGTAAGTGCCGTAGACGTGACCCCATCCGATGCCTCCGATGGCTTCGATTTCAAACAGGCGGGGAGAACCGTTGTAACCGCCGAAAAGATTCATCAGGTTAAGACCTCCAAGCAAGGACACGTTGGAATGGTCGAATGCGGTCCGGACGCCGCGAACGCCGTAAATTCCGGTCGTGTTGATGCCGAAATCGGCTTCGATGCCGGTTTTGAATACGGGGGTGAATTGCTTGTATAGTTCGACACCGACTATCGGGCGGATATTGTCGCCGATTGAGTAGGGATGCGCCAAGGGTTGCGTTACGCCGGCATGCAGGCCTATCGACCAATTGTCGGTGAATTTTGTTCCGGTTAGTGCGTCTTTCGCGCTTGCAACGGTGATGGTGCTTGCTGCAAGCAACATGATAAAGATTTTCTTCATGATTTTTTATATTAGTTATGTCATTAAAACATTTGGGCAATGGAATTGTTCATATTCCCTTGATTTTATGACGGGAACGGCATTCTCATAAAAGCAAAACAGGCTTTGCATTTTATTGCAAAACCTGTCGAGTTCGTTTTTGAACGTTTGGGGGCGTTAATCGCGGCTTCCGCCGAAGAAGCGAAGCAAGTAGAGGAACAAGTTGATAAAATCCAGATACAAGCTTAATGCTCCGAGGGTCGCAATTTTCCCCGTGTTTGCGCCGCCGTCGTATGCAATCATTTGCTTGATTTTCTGCGTGTCCCATGCAGTCAAGCCGATAAAGATTGCCACGCCTGCGAAGCTGATGATCCAATCAAGGCCGCTGCTTTTGAGGAAGATGTTGACGATGATGCAAATGATCAGTCCGAAAAGCGCCATGACGAGTATCGATCCTATCTTGGAAAGATCGCTTTTGGTAAAATATCCGTAGACGGTCATTGCTCCGAACACGCCGGCTGTGATGAAGAATGTTTGCGCCAGCGACGCGATGTCGAACACATAGAACAGCATTGAGAACACAATGCCGTTGAGCACGGCATAAGCATAGAACAGCAGTGAGGCTACCCCTGCGCTCATCTTGTGCAACGCGCCGCTCAATGCGAAGACAATGCCAAATTCGGCGATGATGAGTCCCCAAAACAAGATGCGATTGGTGGCCATCATGTAGACTAATGAACCATCGGCGGCAACGAATAATGCTGTAAGAGCTGTGACAACCAATGCCGCGCACATTCTCAGATATACGCCGCGCATCACTTTCGTGACGCTTTGCGCCATGGTCATGCTTTGCGGGCCATATCCGTAGTTGTTGTAATTTTCCATTTTTGTTTATGTTTGTTGTTTTGTTGTTGTGAAGATAACGCAAATTATCTTCGCAAAGTTCATTCGTGTAGTTAATTATTACTAAACGTGCATATTACATCCGTTCGGGCACTTCGATGCCAAGCAGCCACATGCTGCGGCGCACGATTTCGGCTGTCGTGGCCGACAGTGTCAGGCGGAAAGCCCGCACGTCGGGGTTTTCTTCGCCAAGAATGCGGTAGTCGTGGTAGAATTGGTTGTATTCTTTCACCAATTCGTAGGCATAGTTGGCGATTAGCGCGGGGCTGTAGTTTTGTCCGGCTTCTTCCACAATCGACGGGAAATCGGCAAGGCGTTGGATTAATGCTATTTCTTTTTCGTTGGGCTTGACGGCGTTGGCGTCGAATGTCCTGCACAATTTCTCAGCATCGGCTTTGCGAAGCACGGAGCGGATGCGGGCATAGGTGTATTGGATGAACGAGCCTGTGTTGCCGTTGAAGTCGATTGATTCTTTCGGGTTGAATGTCATGTTTTTGCGCGGATCTACTTTCAGGATGAAGTATTTCAGCGCGCCGAGTCCGATGATGGTGGAAATGTGGTCGGCCTCTTCTTTCGTGCAATCGTTGAGTTTGCCCAATTCGGCCGACATTTCTTTGGCCGTCGCCACCATTTCGTCCATCAAGTCGTCGGCATCGACAACGGTGCCTTCGCGCGATTTCATTTTCCCTTCGGGCAATTCCACCATGCCATAGGAGAAATGCACGAGGTCTTTTCCCCATTTGAAGCCCAATTTGTCGAGCAGGAGCGAAAGCACTTGGAAATGGTAGTTTTGCTCGTTGCCCACCACATAGATCATTTTGTCGATGGGGTAGTCTTGATAGCGTAGCTTGGCGGTGCCGATGTCTTGCGTCATGTAGACCGACGTGCCGTCGGAGCGCAACAGTAGTTTGTGGTCGAGCCCGTCGGCTGTCAGGTCGGCCCATACGGAATTGTCGGGCTTTCTGTACATGATGCCTTTTTCCAAGCCTTCGAGCACTTTTTTCTTGCCTTCGAGATATGTTTCGCTTTCGTAGTATATTTTGTCGAAATCGACGCCGAGGCGTTTGTAGGTTTCGTCGAATCCGGCGTAGACCCACGAGTTCATCGTGCGCCACAAGCTGCGCACTTCTTCGTCGCCGGCTTCCCAGCGGCGCAGCATTTCGCGTGCTTCCTGCATCAGCGGCGAAGCGGCTTCGGCTTCCTCCTTGCTCATGCCTTTCGCTTCCAAGGCTGCCACTTCTTCTTTGTAGTGCTTATCGAAAGCCACGTAGAAATCGCCGATTAGGTGGTCGCCTTTTTTGCCGGTGGATTCGGGCGTCGCTCCGTTGCCCCATTTTTGCCAAGCGAGCATCGATTTGCAGATATGGATGCCGCGGTCGTTGACGATGTTTGTTTTCACGACTTTGTTGCCGTTGGCTTGCAAGATGCGCGACAGGCTGAAGCCCAACAAGTTGTTTCTCACGTGTCCGAGGTGGAGCGGCTTATTGGTGTTGGGCGACGAATATTCGATCATCACCAGTGGACTGTCGGGTGTCGCGGCGCGAAACCCGTAGTCGGGCGTCGCGGCAATGTGGTTGAGCACGCCGGTCCAGAATTTCGGTTCGATAGTGATGTTCAGGAATCCTTTGATCACGTTGAACGACTGCACGGCGTCGCAATGTTGCTGCATGTATTCTCCTATTTCTTGAGCCGTGGCTTCCGGCGATTTGCGCGAAATCTTCAAGAAGGGGAATACGACGATGGTCAAGTTGCCTTCAAACTCTTTTTTTGTGGTTTGCGGCGTGATTGTCGCCGCGTCGAATTCTGCTCCATAGAGCGCTTTCAACGCTTCTGCCGCAGCTTGGGAAATGATGCTATCAATAGACATTGGCTATTTTCTCTTTTCTAAGTCGTTGTTTTTGCGGTGCAAATTTAAGGAAAAATCCGAAATCTCCGTTTTGCGGCGTTTCCGCGAGTTGGAAAATTGCATTTCTTTATCCATTCTTCCTCGCTATTCTGTTTGAAACGTGACGGAATCCGTGCGCGGATGCACAAACTCGAATTCCAGCGTTCGCGCCAATCCCTCGGCCAGCGTGTAGGGTGGGACGAATCCGGACGACAGCATTTTCGACGAGTCGAATTCCGTGGTGGCGCAAAATTTCTTGACGCGCACGGAGCTGATGGTGAATTTGCGGCGCGTCAGCCATGCCAGCAGGTCGAAGCACCGTCCGCCGGCCATGCCGAGCCAATAAGGGAAATGGGTGGACGGGACGTGCTTGCCGAGTACCTTTTCGACGTGCTCCACGAGGTCGTTCATCGTGAAGTCGGGCTTGTCCACGTAGTTGTACACATTGTAGCCCTCCGTGCGGTTTTCGATGAGAAATTTCACGAACGCCACGATGTTGCCCACGTAGGCCATCGATTTGCGGTTGTCGCCTTTGCCCACCATCAGAAACTTGCCGCTTGCGATTTGGTGCAACAAGTTGTAGACGTTGCCGCGGTTGCGTTCGCCGAAAATCACGGTGGGGCGCACGATGTTCACGTTCCAGTCCGAATGTGTCGCGTGCCAACGTTGCAACATCTCTTCCGCTTGCCATTTCGAACGCCCGTAGTGGTTGAACGGATCGGTCGGATGCTCCTCCGAAGGGTTCTTCTTGTTCAGCCCGTAGACGGCCACCGACGAGAAGAACACGAGCCGCTTCACCCCGTTCCGCTCCATCGCCCGCAGCGTCGTTTCCATCCCCCCCACGTTCGTCTCATAGTAAAGCTCCACGGGGCGGACGTTGTCGTGATGCACCGAAGCCAGCAGCACCGCGATGTCCGTGCCCTCCATTGCGCGGTCCATGTCGTCTTGCCGGCGCGCGTCGCCGATTGTCGTGATGTCGTTGAAAAAGCGGCTTGGGAGCAAATCCACGTTTCGGATCTCAACTTCCTCTTCCGCTGAGCCATTCGCCGTCGGCGGCACGAGCGCGACGCCCTCCTGCCGCAACAAGTCGATCAGCCGCGTTCCGATAAATCCGCTTCCCCCAACAATCGTCACTCGCATCGCTTTATTATTTATGAGTTATTATCCATTTAATAAAAATGGGGATAGATTTGAAAAAACGAATTCGGTTGTTTTGGACATTTTTATTGATTCTATATAACCATTCGAGTCCAATTTTACGATAAATTAAAGGTGCTCTCTTTGTTTTCTCTCCTATTATGTCAAAAGCACCTCCTACTCCAAAGCAAACATTTGTATTTAGCCTTTTTTTATATTTAGCGATAAATAATTCTTTTCTAGGAGTAGGAAGTCCAAGGAAAAGGTATGTTGGACTTAATGATGATATTTCTTTAACAATATTATCCTCTTCGTGTTCAATATTATAATATCCATTATGGAAACCAACAATTTGAATATTCGGATATTGTTTTTTAATATTTTTAATTAGATTCAAAAGCGTATTTTGATCCGCTCCTAAGAAATAAACGCTTTGTCTTTGTTCATTTGCATTTTTAAGTAATTCTTCGAAAATATCAGGGCAGGGAACTCTTTCCGGTACGGATATGCCAAACATTCTTAATGCTATTGCTACTCCAATTCCATCAATATTGACAAAATCAGAGTCGTTGATAACTTTTAATAAATGATTATTTGTTGCGATAATACTTATGGTTTCAATATTAACGCCTGTGATTTGAATACCGATTGTTCCTGCTTTTATTTTTTCTTCAATTTCTTCAATAAATTTTTTTTTAGAAACAGGATTAAATTTGATTCCCCATTTAATAATTGTTTTCATAGTAGGATATTTATTTTCTCCAAACCATTTTATTTATAATGCCAGTATAACTTTGAATAATTTTTACCACTTTGGTGGAAACGTTTTCATCTATATAGTTGGGGACTGGTATGCCATTATCGTTGTTTTTATTCATTTCCACTGCAGTTTCCACCGCTTGCAACAAAGAATGCTCATCAATGCCAGCAAGGATGAAGCAGCCTTTGTCCAACGCTTCAGGGCGTTCTGTGGATGTGCGGATACATACAGCAGGGAAAGAGTGACCTACCGAAGTAAAGAAAGAACTTTCTTCAGGCAATGTGCCGGAGTCAGATACAACCGCAAATGCATTCATTTGTAGACAGTTGTAGTCGTGGAATCCTAATGGCTCATGTTGAATGACTCGTTTGTCAAGTTTGAATCCACTTGCTTCCAATCGTTTGCGAGAGCGTGGATGGCAAGAATAAAGTATGGGCATGTCATATTTTACTGCCATAGCATTGATTGCATTGAATAGCGAAGTGAAATTCTTTTCGGTGTCGATATTTTCTTCCCTATGAGCAGAAAGTAAAATATAATGTCCTTTTGTTAATCCTAAGCGTTTATGTACGTCGGATGCTTTTATTTCCGGTAAATTTTTGTGAAGCACTTCCGCCATTGGCGACCCCGTGACGTATGTGCGTTCTTTTGCAACACCAGATGCGTTTAGATAGCGACGGGCATGTTCGGAGTAGCACATGTTCACATCGGAGATTATGTCCACGATTCGACGGTTTGTCTCTTCCGGAAGGCATTCGTCGAAACAGCGATTGCCGGCTTCCATGTGGAATATGGGGATATGAAGTCGTTTTGCTGCTATTACCGACAGACAGCTGTTGGTATCGCCGAGCACTAAAACAGCATCGGGTTGGGTTTGAGACATCAATTTGTAACTGCAGTTTATGATGTTGCCAATAGTAGCGCCAAGGTCATCGCCTACGGCATCCATATATACATCAGGATCTTTTAGCTTCAGATCGTGAAAAAATACGCCGTTAAGGTTGTAGTCGTAATTTTGTCCGGTGTGTACAAGCAAGCAATCAAAGTACTTGCGACATTTATCGATCACTGCGGCTAAACGGATAATTTCCGGGCGAGTCCCGACAATGATGATTAGTTTCAATTTCCCGTCGTTGGCAAAATGGATGTCATTGTAATCTAACTTCATTGTTTTTAATTAATTATGTTATACTTTTTCGTAATATGTGTCGGGTCTCGCAGGATCGAATAATTCGTTTGCCCACATTAGCGTTACAAGGTCGTCGGTGTCGGAAAGGTTGATGATATTGTGGGTATATCCCGGAAGCATGTGGACTGCTTCAATTTTATCGCCGCTTACTTCAAAACGGATTATTTCATTGGTGTCTATTTTGCGTTCTTCTATAAGGGCGTGCCCGCTAACCACTATGAAAAATTCCCATTTCGAGTTGTGCCAATGTTGCCCCTTTGTAATTCCCGGCTTTGATATATTCACGCTAAATTGTCCACACTTTTGGGTTTTTAGTAATTCTGTAAAACTGCCTCGCTCATCGATGTTCATTTTAAGAGAGAAAGCCATTTTTTCTTTGGGTAGATAGGATAAGTAAGTGGAATATAGCTTTTTTGCGAACGATCCATTGGAGATTTCCGGCATCAATAGGGTTTGTGGGAGAGAATGAAAATTGGTTAAGAGATCGACAATTTCTCCAAGTGTCGCTTTGTGGCTAATGGGAACGGCACAATATCGTCCGTCATCGCGAAGTATAGTTGTTACTCCTTCAAATTCACAGTGATGCTCTTTTCCTTGCAATGCTGAAATCATTTCATCCACTAAGTCGTCGATATAAAGCAATTCCAATTCGGTTGATCGATCGTTGACTTGTATGGGCAGATCATTGGCAATGTTATGGCAAAAAGTTGCTACGGCCGAATTATAGTTCGGACGACACCATTTTCCAAACAAATTAGGGAAACGGTAGACTAATACGTGGGTTCCCGTTTCTTGCCCATAGGCAAAAAACAATTCTTCACCGGCAAGTTTACTTTTCCCATAATCAGACTGCCCATAACGGCCAATCAAGGTGGCTTGGATGCTTGACGACAGCATTACAGGACATGTGTTTTTATGTCGTCGCAAAGTGTCTAAGAGGGTCGATGCAAATCCGAAATTGCCTTTCATGAATTCTGTTTGATCTTTTGGGCGATTTACGCCTGCAAGATTGAATACAAAGTCTGCTTTCTGGCAATAAGAGTCGAGAAGCAACGGATCTGTGTCAATATCGTATTCAAAAATCTCCTCGATATGGATGTCTCCGTAATAACGAGCTTTGCCATCGCGAATATTTTTGAGTTGGGAGACCAAGTTTTTCCCTACAAAACCTTTTGCTCCAGTTATTAGTATTTTCATGTTTTTTGCTTTTAGTAATTGCTCCAATCCACCCACATGTCTTTGTCGTAGCGCCAACTGTCGCCAAGAGCTTCGTCTAAGATTTTGTCAGATAATACAAGCATGATGGAATCTTTTTCGGAAGCTTTGATGCAATTAGCATATCCTTCCGGCACGCAAACAATGCGGCTGTGGCTTTCTTCCATTTTGAATATTTCTGCGGTTAAGGCTGGTGATGGATTTTCCCAATTGTCGATTTTGACTAATGCAAGGGTAAATGCGCCTTTAACGCAATAAAACCATTTGCGTTCGTGCTGATGCCCATGCCATCCACGGACTATTGTTTTGTCCGGATGATGAATGATGTAGCATCTTTTGACATCTTCGAAATGAAAATTATTGAGCGAAGCAATTATCCCACGAGTATCTTGGAATATTTCTCCTTCGATGACTTTGATTTGTTTCATGTGGAAAATTGATTTATTCGCTTCTGATTTCCCGTGGCTTGGTTGCTTGTTCTAGCCCTAAATCTTGGCGAATGAAATGTAATCTCATCAATTGCTCTTTCATTCCGTTAACATCTAAACGGCGCGTGTTATGACTGTGGTAGTCTTCGATTTTCGATACATCTTCACTGCCTTGTGTGAAAAATTTGTCATAATTAAGGTCGCGAGTGTCGCATGGGATGCGATAATATTCGCCCATGTCGATGGCACGAACCATTTCTTCACGAGTCACCAATGTTTCATAAAGTTTTTCTCCATGCCGTGTGCCGATTACTTTCACTTCGGTTTCTCCATATTTGGGGTCGACTTTGGAATAAATTTCCTTTAATGCTTGAGCCAATGTGGAGAGCGTTGCGGCTGGCGCTTTTTGGACAAAGAGATCGCCGTTGTGGGCATGGGTAAATGCATAAACTACAAGGTCCACAGCGTCGTCAAGCGTCATCATGAATCGAGTCATGTTGGGGTCTGTTATGGTAATAGGTTTGCCTTCCATCATTTGCTCTACCCAAAGCGGGATCACAGAGCCTCGGCTTGCCATCACGTTCCCATAGCGCGTACAGCAAATAGTGGTTGTTGCACCTTCTCCCAATTCACGACCTTTGGCGATGGCGACTTTTTCCATTAATGCCTTTGATATGCCCATTGCATTAATAGGATAAGCGGCTTTGTCTGTGGAAAGAACCACTACGTTTTTTACACCATGTTCGATTGCAGAAAGCAAAACATTTTCAGTGCCGAGGACATTGGTATACGTAGCTTCGATTGGAAAAAATTCGCAACTTGGCACTTGTTTCAATGCCGCTGCTGAGAATACATAGTCAACTCCACGCATTGCGACATCTACTGATGCTTTGTTTCTTACGTTTCCAATGTAGAATTTCACTTTTGGATTTTGAAGCGCATGGCGCATGTCGTCTTGTTTTTTCTCATCACGTGAGAAAATGCGAATTTCCTTAATGTCGGAGTCTAAAAATCTCCTTAACACTGCATTGCCGAAAGAACCTGTCCCTCCGGTAATGAGGAGTACTTTGTCTTTAAATACTGACATGATTGTTTTGTTGTTATGTGATTAGAATTCATAAACGAATTGCATCTTATCTTTTATTTAGTAGATCTTCATAAAGCTTTATATAGTCGGAGAAGCGATCTTCTTTACGGAAATTTTTCAATGCATATTCACGGCATGCTTCACTGTATTGCGATTTCCCTTCTCGTTTTATCTTTTGGATTATTTCCATTGCGTTTTGTAGGTCGCCTTGTGGTATAACAAAGCCCGTCTTTTCGGTTACGGCTTCAGGGCTGCCTCCTGTATTGTAGGTTAGCACTGGTGTGCCGCATGCTAATGCCTCCAAGTTTGTGGTTGGAAAATTGTCTTCATAGGTGGGGTTGAAAAATATTGTTGCGTTTGAGTATAAAGTTGCTAATTGATTTATATTTTGGGTGCGCTCAATGCCGGAAATTCCATCAGGAAGCCCTTTAATTTGTTGTTTTGATAATCCAACTAGAACAATTTTAATATTTGAAGGAAGAATGGAACGTAACATGAAGAAGTCGTTTAAGCCTTTTCTTTCACTCCAAGGGCTGGCAACGCCTAATACGTAATCACTTCCTTCTATTGTTGGTTGAGGGGAAAAAGCGGTAGTGTCAATTCCATTATGGATTGTTATTATTTTAGTTTCTTTAAAAAACGATTCTTTAATGAGCTCTTTTAACCAATTGGAGACAGGAACTAAGGTTAGTTGGTTTCCTAGGGACAAGAATAATTTTTTTTTCAAATTATAATTTCGTTCGGAATTGTCTATGAATAAAGATTTTGGATATGTGTGTATTTGTGGGCAGTTGTGGCATCCAGTTTTCCATTTGTTGCAACCAGAGTAATCAAAATACGCACAGTGCCCTGTGAAACTCCAACAGTCATGCAGTGTCCATACAATTGGTTTGCCGCTTTGTCGTAGGTAATCGAATAGCAACGGATAGTTGATATAGTAACCGTGGATGTTGTGTAAATGGATTATATCTGGGTTTTCAAAATTTAGTTTAGAGATTAGTTTTTTTGTAGAAAGCCAAGAACCGTGTCCCATATTATCAAAAATGCGAGCCATGGTGGCATGAAATTTGGTTTCCCAATTGAATGCTATTTTTATAGAAGAAGTGGAAGGTTGTGTTCGATTTTTCCAATATCGACCAAAATAGAATTTGGTATCCCAATTATTTTGAGAAGCCATTTTATTGATATTTAATGCTATGTTTCCAGTAGAACCTCCATTAAAGGAATTAATTTGTACTATTTTCATTTTGGATAGAGTTTATATCGTAAATGACTTTTTGCGCGATAGCGTTATAACTCAATTTCGAAAGAACCGCAACGCATTCTTGTTTAATATTTTGTTGAGCAATAGGATCAGAGAAGTACGTTAAAATTGAGTTTGTTAATGAATGGTTGATCCAAATGCCGTTTCCATTAATTAAATGTTCCGTTGTTTTTGTTTTCTTTAAGAGTAAAGGAGTGCAGACTGAAATTGCATCTTCTATAAGTGTTGTATGGTGAATTGGCCAGCAAGCTATGTCTGCAAGTTTTAGAAGTTCTAGTGTTTTTATTCGATCACACCAACCATAAAAAATGATATTTGGATTATGATCTATGTTTTTATGAATATGGGGGTCTCTTATTTCTCCGAACAAAAGAAGTTTAATATTGAAATGATTCGCATTAATGTATGTGATTGAATCTATTAATGCATCGGTACCTTTTGTTGGATCTATTTTTCCACCAGAAATTATAATTTTATCATTTTCGTTAAATCCATATTTTAAGCGTAATTTAGATTTCGAATCTAATTGCTTTGCGAGATCTTCATCTGCGCCAATAGGGAGTAGGGTAATTTTGGATGCGGGTATTTTAAGAAAATTTTTAAGAAAAAGGCATCTACCTATTGATACACCATAAAACTTGGACGTTTTTTTTATTGAAAGTTTCGCAGTATGTCGTAATAACCATCTGTAGTATAAAAATCTCCATATTTTGTTTTGGCTAATATTGTATTGATCTGCATGGTTGTCAGTTAATAGGATTGTACTCGGATTCTTTTTTTTATAACAAAGACAAATCGGTAAAGAAGAAGGTGTAATCCCGTGGTGGAAAATGACATCTGGTTGAATTTGTTTGAGGGACTTCAGCAATCCAAAAGGGATACACCATGAACTTGTTAACCTTATGACTTTAATGCGAAACACTTCGATTGTTTTGTCTAAATAATGAATGCCTTTCTTTTTTATTGTTTGTTTTTGAGAGAGAGATAAGAATGGAGGATAATCATTTAAAGATGAAATGATAATGTTTTCAGTTCCTAGTTTTCTTAAATAGACAGGAAGTAGGTTTTCTTGGTATCCCCAACTGTCAATATATGTAGAAGAGAGGCAAATATGTGCAATTTTCATATTTATGTATGTTTTGTAAATAGATATTTTGGAGAAAAGAGGAGTCTTATTTTTTCTATTCGTTTTGTTATTCCTAGCCAAATGTTTATGTGATTCTCATTTGCTAATTTTAAATACCTAAAAAATTCCTTCCATCCATAATTGATTAATGCTCGAGCAATTTCAGCAGTAACATAAGGATATAAATGCGTTAAATTATGTTTCCGAAAGAAATTGTAGATTTTAATATCAGTATTATACCGTGCAAAAGCATTGGTTTTGCTTTTAGTTTGTGTTATTGAATTTTGCCGAATTGTGGTGCAATAACATATTCTTAAATCAACATCTATTTTTTTTGCATAAAATCCAGTTAATATGGAAAACATCGCATCATTTGATGCTGGAACTTCGTCAAATTCGATATCATAAGAGCGAACGAGATTATGTTTAATCATTTTTGCTGTAGGACTGTGATTTCTATATCTCAAATACTCTTCTGATTCAATGTCTTTTTTTTGATGATATTGTGTCAAGAAAAAAAGCCTTTTCCCTAATCTTTCTGTTGGCATTAAAGTGTCGGAAAATCGTGCTTCATGAGCGAAGAAAATGATGTCTGCATGGCTGTTTAAATGTTGATCCATTATTTTGAAGGCATCAGTTGTAAAAAAATCATCAGCATCAGCGAAGATGAGCCATTCGCCAATTGCATGTTTTAATCCAATGTTCCGAGCGCCACCTGCTCCGAGTGATTTTTTGTTAAGAAAGAAAGTTGTATTTTTTTTGGTTATAGTTGATATTTTATTTACAATATCTGCATTACTATTGTCGTCTACAACAATGATTTGGATGTCATCTCGCTCAGGGATGCTTTCTAAGCATCTAAGCAATAAATTAAAACAATTTTTGTGTGGAATAATGATACTATAATGAGTCATAGCGCGGATATAGGTGCTTTTTTATTGGTTGATGAATAATAGATAAATTTGAATATAATATGATGAACCAAAAAATAGTTGTGTCAAATACTGTTTCACCAATACCAATGATGAAAATTGCTAATACAAAAAGCAAACTAGTGGTTCGGGTAATATCTTTTTTAAGAGAACGATTGATTTGTATCAATTGATGTAATAATACAATGATTAAGGCGGATAGTCCAATAATGCCGATTTGGCAAATAGCATCAATATACATATTGTCAGCGTCTAATGAATATCCGATCTTTTCCAAATTATCTCGACCGTACCCAATTCCCCATGTGAGATGTTTGGGAATAACATTAAGAAACATATATTTCCATGTAATAAATCGCCCAGATCCTTCATCTTCTATAATGGAAAATAAATTAATACGGTCATTTAAGTATACGTAAGCATATCCAATGATATTTAAGAAGACAATTATTAAAATAGAGCATATAATAAGACGTTTTGTTTTGCTTACGTCCCAAAGAAATACTAAAAAAATAAATGATAATAATAATGCTGCAGCATAGGATGTTCGGCTTCCGATCATGATTAGTGTATAGAGTAGCAATATAGCTGTAATGAATGGGATAATTTTTTTATATTTAAAACAATATGTTAATATGTAGGTATATGATAACAAGATAAATTGTGCCAAAGTATTAGGATTTAAATTTTCAGCAATACTGATTCTGTTGCCAAATCCAGTTATGACAGGGAATAATTGGATTTTTATGAAAATATAAAATGCACATATTTCTATTGAAATTGC
>UQKE01000037.1 GCA_900541555.1 uncultured Porphyromonadaceae bacterium | reverse complement strand
GAGCATCAGCCTTCCAAGCTGAGGGTCGCGAGTTTGAGCCTCGTCTTCCGCTCAAAATCGCCTATGTAGCTCAGGGGTAGAGCACTTCCTTGGTAAGGAAGAGGTCACGGGTTCAAATCCCGTCATCGGCTCAAAGATAGGAAAAATATAGATAGAATTAGTCAAACATAAATAAAAACATAAAGTTATGGCAAAAGAGAAATTTGAGAGAACCAAGCCGCATGTTAATATCGGTACGATTGGTCACGTGGACCACGGTAAAACAACGTTGACTGCCGCTATTACGACAGTGTTGGCGAAGAAAGGTCTTTCCGAACAGCGTTCGTTCGATTCTATCGACAATGCTCCGGAAGAAAAAGAGCGTGGTATCACAATCAACACGGCTCACGTAGAGTATGAAACGGCTAACCGCCACTATGCACACGTAGACTGCCCGGGACACGCCGACTATGTGAAGAACATGGTAACAGGTGCTGCTCAGATGGACGGTGCAATCATCGTGGTTGCTGCTACTGACGGTCCGATGCCTCAAACTCGCGAACATATCCTTTTGGCTCGTCAAGTGAACGTGCCTCGTTTGGTTGTGTTCTTGAACAAATGCGACATGGTGGACGATGAAGAAATGCTCGAACTCGTAGAAATGGAAATGCGCGATCTTCTTTCCACTTATGAATATGACGGCGACAACACGCCTATCATCCGCGGCTCTGCCCTCGGCGCGCTCAACGGCGAACCGAAATGGGAAGAGAAAGTCATGGAATTGATGGATGCTGTCGACACTTGGATTCCGCTTCCTCCGCGCGATGTGGACAAACCGTTCTTGATGCCGGTTGAAGACGTGTTCTCGATCACAGGTCGTGGTACTGTTGCTACGGGTCGTATCGAAGCAGGTCGCGTAAAAGTTGGCGACGAAGTTCAAATCCTCGGCCTTGGCGCAGACAAGAAATCGGTTGTGACAGGTGTTGAAATGTTCCGCAAGATCCTTGACGAAGGCGAAGCCGGCGACAACGTAGGTTTGTTGCTCCGTGGTATCGACAAGAACGAAGTGAAACGCGGTATGGTAATCTGTCACCCGGGTCAAGTTAAACCTCACGATGAGTTCAAAGCTCAGGTTTATATCTTGAAGAAAGAAGAAGGTGGACGCCACACTCCGTTCCACAACCACTATCGTCCGCAATTCTACATCCGCACGCTTGACGTGACTGGCGAAATCACTCTTCCGGAAGGTGTAGAAATGGTAATGCCGGGCGACCACGTGACGATTCAAGTGAAATTGATCACTCCGGTGGCTTGCGACAAAGGTCTTCGCTTCGCAATCCGTGAAGGCGGCCGCACGGTAGGTTCCGGTCAAATCACAGATATTATTGAATAATACGCTTTTTTCATAGTCGCAGTCGGTCGTGTCGAAAACGGCCGGCTGCTTCATACGGGACTAGCTCAGTTGGTAGAGCACCGGTCTCCAAAACCGGGTGTCGGGAGTTCGAGTCTCTCGTCCCGTGCCAAGTATTTAAGAAATGAAAGTATTTAATAAACTATTTGCGGATATGCGGGAATCTTATGGCGAACTCGTCTATAAGGTGTCCTGGCCAACAAGAAGTCAGCTTGTCAACAGCTCAATGATTGTATTGGTTGCTTCCATCATTCTTTCATTGATAATATGGGGCGTTGATCAAGTGATAAATTTTATAATGGAGCATATTTACGCACTATAATCAAGATTGCGCCATGAGTGAAGGTAAAAAAGAGTGGTATGTCCTCAGAGCTATATCCGGCAAGGAGGCGAAAGTAAAGGAATTGCTTGACGCTCAAATTAAAAACACTTCGCTGGGCGATTATGTGTCGCAAGTATTGATTCCTACGGAGAAATTCTACACTACCACGAAGGCTGGGAAGAAGGTGCTGAAAGAGCGCACGTTGTATTCCGGTTATGTTTTTGTGGAAGCTGACTTGCAGGGCGATGTGCCTCACATTCTTCGCAATACGACGAATGTGATTGATTTTCTTGGCGGCGGAAGAGGTTCGGAGGCAAAGCGTCCGGAACCGTTGCGCCCCGGGGAAGTGAAACGAATGTTGGGTATTGCCGACGAGCTTCAAGAGGCTACCGACAGCGGCGTCGTTGACTACAAGGTTGGAGAGACTGTAAAGGTGAATTACGGTCCTTTCAGCGGTATGAACGGCACGATAGAGGAAGTCAACAACGAAAAGAAGAAGCTGAAGGTGATGGTCAGCATTTTCGGGCGCAAAACACCGGTGGAGTTGGAAAATTCGCAAGTAGAGCGAGAGTAGTCTTGTGGTTGCGCACGAGATTGCAATCGAGATAATTTAACTTATCAAAACATTTAGAAATGGCTAAAGAAATTGCTGGACAGATCAAATTGCAGATTAAAGGTGGTGCTGCAAATCCATCACCTCCCGTAGGACCAGCTTTGGGTTCGAAGGGTATCAACATCATGGAGTTTTGCAAGCAATTCAATGCCCGCACTCAGGACAAGGCAGGAAAAGTATTGCCGGTTGTAATCACTTATTACACCGATAAAAGCTTTGACTTCATTGTAAAGACACCGCCCGTGGCTGTGCAGTTGCTGGAGGCGTCGAAGCAAAAGAAAGGCTCGTCGGAGCCAAACCGCAAGAAGGTTGCTGAAATCACTTGGGAGCAGGTAAAATCCATTGCAGAAGACAAGATGCCGGATTTGAACTGTTTTACTTTAGACTCGGCGATGAAGATGGTTGCCGGCACAGCGAGAAGTATGGGTATCACGGTTAAGGGTTCGTTCCCTGAAAACAATTAAAACTTCAATTGACATGGGTAAACTGACAAAAAATCAAAAGTTGGCTTTAGAGAAAATTGAAGCTGGGAAAATTTACACTCTTAAAGAAGCAGCGGAAAAGATAAAGGAAATCACCTTTACGAAATTCGATGCTTCGCTTGATATCGATGTGCGTCTCGGTGTGGATCCCCGCAAGGCCAACCAAATGGTGCGCGGCGTTGTGACCCTTCCCCACGGAACGGGAAAACAAGTGCGCGTGCTCGTGTTGTGTACGGCAGACGCAGAAGCGGCTGCAAAAGAGGCGGGCGCCGACTACGTAGGTCTCGACGAATATATCGAAAAGATCAAAGGCGGATGGACCGACGTGGACGTAATCATCACGCAACCTGCCATCATGGGCAAGATCGGTGCTTTGGGTAGAATTTTGGGTCCGCGCGGCTTGATGCCTAACCCGAAAAGCGGCACAGTGACACCCGATGTGGCAAAAGCCGTGAAAGAGGTGAAACAAGGTAAAATTGACTTTAAAGTAGATAAGAGCGGTATCGTTCATGCTTCGATAGGAAAAGTTTCTTTCAGTGCAGACCAAATGGCAGATAATGCGCGTGAATTCATCAACACGCTTATCAAGTTGAAACCTGCAACTGCAAAGGGCACTTACTTGAAGAGCATTTATCTTTCGAGTACGATGAGTTCCGGTCTTAAGATCGATACTAAATCGGTTGATCAGTAATGAATTAAATTAGAGAAACATGAGAAAGGAAGATAAAGCGATAATAATTGAGAAAATAGCAAGCACTCTGAAAGAGTACAGCTGTTTTTACCTGACCGACACGACCGGCATGGATGCCGAGCAAACGAGCGCTTTGCGCAGAGCTTGTTTCAATGGCGATGTGAAGATGGTTGTCGTGAAGAATACGTTGCTTCATAAAGCTCTCGAACAATCCGAAACCGATTATTCCGAGTTGTATCCGACTTTGAAGGGCACGACGGCGATGTTGTTTTCCAACACGGGCAACGCTCCGGCTAAAACGATTAAGGAGTTTTACAAGACCGGCGCAGAAATGCCTATATTGAAAGCGGCATACGTAGAAGAGACTGTCTATATCGGAGCCGATCAGCTTGACGCGCTTTCGAAGATCAAGAGCAAGAACGAACTTATTGCCGACGTTGTGGCATTGTTGCAATCACCGGCGAAGAATGTCGTTTCAGCTTTGCAATCGTCGGGCAACAAGTTGCATGGTATTCTTGAAACACTCTCAAACAAATAAAAATAAAAAAATAACAACAAAAAAATTATACAAAAATGGCAGATTTAAAAGCTTTTGCAGAACAATTAGTTAACCTCTCGGTAAAAGAAGTAAACGAACTTGCTCAGATTTTGAAAGAAGAGTATGGCATCGAACCTGCTGCTGCAGCTGTTGCTGTTGCTGCCGGTCCTGCTGCCGGCGGTGCTGCTGCTGAAGAAGAGAAAAACTCTTTCGACGTAGTATTGAAAAACGCAGGTGCTGCTAAACTTCAAGTTGTAAAGGCCGTTAAGGAGGCTTGCGGACTTGGCTTGAAAGAAGCTAAAGACTTGGTAGACGCTGCTCCGAGCGTGCTTAAAGAAGGCATGGCCAAAGCAGACGCTGAAGCTCTTAAAAAACAACTTGAAGAAGCCGGAGCTGAAGTTGAACTTAAATAATATTGCCTGAGATTCAGGTAATTAGGTTAAGAATCCTCTGTGAAGTCGATTCTTAACCTTTTTGTGTTCTTTTCAAATTCGGGTTCAATTAATATTATTTTTATGTCAGTTTCAACAGTAAAACCACGCGTAAATTTTGCATCTGTAAAGAATCCGTTGCCCTATCCGGATTTCCTCGACATACAGCTGAAATCTTTCCATGATTTCCTTCAGCTCGACACGCCGTTGGAAAAACGAAAAAACGAAGGGCTTTACAAGGTCTTTGCGGAAAATTTTCCGATTGCCGACACAAGGAATAACTTTGTGCTTGAATTTTTAGACTATTATATCGATCCGCCGCGCTACACGATAGAAGAATGCCTTGAACGCGGATTGACATATAGCGTGCCTTTAAAGGCAAAACTTAAATTGTATTGTACTGATCCCGACCATGAGGATTTCGACACGGTGATTCAAGATGTTTATCTTGGCCCGATTCCTTACATGACGGAGAAAGGTACGTTTGTTATAAACGGAGCTGAACGGGTGGTTGTGTCTCAATTGCATCGTTCGCCGGGCGTATTTTTCGGACAAAGCACGCATGCCAACGGCACGAAACTGTATTCGGCGCGCATTATCCCTTTCCGTGGCTCGTGGATTGAGTTTGCGACTGACATCAACAATGTGATGTATGCCTATATCGACCGCAAAAAGAAATTGCCGGTGACTACATTGTTGCGTGCCATTGGTTTGGACAGCGACAAGGATATCATCGAAATTTTCGGTCTGGCAGAAGAAATCAAAGTAACCAAATCTAACCTGAAAAAAGCTGTAGGCCGCAAGTTGGCGGCGCGTGTGCTGAAAACGTGGGTTGAAGATTTTGTCGACGAGGATACGGGCGAAGTCGTTTCCATCGAGCGCAACGACGTGATTATCGATCGCGAAACTGTGCTTGAAGAGGAGCACATCCAAGACATTCTCGATTCCGGCTTGTCGACGATTTTGCTCCACAAGGAAAATGTCGACACGAGCGACTATACGATTATTTTCAACACGCTTCAAAAAGATACAAGCAACTCTGAAAAAGAGGCTATCCATTACATTTATCGGCAATTGCGAAACGCCGAACCGCCCGACGACGCAAGCGCTCGCGAGGTGATCACGAATTTGTTCTTCTCCGAGAAACGCTATGATTTGGGCGATGTGGGCCGTTATAGAATCAATAAGAAATTGTCGCTCAATGTCCCCGAGGAAGTGAAAGTGCTTACAAAGGAAGACATTATTGCGATTATAAAATATTTGATAGAGCTGATCAATTCGAAGTCGGATGTCGACGATATCGACCATTTGAGCAATCGTCGCGTGCGTACGGTAGGCGAACAGCTTTACAACCAATTTGGCGTCGGCCTTGCCCGCATGGCGCGCACGATCCGCGAGCGCATGAACGTGCGCGACAATGAGGTGTTCACGCCGATTGATTTGATCAATGCCAAGACAATATCTTCGGTCATCAATACATTCTTTGGCACGAACGCTTTGTCGCAATTCATGGACCAAACCAATCCGCTTGCCGAAATCACCCACAAGCGGAGAATGTCGGCGTTGGGTCCCGGCGGCTTGTCGCGCGATCGCGCCGGATTTGAGGTGCGCGACGTGCACTATACCCACTATGGACGCCTTTGCCCGATTGAAACGCCGGAAGGTCCGAATATCGGCTTGATTTCATCGTTGTGCGTTTACGCGAAAGTGAACAATCTCGGATTTATCGAAACGCCCTACCGGAAAGTGGAAAACAGCAAAGTCGATTTGGACAACAGCCATGTCACCTACTTGACGGCAGAGATAGAAGAAGGGCAAATTATCGCGCAAGGCAATGCGCCGCTCAACGACGACGGCACGTTCGTGCGCGACAGGGTGAAAGCGCGTCTTGACGCCGATTTCCCTGTTGTTCCGCCCGAACAAGTGCAATTGATGGACGTGTCGCCCATGCAGATCGCTTCGATTGCCGCTTCTTTGATTCCGTTCCTCGAACATGACGACGCCAACCGCGCCTTGATGGGTTCGAACATGATGCGTCAGGCAGTGCCGTTGCTTCGCAGCGAGGCTCCTATTGTCGGAACGGGCATCGAAGGCCAGCTTGTGCGCGACTCTCGCACGCAGATCATGGCAGAGGGTGCGGGCGTCATTGAATTTGTCGACGCGAGCGTGATCCGTATTCGCTACGATCGCACGGAGGACGAAGAATTTGTAAGCTTCGAAGATTCTGTGAAAGAATATATTATTCCCAAATTCCGCAAGACCAACCAAAGCACGACTATCGACTTGCGTCCGATTTGCCATAAAGGGCAGCGAGTGGAGAAGGGCATGATTTTGACGGAAGGTTATGCTACGGAAAATGGCGAACTCGCGCTTGGCCGCAACTTGAAAGTAGCGTTCATGCCGTGGAAGGGGTATAACTACGAGGATGCCATCGTGTTGAACGAACGCATGGTGCGCGAGGATATCCTTACTTCCGTGCATGTCGATGAATATTCTCTCGAAGTGCGCGAAACCAAACGCGGAATGGAGGAATTGACATCCGATATTCCAAATGTGAGCGAAGATGCCACGAAAGATCTCGACGAACGCGGAATCATCCGTATCGGCGCGCATGTCGTGCCGGGCGACATCCTTATTGGCAAGATTACGCCTAAGGGAGAGTCGGATCCGACGCCGGAAGAAAAATTGCTTCGCGCCATATTCGGCGACAAGGCAGGCGATGTGAAAGATGCTTCCTTGAAAGCTTCGCCGTCGTTGAAAGGCGTGATTATCGGTACGGACTTGTTCTCGAAGGCCATGAAGAAGAAAGGCAAGTCGACCAATGCGGCACTCCAACTCCTTGATGAGGAATACGAACAAAAGCAAGCAGAGTTGAAGTCGCGTTTGATCGAGAAACTTGTCACGCTCACGCAAAACAAGGTATCGCAGGGCGTCAAAGACTTCCTCGGCACTGAAATCATTCCGAAAGGCGAGAAATTCTCCGTTGCCAACTTGAAAAGCATCGAAGAATACGATACGATTAATTTGAGCAAATGGACGACCGACGCGCATAAGAACGACATGATTCATGATACGATTGTCAATTATTTGCGCAAGTCGAAAGAAATCGACGCCGAACTTCGCCGCAAGAAATTCGACATATCGATTGGCGACGAGCTGCCTGCCGGAATCATGCAAATGGCAAAAGTATATGTTGCTAAAAAGCGCAAAATCGGCGTTGGCGACAAGATGGCGGGACGCCACGGAAACAAAGGTATCGTTTCCCGCGTCGTTCGTCAGGAAGACATGCCTTTCCTTGCCGACGGTACGCCTGTCGATATTGTGTTGAACCCGCTGGGTGTGCCTTCGCGTATGAACCTTGGGCAGATTTTCGAAACAGTGCTTGGTTGGGCAGGCCGCGAACTTGGCGAGAAATTCTCCACGCCGATTTTCGACGGCGCGAATCTCGACGATTTGAACGAATGGACCGACAAGGCAGGATTGCCCCGCTACGGCAAGACTTATCTTTACGATGGCGGCACGGGCGAGCGTTTCGACCAGCCGGCAACGGTGGGTGTCATCTACATGCTGAAATTAGGCCACATGGTAGAGGACAAGATGCATGCGCGCAGCATTGGCCCGTATTCTTTGATTACGCAACAGCCTCTTGGCGGTAAGGCGCAATTTGGCGGCCAGCGTTTCGGAGAAATGGAGGTTTGGGCGCTTGAAGCGTTTGGCGCATCCCACGTGTTGCAGGAAATCTTGACGGTCAAGAGCGACGATGTCGTTGGCCGCAGCAAGACGTATGAGGCGATTGTCAAAGGCGAACCGATGCCTACACCCGGTATTCCGGAATCTTTGAACGTGCTTTTGCACGAATTGCGCGGTCTCGGACTTAGCATTAATTTGGAATAAAACGACGAAAGAATATGGCATTCAATAAAGATACAAAAATCAAAAATAATTTTTCGAAGATCACAATCGGTCTTGCTTCTCCGGAAGAAATCTTGGAAAGATCCTACGGCGAAGTATTGAAACCGGAAACGATCAACTACCGTACTTATAAGCCGGAACGCGATGGCTTGTTTTGCGAACGCATTTTTGGCCCTGTAAAGGACTACGAGTGCCATTGCGGCAAGTACAAGCGGATTCGTTACAAGGGTATCGTTTGCGACCGTTGCGGCGTGGAAGTGACGGAAAAGAAAGTGCGTCGCGAGCGTACCGGCCATATCTCTTTGGTTGTTCCGGTGGCTCATATTTGGTATTTCCGTTCGTTGCCCAACAAGATTGGCTATTTGCTCGGATTGCCGTCGAAAAAGCTCGATGCCGTGATCTACTACGAGCGGTATATCGTTATCCAACCCGGTGCAGCGACATCGCTTGAAGGACGGGAAGATTTGAGCCAACTCGACTTGTTGACGGAAGACGAATATTTGGAAATCCTTGACAAGCTTCCGCGTGAGAATCAAATGCTGGACGATTCGGATCCGAACAAGTTCATTTGCAAAATGGGAGCCGAAGCGATCTATGATTTGTTGAAGGATCTCGATTTGGACAGTTTGTCGTATGAGTTGCGCCATCGTGCCGACACCGACTCTTCGCAACAACGGAAAACAGAAGCGTTGAAGCGTTTGCAAGTGGTGGAATCGTTCCGCGCTTCGAAAAATCGCAATCGTCCGGAATGGATGATATTGAAGGTGATTCCGGTCACTCCTCCGGAATTGCGTCCTCTTGTCCCGCTCGACGGAGGCCGCTTTGCAACGAGCGATTTGAACGATTTGTATCGCCGTGTGATCATTCGCAACAATCGCTTGAAACGATTGATTGAAATCAAAGCTCCGGAAGTGATTCTCCGCAACGAAAAACGTATGCTTCAAGAGGCAGTCGATTCGTTGCTCGACAATTCCCGCAAATCGAGCGTGGTGAAAACGGAATCCAACCGGCCGTTGAAGTCGCTTTCCGACAGTTTGAAAGGAAAACAAGGGCGTTTCCGTCAAAACTTGTTGGGTAAGCGTGTCGACTATTCGGCTCGTTCTGTCATCGTTGTCGGTCCGGAATTGAAGATGCACGAATGCGGTTTGCCGAAAGACATGGCTGCCGAATTGTATAAACCATTTATCATTCGCAAGCTCATAGAGCGCGGCATTGTCAAAACCGTTAAAAGCGCGAAAAAGATTGTGGACCGCAAGGAACCGATCGTATGGGATATTCTTGAATATGTGATGAAAGGCCATCCGGTGTTGCTCAACCGTGCGCCGACACTTCACCGTCTCGGTATCCAAGCATTCCAGCCGCGCATGATCGAAGGCAAGGCTATCCAGTTGCACCCATTGGCATGTACGGCATTCAACGCCGACTTCGATGGCGACCAGATGGCAGTCCACTTGCCGCTTGGCAATGAAGCTATTTTGGAAGCGCAATTGTTGATGCTGGGCGCACACAATATTTTGAATCCGGCAAACGGCGCGCCGATCACGGTGCCGTCGCAGGATATGGTGCTTGGCTTGTATTATATCACGAAACTTCGCTCCGGCGACAAGGGCGAAGGCCTTGTGTTCTACGGTCCGGAGGAAGCAGAAATTGCTTACAACGAAGGCAAGGTGACGCTTCATGCCATCATCTCCGTTATCATCGACGACATCGATGAAAATGGCAACAAGGTTCAGCACATGGTTAAAGAGACGTCGGTGGGACGTATTCTTTTCAACCAATATGTGCCGGATGAAATTGGCTATGTCAATAAGTTGATTTCCAAGAAATCGCTTCGCGACATTATCGGCGTTGTCATTAAGAAATGCGGCGTAGTTCGTTCTGCCCAATTCCTCGACGATATCAAGAATTTGGGCTATCGGATGGCATTCAAAGGCGGCTTGTCGTTCAACCTTGGCGACGTGCTTGTTCCTGCCGAAAAAGAACAATACGTGCAAGAAGGTTATGAGCAAGTAGAAGAAGTGATGAACAACTACAATATGGGTTTCATCACCAACAACGAACGTTACAACCAGATCATTGATATTTGGACGCATGTCAATTCGCGATTGACAGACACTTTGATGAAACAGCTGACTGCTGCCAACCAAGGATTTAACCCGATTTTCATGATGCTTGACTCCGGCGCGCGTGGTTCGAAAGACCAGATTCGCCAGCTTGCCGGCATGCGTGGATTGATGGCAAAACCGCAAAAGAGCGGCGCAGAAGGCGGACAAATCATCGAAAACCCGATTCTTGCCAACTTTAAGGAAGGACTTTCGGTGTTGGAATACTTTATTTCCACCCACGGTGCTCGTAAAGGTTTGGCCGATACGGCGTTGAAGACGGCCGATGCCGGTTATCTGACTCGTCGTTTGGTCGACGTGGCCCACGATGTCATCATCACGGAAGAGGATTGCGGCACGCTTCGCGGTTTGGTATGCACGGAGCTTAAAAACAATGAAGACGTTGTTGCCACTTTGGGCGAACGCATTCTTGGCCGTGTGTCTGTTCACGATATTGTAGATCCGCAAACAGGAGAGATTATCGTGAAAGCCGGCGATGAAATCACGGACGAAGCTGCGGAACGAATCGAAAAATCGCCTATCGAATCGGTGGAAATCCGCTCGGTTCTTACTTGTGAGGCGAAAAGAGGCGTTTGCGCGAAATGCTACGGCCGCAACCTTGCTACGAATCGCATGGTTCAGAAAGGCGAGGCAGTTGGCGTGATTGCTGCACAATCGATTGGCGAGCCGGGTACGCAGTTGACGCTTCGTACGTTCCACGTCGGAGGTGTGGCATCCAACATTGCAGCCGTTTCCTCTGTGACTTCCCGTTACGACGGTGTGCTTGAAATCGACGAATTGCGCACGGTGAAAGGCGAAAATTGCGAAGTTGTGGTTGGTCGTCTTGCAGAAATGCGCATCGTAGATGCCAATACGGGCATGATTCTGACGAATACCAACATCCCGTACGGTTCGAAATTGTATTTCACTTCCGGATCGAAAGTGAAGAAAGGCGATGTGATTTGCGAATGGGACCCGTTCAATGCCGTTATCGTCAGCGAAGCCACCGGTAAAGTGCAATTTGTGAACGTGATCGAAGGCGTCACTTATCGCAAGGAAACCGACGAAACTTCCGGTTTGCATGAGAAAATCATCATTGAGTCGAAGGACCGCACGAAAGTTCCGGAGGCTCAGATTCTTGATAAGAACGGACAAGTGTTGAGAACATATTCGTTGCCGGTAGGCGCGCATCTGATGATTGAAGATGGCGACGAATTGAAGGCCGGCGATGTGTTTATCAAGACTCCGCGCGCATCCGGCAATGCGGGCGACATCACGGGTGGTCTTCCGCGTGTGACGGAATTGTTCGAAGCTCGCAACCCGTCGAACCCTGCAATCGTTTCGGAAATCGACGGCGAGGTGACATTCGGAAAAGTGAAACGCGGAAATCGCGAAATCAGCGTCACTTCGAAAATCGGAGAAGTCGAGAAATATCTTGTTCCGCTTTCGAAACAGATATTGGTGCAAGAAAACGACTATGTTCGTGCCGGCACTCCGCTTTCCGATGGCGCAGTTACGCCGTCCGACATCTTGAAAATTAAAGGCCCGACGGCCGTTCAGGAATATATCGTCAACGAAGTGCAGGACGTTTATCGCATGCAGGGCGTGAAGATCAACGACAAGCATTTCGAAGTGATTGTGCGCCAAATGATGCGCAAGGTCGAAATCCTCGATCCGGGCGACACGCGCTTCCTCGAACAGCAAGTTGTCGACAAACGCGAGTTCATGGAAGAGAACGACCGCATTTGGGGCAAGAAAGTGGTTGTGGATGCGGGCGATTCCCCGAACTTGAAGCCGGGACAAATCATTACGGCTCGCAAGCTTCGCGACGAGAATTCCGCTTTGCGCCGCAAAGATTTGAAGTTGGTGGAAGTTCGCGACGCGGTGCCTGCTACATCCGACCAGATGCTGCAAGGTATCACTCGTGCCGCACTCCAAACATCAAGCTTCATGTCGGCCGCTTCTTTCCAAGAGACGACGAAGGTGCTCAACGAGGCTGCCATCAATGGAAAGACCGATTATTTGGAAGGAATGAAAGAGAACGTGATTTGCGGTCATTTGATTCCTGCCGGTACGGGTCTTCGCGAATATGGCGCGCTTCTTGTCGGCAGCAAAGAGGATTTCGAACACATGGACAAGTCGCTCGATGCCCGTCTTGAAGAAGAAGCTGCGGAAGATGCCGCAACCATCAAGAAAGCAGAAGAAAAGATGAAGTAGGAAAATAGAAATTCTTGTATATGAAACGCGCGTTCTCCAAATCGAAGGACGCGCGTTTTTTTTATCGCGATGGAGAGGAAAAGCACAAAAAAAACGCGACCTTGAAAAAAGATCGCGTTTTGGTTTAGGGCTTTACAAAGATTTATGCTTCGTGTATAGCCTCGCTTGGGCAGTTTTCTGCGCATGTGCCGCAACTGATGCAAGTATCCGGATCGATTTTGTAGATATCGCCCTCGGAAATAGCTTCAACCGGGCAAACCGATGCACAAGTTCCGCAAGCAACACAATTGTCGTTAATTACGTAAGCCATTTTTTCTATAAGAATTTTAATTTGTTAATATTTGCTTTGCATTGGCAAAGATATATATTCCTGCATGTTTTCAACAAATATATTTCGTGTTTTGTTTGCAAATGGTTTCTAAACGGGTGTTTCACAGAGATTAATGTTTCATAATTTGGACTGATTGCAATTTACGGTCGTATTTTCCTCCGATTTGCGGGCAGAAGAATAACGATTGTTGTTTCTCGTCGCGAGATGTTGTAATTTTGCATGAAAGAATTTGAATGTAGCTTATGAAGCCGTTTTTCAGCATCGTGACAATCACGTTTAATGCCTCTGCCGAACTTCCGGCCACATTGCGAAGCGTGGCCGGACAAACTTTTTCCGACTATGAGCATATTATCGTCGACGGCGCATCTCGCGACAATACGATCGCGCTTGTGCGCAATAGCGGCATTCGCGGGTTGCGGATTCTTTCCGAACCCGACAAAGGACTTTACGACGCCATGAACAAAGGCATCGTTGCGGCAACCGGCCGCTATTTGATTTTTCTTAATGCCGGCGATGCGTTTCATGCGGCGACGACGTTGCAGCAAATGGCGGATGTTGCGGAAGAGAACGGATATCCCGACATTGTTTACGGGCAAACCAACATTGTCGATTCCAATCGAAATTTCATCGCGCCGCGGCATTTGACGGCTCCCGAAAAGTTGACGTTCGACAGCTTCAAGCGTGGGATGCTGGTATGCCACCAAGCATTTGTCGTTCGTCGCGAGTTGGCAGAACCCTACGATTTGCGTTATCGTTTCTCGGCCGATTACGAATGGTGTTTGCGCTGTTTGCAGAAAATGAAGAAAAGCGCATATACAGGCACAGTCGTGATCGATTATTTGTCGGACGGCTTGACCGATAAAAACAAGAAAGCCTCTTTGAAAGAGCGTTACCACATCATGTGCGATTATTACGGGACGACCTCGACGTTGCTTCGCCATGTGGGATTTTGTTTCCGCCAATTAAACAGGAAGTTAAAAAACGCTATAAGGCGCAGTTGAAATTTGTTTTGGCCGGAAGATTGTCGTAGCTTTACCAACAAATTGATTTTTGAAATGGATACTACGGCTTTATTCAGCATTTCGTACGGGCTTTACATTGTCGGGACAATGGACGGCCGGCGCCCCGTGGGCTGCACGATCAATACGTGCTTCCAAGTGACCAGCGAAAATCCCTTATTGGCGATTTCGTTGAACAAGAACAATTATACGCTTGACGCAATTCGGCGCAACAAGCGTTTTTCGCTTTCTGTCGTTGCCGAAGATACCGACAATTTGATCATTGCCACTTTCGGATTCAGCAGCAGCCGCACAGTCGATAAATATGAAGATTTCGGCTATCGGATGCTTCGCGACGTGCCGATTGTCAACGGGAAGTTTTGCAGCCGCCTTGTTTTGGACGCTGTCAATTTCGTGGATTGCGAGACCCACGTCGTGGTAGTTGCGCGATTGATCGACGCCGTGAAAGAAGAGGGCGTGCCGATGACCTACGAATATTATCATCGTGTCGTGAAAGGGAAAGCCCCCAAAAACGCGCCGACCTATGTCGACGAGGCAGCCGTTGCAAAGCCCGCCGGCTCGGAAGGGAAGCGGAGATACGTGTGCGATATATGCGGATATGTCGTGGAAACCGACGAGCCTTTGCCGCAAGATTATGTTTGCCCGGTTTGCAAAGCCGGCCGGTCGCATTTCGCGGAGAAATGATATTGAGTTAAAAAACGCTATAAGATGCCGATGAATTTGCCTTGTCGGAATGTTTGCCGTACCTTTACCTGACAAATCGTCCACGATGCAAAAAGAAGAGGAAGAGGAGATCATACGCAATCTGCATAATCCGGAAAAACGGCATGCCGCCTTTTCCGAGATTATACGGACGTACAGCGAGCCGTTGTATTGGCAGATTCGCCGGATGGTGGTGAGCCACGACGATGCCAACGACTTGTTGCAAAACACATTCCTCAAAGCATGGAGCAACATCGAGCAATTTCGCGGTGAAGCGAAATTGTCGACTTGGCTTTACAAAATTGCAGTCAACGAATCCATCACGTTTTTAAACAAAGAGCGGCAACGGCAAAATGTGTCGCTCGACGACGATTCTTTCCTTGTCGGCTCGCTTGAAAGCGACGAATGGTTTGATGGCGACGAATTGCAGTTGAAGTTGCAAAAGGCAATTGCTACGTTGCCGGAGAAACAGCGTCTCATTTTCAACATGAAATATTTCGACGAGATGAAATACGAGGAAATGTCGGAAATACTTGGCACTTCTGTCGGAGCGTTGAAAGCCTCTTTCCATCATGCCGTAAAAAAAATTGAACTTTTTTTTGAGAAAAATTAAACCATTTGGCAAAAACGCAGTCATAGGATTACAATGAAAAAAGATGACGACATATTAGCCCGATTCAGCAAGGACTCCGGATTCAAGGTGCCGGAAGGCTATTTCGACGATTTTTCGAAAAAAATGGTTGAAATGCTTCCGGAAAAACCTGTTGTGGAGGAAAAGAAGCCGACAGTATGGCTTCGCATTCGTCCGTGGGCTTATATGGCTGCCATGTTTGGCGGCGTATGGTGCATGATGTATCTTTTCTCCGATTTGAAAAGCCGGAGCTCCATGGAGTATAACGAGCAAATTGCCGAAGCGATGAGCGATGAAAAATTCGTCGACGACTACATGAATTATGGCAATATCGACAATTACGACATTTTGGAGCAGATGTATGAAGACGGCATCGAATTGGGCAGCATCGATTCCACAATCAATTGAAAAGTCTTATGAAAAGAAAATCATCTATATTCGCAATAACCTTGTTCGTGTTGATGCTTTTGCCAAGCGTCATGGTCGCGCAATCTTCCAATGCGGAGACGAGAAGCCGTTGGATGAACGAAATAAAGAAGTACAAATTCGACTTTTTCACCAAGGAGCTGTCTCTCGACAAAGAGCAACAAAGCAAATTTTTCCCGCTTTATGAAGAGATGGAGCAGGAAATCTATTTGGTCAACAAGGAAGCCGACGCGTTGATGAAGAAAGTGGCTGCGGCGGATAATGTGTCCGATACGGAATATGAAGCCACGGCCATCGCCTTGTCGAAGACGCGGCAAAAAGAGGGCGAAATAGAATTGGAATATTTTTCGCAGTTTGAAAAGATTCTGACAAAAAAGCAATTGTTCCTACTGAAAGTAGCAGAAGATAAATTCACAAAAACCATTTTAAATTACCACAGGCAAGGAAGCAATAAATAAAACAAATTTCAAGCTAAAAAAACAACCATCATAAGAACGTCGCGTCGGGATACCGGTTCGGCGTTTTTTTGTCAAAAAAACATACAAGGCATGAAGAAGATTATTTTATCATTGAGCCTTATCATTTTGGCTGTCGGTTTGGCGCAGGCGAAAAAAGCGCCCGACTTTAAATATCCGGAAACCGTAATAACCGATGCAGCAAAGCAGATCGACAAAGCTTTGCGGAAAAACGACGGCCGCTCGCTTGTCGACGGGCTTGTCAAATTGTCGTTGGCAAAGTCCTATGTTTCGGCCGACTATATGCCGGAGATGGTGCATTATGTCGACAGTTTGGCTTCTCGCGTGCCCGATCGCCGCACGAAAGCTATTGTGCGGCTGCTCGAAGCCGACATGTATGGCGCGTTTTACAATAAAAATTCCTATAAATATCGGAATCGCACGGAGGTGCGCGATGTTGTTTCCGACGATATGCGCGAGTGGAGCCAAGCGGATTTCTGTTGGAAAATGACGGCTTTGTCCGATTCGATTTTCCGCGACGCGGATTTGCTATTTTCAACGGATGTGAAAGACTATGAAAAGATTTTCGTTTTGCCCGAAGATTGTCCGGAATTTACACCGACGTTGCTCGATGCGATAGCCTATCGGATGGTTGACAATCTGGTTGCGGTGTCCGACGACGATGCGCCGATGCGGCCTTTCCGCGGCTGCAACGATTTTGTTGCTTCCGTCGGCGACGAACCGTCGACGGCGATCGACAAAATTTTTCGGTTGTTGCTCACGAAGCATCGCCGAGGCTCAGCCGCGTTTATCTATGCTGAACTCCAACGTGTGGCAAACGAAGACTACGACGATGACGAGGAAGAGGAAATAGCCGACTATTTGCTTCAATTCTATCGTGAAAATGAACAAAGCCCGTATTCGGTGGAAATTTTGTCGGAATGGTTGGATTTGCAGGAATATGTATCGAAAATGGAGGATTTGCCGGATTCCGAGAACGTCTCCGGCTTTCCGATTGAGATGATTCGGCAGGCGGTGGATCGCTTTCCTGATTACAAGCGGATAAACAAGCTGCGCAACGTGCTGGCTTTGTTCGAACAGCAAAGAGTGGGCATTGAAGTGCAAGACATGGCTTTGAGCACCGATTCGATTATTGTGAAAATGCTGGCAGTGAGAAACGTCGACAGAGTGACGCTTAAAGTCTATCGAAAGCCCGAAGGTTATGAAAGGGATAGGAAAAAAACAGTGGACGATGTCTTGAACGATTTGGAAGAAGTGTATTCCCAAGAGGTGATCGATGCGAAAGAGGGCATGGAAGTAAGCCTTCCTCCGTTGTCCGTGGGGCGCTATGTAGTTGTGCCGCAATATAGAGATGCGAAAACAGGGGAAATGCGATTGCCCGACGCAAGCGATTACGATCACGACATTCGAGTGACCGATCTTGACGTTTGGGCTGTCAGAATGCATAAACGCGGCGAATTCAGGGCCTATGTCGTCGATGCGGCTACTTCCGGACCGGTGGAAGGCGCAGTTGTGCATGTCGTGGATCGGGATGGGGAAAAAGAAATTTCGAAATCGACCAACAAATTTGGCTACGTGGTGTTTGATTCGACGCTTTATAAACGAGGCAATTCTATTCGCATTTATGCGACGCATGGCGACGACCGCACGGGAACCCAAAGTGTTTATTTCTATTCTTACGGGGAAACTTCCCGGATGTGGCATGCGAAAGTGTTCACCGACAGGGGAGTCTATCGCCCGGGCGAAACGGTGAAGTTTGCGGTGGTGGCCTATGTTGCAGGCGATCGATTGTTGGAAGTGGAAGCCGGAAAAACGCTTAATGCCAAATTGGGCGATTCGAATGGGAATTGGATTAGCTCCATGGATTTGATTGCCGACCGGTTCGGGCGTTGCGATTCTTGTTTCATTGTTCCGAAAACGCTGAAAACAGGACAATATTCCATTGCGGTTTTCGATCCGGCATCCGGCGATAATTTGGGCACGATGCGGTTTCATGTGAGCGAATACAAAGCGCCTACGTTTTTTATTGAGTACGATCCCGAAGCGTCCAGCTTGATTGATATGGATTCGTTGGAGGTCGGAGGGACAATCCGCACTTATTCGCAAGCTCCGGTTGCCGGTGCGACAATCGAATACGAATTGCGCCAGCGAGACACTTATTGGATGGAAACGTCCGACCGTTTCTTGCCTAAGTCGGGCACGGTCGTGACCGATTCGGCAGGGCGTTGGTCCATTCCGATGCCGAAGTCGTGGTTTGACGATAGCGACGAGCAGTACAAACTCTATCTCTATTTGCAAGCCACCGACGCGCGGGGCGAAACGCAAACGCTCGACAAGAATATAATTGTCGGCAAAGGCGGGTACAAATTCTTTTTGACGCAAGAGTCGTGTGTGGCCGATTCGGTGGCCGATGTGCCGGTGCGTGTGTTTTTCGGCGATAACGGCGTGGACGATGCCGATGTGCATTATCGCGTGCGTGCATGCGACAAGGATTCGACGGTAGTGGCTTCCGGCGTGTTCCGTTCGGGTCGTCCGGCAGTCGACGTGTCGGTGATCCCGTCGGGAATGTACGACATGCAATTGTATTTCGCCCGTGAAAAATCGGATACGGCTGCATTGCGCTTGATTGTTTCCCATGCGGCGGACACGCTTCCGCCGTTTGAGACGCCGTTTTTCCTCGCGCAGCAGTTGCCTGAGGTGCAATGCGCTCCGGACGGATCGTTTACGTTCCGCTATGGAAATTCGCGCGACAATTATTTTTACTACGTTGTGAGTTGCGCGGGCGATGTGGTCGACGAGGGATGGCATTTCCAGAAAGCCGGAATGCACGAATTTGCAGGGCGTGCGAAATTTGCCGACAAGGAAAGGTCGGAGATTGTCATTTACCAAATGAATCGTCATTGTTTGTCGGAAACTCAAATCCATTTGCTTCCGGCTGTCCCGCAGGATTCCATCGAAATCACGACAGAAACATTCCGCGACAAGGTGGTCCCGGGCGGAAAAGAGACATGGACTTTGCGCGTCAAGAGCAACAACGGGAAGCGTTTCCGCACGGCTGTGATTGCCAACATGTACGATGCCGCTTTGAATCCAATAGCTTCCAACCTGTATGATTTTCATCCCTATGCCGGAGGCGGCGCGATGCCGGGATGGATGCTGGCAGCGCCAAGAGGCTCGGTGGGAACATACTTGATATATTGCGTGTCGGATATGGAGTGGTATCCGATGGAATATTTTACTCCGCCTTATTTGAATATGTACGGAAAGCGGTATTTCTACAATGTTCCTTCGGACGCGGTGTTCCATTCGACTGTGGCATTTCCCGTTGCCAAAGAAGAGGTGTTTGAGACCAAAGTTTTGCGAACTAATTCGGTGGCGGCCGATGCCATGTTGGCAGGGACTTCGGACGGCATGTCGTCCGGCGGCGCATCGGAAATGCCGCTGCGCGACGATGCGGTGAAGACGGCATTTTTCCTTCCGGGGCTTGTGGCGAGCGAAGACGGCGAAGTGACGTTTACGTTCGATGTGCCCGACCGCAATACGCAATGGCAGTTTACGGCCGTTGCCTATACGGAAGACTTGCTGACGGCATCGATCGACCGGCTTGTTTCCGCTTCGAAGCCGTTGATGATAGAACCCAACATGCCGCGCTTCGTGCGCGACGGCGACAGCTTGACGATAAAGGCTGCCGTGATGAATGCCACCGACGCGGAGCAGATCGTGGATGTGCATTTTGAGATAGAAAATGAAGGTCGTGTCGTTGAAAAAAACTTTGCCGGAGTGAAACTTGCTGCTCGCGGCTCGGCCATGGTGGAAATGCCTTTTGTTGTCGATGGCGGGGAGATGATCATTTGCAAAACGACGGTGACCAACGGCGAGGGCGTTTCCGACGGCGAGCGCAACGCGATTGCCGTGCTGCCTGCGGAATCGGAAGCGATAGATGCCGCGCCGTTCTATCTGTCGGGTGCAAAGAAGAAAGAGATGGTGAGCGTGCCGCACTTCGAGAAAGGAAGCGTCACGTTTGAATATAGCGACAATCCGGTGTGGTATGCGGCCATGGCGTTGCCGGCAGTCGTGTCGGAATCGTCTACGGCTCGCGGCTTTGCCGCCAACTATTATGCGACGGCTTTGGCCGATTTCGTCGTGCGCGAAAATCCGATTGTGGCCGAGGCGTTGAAGTCGTGGGGCGCAAGCCGGTCGCTCGAATCTCCTTTGCAGTCCAATGAGGAACTGAAACTGCTTTCCCTTGCGGAGACACCGTGGACGGCTGCCGCCAAAACGGAAACCGAAGCGATGTCGCAATTGTCGAAACTGGCAGATCCGGCAACGATACAATACAGGAAACAACAGGCGTTGATCGCATTGGCAGATTTGCAGAATGCCGACGGCGGTTTTGCTTGGATTCGCGGCGCGGAAAGTTCGCCAATGGTCACCATCGACATATTGCGGCTTTGCGGGCAATTGCGCGAGGCCGGTTGCGAAGAAACGGAAACCGACATGCTTCTGTGCGACATCGTGGAGAAAAGCGTGGCTTATTGCGACAAGCTCCTTGCAGAACAAGCGGTTGAGCAACAAGACAGCGACAGGATTTTTGCCCGAGCAAGCGACTATGTGGCCGTGCGCACTTCCCTTGGCGTTCCGGCATTGCCGGATTCGTTGCAGTGGGTGGTCGATGGCGTGATCGACCGCGCGAAACGCCATTGGGGCGATTATTCGATCGTTGGCAAGGCAAATGCGGCAATCATGTTGTCCGCTTATGGGGAGCGCGACGAAGCACTTCGGATTTTGGAATCGATCCGGCAGTTTGCGCGAACTTCGGCCATGCAGGGCATGTATTGGGATGTCGAGGCCGACAAGACGGCAACGGCAGTTGCTGCGTTGCGGGCTTTCCGCACGCTTGCTCCCGGCGACAGCGAAGCTGTAGAGGGTGTGCTTCGTTGGCTGTTGCTTCAGAAGGAAACACAATGTTGGCCAACGTCGTCGCTCACGTGCGATGCTGTCGCTGCCATTCTTTCTTGTGGCGGGAAATGGCTCGCTGCCGGCGGCGATGTGCCTGAAATCAGCATTGGCGGCGTGGCAGTCGACATGGAAGGGGCTACGCCTTATGTGGGATATGTCAAACGCACGTTTGATGCCGGCATGATGAAATCCGGCGAGGTGGAGATTTCCCGTTCGTCGTCGGCTCCGGCGTGGGGCGCTGTCTATTGCCGCTATCGCGCTCCGATGGCGCAAGTGGGCAAACATTCCACGGCCGACGTGCGCATCGAAAAACAACTGCTTGTCTACGATGCGGAGGGCAATGTGCGGGAGACGGACACGTTTGCCGTGGGCGACCGCGTGCAGGTGAGGTTGACAATCCGTTCGGAGCGCGACCTTGAATTTGTGACGATTGCCGATGAGCGGGCGGCTTGCTTCGAGCCGGTCGACCAAAAAGAGGCGTATGAATGGAAGGATGGCATTGGCGTTTGCAGGGAAACGCGCGATGCGTCTACTAATTTGTTTGTCACCCGTTTGCCGAAAGGCACGTATGTTGCGACTTACGATGTTTTTGTCAACAATCAGGGCAGTTTCGCCTCGGGCATTGCCACGTTGCAATGCCAGTATGCGCCGCAAATCACGGCTCATTCTTCGGGCGCAACTGTCGTCGTCAAATAAGTGCCTTATGTTGCGAGTTTAATCGTGGCTGCAACTGAAATATCCACCTATCCGCGTTTCGCGTGGATAGGTGGTATTTTTTTATTCTTTGCGGCTGTGGGTCAACCCCTTCGGCTCGCAGCCTCGCCACTTCCCCTATATCGCGCTGGCGCGGCGATACAGAGGAGGACATTGCCGGTAGCAGTTTAGGGTTGAGAGTTTAGCTATGGAATTTTGTTTGAAGCGGTAAAATTGGAAATGCTGTAATGTAGGAAAAAGTGAAAAGACTGTGAAGTTGGGCAAACACGCAATGTCCTCCTCTGCCGCGCGATAGCGCGGATAGGGGAGGTGCC
>UQKE01000036.1 GCA_900541555.1 uncultured Porphyromonadaceae bacterium | reverse complement strand
ATGTACACATAAAAGATAGACATGAAAAAAGCAGCATTAACACTATTATTGACGGCAAGCGCTCTATTCGGAATGGCGCAAGGGCGCTTCCATGCATTAAACAAAATCGAGCTCGACTCCGATTCTTTGGCAGCCGCCATTGAGAGGGTTGTCCTCGACAAGAGCAAGTACAATCCCGAAAAGCAATTTGCAACCCTGTTCTTCCATGGCGGCTATTTTGAGAATGGATTTTGCAGATTCGCCCAACTCTCAATAAGTTCGCTCAAGCAAAACAAATTTTCTGAAAAATACATCGGATACTTGTACATTTCAGGAGCATTCATATTTGTATACAAGCCGTCGATCGATGCCGACCGCAAATGGCTGAAAGTTCCCGACAAGCCCGAAACAAGGGATTTCCCATTCGAAGACGACGACAAATTGACAGGGTTTGACGGAGTCGCTCATTGGGATTTTTTATTGCTGGGAAAAGACAATGTCATATTAACACGCAAACAAGAAAGTTGGTAAGATCATGAACAAGTTGTTTACACCAATTATGGCATTCCTATTGTTCTTGCCTTGCATAATCCATGCGCAAGAAAAGACTGTCATCAATCCGTCGGAATTTCGAGAAATCACATTGCCCGACAGCTTGCAAGCTGCCATCCGGCAACATATACTGTCCGCCGGCTTATACGACAAGTCCAAAGACATGGGCGCCATCACTTCATATTACATGCCATGCGAGCTATATCCAACCCTTGCAATAAAAATAGTATCGCAAAACAATGTTAGTTTCGAGCACCCCACAGACAGCACCGAATTATGCGACTTCGCTTTTGTCGATGGATACCCGTTCATCTACCAAAACATCCGCGACCACAAGCACGATGCCGACAAGCCCATCTTCCCAACGGAAGCGACATGCAACCACTCAGTTGTCATAAGCAAAACCCCCGAAGAAAGGAATACGACTTATATCGCTATGCCGGTTTGGCATTTCCTTTACATAAGCCAAGACACAATCATTCTGTTAAATAAAGAAACTGTCAAATTCCAATATGAAACTATCAAACATGAAAAAACAAGCGACTATCTGCATGAGATAAAAAGAACGCCCACCCTTACAGCAGGCTTGTATTGGGACGTTTCCACGCAAATAGTTGAAATGTCCTTGTCGAGCAATTCTGACGATCCGATTCATGTTGTTGTCAGCATTTGCGATTCCAAAGGCAAGTCGCTGCAATTCGAGACAATTGATTTAAAAGGACATGGGCATGACGCCATTCGCTTCCCCATGGAAAGGCTCCAAGCAGGAACATATTTTGCCTTCATAACAGAATCTGACAACAACGTCACATTTGAATTTTCCAAACCATGAAAAATATTTTGTTTGTCACCCATGCGCACATCTTGTACGGGATGCCGATGGCCGACGTCAACAGCTCCTCCGCGCAGCCTTCATTTTCCATAAATGGAAATCATAAAAAAATATAAAGAATAATTTCGCTATTCAAGCATAAAACGGTATTTTTGTAGCGTAAAATGGCATTTGCCACACCTTAGAATATACAACAAACTTAATTAATAACTAAATCATTCAGAACTACTATGTGGTTAACAAATTCATCCTTAGGGAGAAAAGTCGTAATGTCCGTTACGGGGCTTTTTCTCATCCTATTTGTAACCTTTCACGTATTAATGAACACAGTAGCCCTGATCTCTCCAGACGGTTATAATCTGATTTGCGAGTTTTTAGGAGCGAATTGGTATGCATTGCTTGGCACAGCAATCTTAGCTGCCGGTTTCATTGTACACATTATTTATGCGTTTTGGCTTACGTTGCAAAACCGCAAAGCCCGCGGCAACGACCGCTATGCCGTCACTTCCCGCCCCAAAAGCGTGGAATGGGCATCGCAAAACATGCTTGTCCTCGGAATTGTCGTTGTGGCATTTTTGGTTGTCCACTTTGCGCAATTCTGGGCTAAAATGCAATTCGTCGAAGTTGCACACCAACTTGGCGCAAGCACGTCGGAAGACCTTCTTTTTGCTGCCGACGGCATGCACCACATCGAAAATGCCTTCTCGCAAATGTGGACGTTGCCTGTCTACGTAATCGGCTTGGTGGCTTTATGGTTTCACATGACACACGGCTTCTGGAGCTCGCTCCAATCGCTCGGTGCTTCAAACGGAAAATGGATTCCGCGCTTGCGCACTCTCGGAAACTGGTGGGCGACAATCGTCATTGCATTGTTTATCATCCAAGCAGTCGTTTTCACCTGCAAATTCGCGTAATTTCTCACTTCTAACCACTTATCACAATGGAAGATAATAAAAAAGAAACCGGCAAAATAATCGACAGCACAAGCATAATGAGCAACTATGCCGTCTATTCGGACGAAAAAATCGACTCGAAAATTCCGGAAGGGCCGATTGCCGAAAAATGGACGAATTTCAAAGCCCATCAAAAGCTCGTCAACCCTGCCAACAAACGCCACCTCGACATCATCGTGGTCGGAACAGGATTGGCCGGAGCATCAGCAGCATCGACGCTTGGCGAAATGGGTTTCAATGTGCTGAATTTCTGCATACAAGATTCTCCCCGCCGCGCACACTCCATCGCAGCGCAAGGCGGTATCAACGCAGCTAAAAACTATCAAAACGACGGCGACTCGATCTATCGCCTATTCTACGATACTGTAAAAGGCGGCGACTTCCGCTCGCGCGAAGCCAACGTGTACCGCCTTGCAGAAGTGTCGAACAACATCATCGACCAATGCGTTGCACAAGGCGTTCCTTTTGCTCGCGAATATGGCGGCTTGCTTGCCAACCGCTCGTTTGGCGGCGCACAAGTGTCGCGTACGTTCTATGCGAAAGGACAAACCGGCCAGCAATTGCTGCTCGGCGCCTATTCGTCGCTCAACCGCCAAATCAAAAAAGGCACGGTTAAGTCGTTCGTTCGCCGCGAAATGCTCGACCTCGTCATTGTCGACGGACGCGCTCGCGGAATCATCGTGCGCAACCTCATCACCGGCGAAATTGAGCGCTACGCAGCCCACGCCGTTGTCGTTGCAACGGGCGGATACGGACGTGTGTTCTTCCTTTCCACAAACGCCATGGGATGCAACGGCTCTGCTGCCGTGCAATGCTACAAACACGGCGCATACTTGTCGAACCTTTGCTTCACGCAAATCCACCCGACTTGTATCCCGAAACACGGCGAAAACCAATCGAAACTCACCCTCATGTCGGAATCGCTCCGCAACGACGGACGCATCTGGGTTCCTAAAAAGAAAGAAGATGCCGAAGCAATTCGCGCCGGAAAATTGAAACCGACCGAAATAAAAGAAGAAGACCGCGACTACTATCTCGAACGCCGTTATCCGGCATTCGGAAACCTTTGCCCGCGCGACATCGCCAGCCGCGCTGCCAAAGAACGTTGCGACGCCGGCTATGGCGTAGGTACAGGCAATGCCGTATACCTCGACTTCTCCGAAGCAATTTCCCGACTTGGCAAGGATGTGATCGAAGCACGTTATGGAAACTTGTTCCAAATGTATGAAATGATCACCAACGACAATCCTTACGAGACACCGATGATGATCTTCCCTGCTTCCCACTACACGATGGGCGGAATCTGGGTAGACTACGAATTGCAAACATCGATCAAGGGACTTTTCGCAATCGGCGAAGCCAACTTCTCCGACCACGGCGGAAACCGCCTCGGCGCATCGGCCCTCATGCAAGGACTTGCCGACGGCTATTTCGTGCTGCCGTACACGATGCAAAACTACTTGTCGGATCAAATCAAGGTGAAACACCCCGACACCGACGCACCGGAATTTGTCGAAGCCGAAAAGAAAGTGCGCCAACGCATCGAACGCTTGATGAATATCAAGGGCAAACGTTCCGTCGATTCAATCCACAAAGAATTGGGATTGATCATGTGGAACCTCGTCGGCATGGGCCGCACGGCAGAAGGATTGATCCAAGCCATCGACCAAATCGACGCTTTGAAAAAAGAATTTGATACAAACTTGTTCATTCCGGGAGAAGCCGACACTCTCAATGTGGAACTTGAAAAAGCGCTCCGCCTCGAAGACTTCTTCACCATCGGACGCCTCATGGCCATCGACGCGCTCCACCGCAACGAATCGTGCGGCGCTCACTTCCGCGAAGAATACCAGACTGCCGACGGCGAAGCTCAACGCCGCGACGATCAGTACATGTATGTCAGCTGCTGGAAATATGCAGGCGAAGGCGAAAAGCCCGTCCTCATCAAAGAGCCGCTCAAATACGAGGCAATCCAAGTTCAAACACGTAATTACAAATCTTAACAACCCAGCCCTTAGGCATTTAAATTTTAGCTAATATGGAAAAATCTATAAACATAAAGTTAAAGATCTGGCGTCAACGCGGTCCTAAGGAGCCGGGTAGTTTCGTCGATTATTCACTTGACAATGTGCCGACCGACATCAGCTTCCTCGAAATGCTCGACATGCTCAACGAGCAACTCATCGAGCAAGGCGAAGAGCCGATTGTGTTCGACAACGACTGCCGCGAAGGCATTTGCGGAATGTGCTCGCTTTACATCAACGGAAATCCTCACGGCCCTGTGGGAAGCATCACGACATGCCAGCTCCACATGCGCAAATTCAACGATGGCGACACCATCACCATCGAGCCGTGGCGTTCGCACGCATTCCCCGTAATCCGCGACTTGATGGTCGACCGTTCGGCGTTCGACAAAATCCAACAAGCCGGAGGCTACGTGTCGTTCAATACCGGCGGCGCCGGCGATGCCAACGCAATTCCCATTTCGAAAGAAGCAGCCGACGAAGCCATGGATTCTGCCACTTGCATCGGTTGCGGCGCATGTGTCGCAGCTTGCAAGAACGGATCGGCCATGCTGTTCGTTTCTGCAAAAGTGAGCCAATTCGCGCTTCTTCCGCAAGGAAAAGTAGAAGCAGCTCGCCGCGTCCGCGCAATGGTAAGCAAAATGGACGAACTCGGCTTTGGCAACTGCACCAACACCGGCGCTTGCGCTGCTCAATGCCCGAAAAACATTTCGCTGAGCAACATCGCGCGCATGAATCGCGAATATTTGAAAATGAAATTCAAAGACTAACCGGTCTTTCAATCCTAAAAAAAGAGCTTTGCCGACAGCGGCAAAGCTCTTTTTTATTTTGCTATAAGAAAATTTCTTTACTTCAACCCATGGTCGCGAATATAGCGATTCATCGCTTCGCGCAAATCGCCATCGTAGTCGGCACGCCGCCCGCAATCGACAATGACGGTCAACGGATCTTTGTCGACAATGCGGTCAAGCATTTCCTGCATCGACGGGGCTTGCGGCAACGCGCTATATTCCTCATAAGTATAGGACAAAAACGCCACATCAGACGAAATGCCGCGATTGTCGAGCCAATAGCCATTGTCGAGCGGCGTAGGCGTAACCAGCCGCCCGCCCACCTTCAAATCCGACGGAGCCGGATAGGAAACAATGCGTGTGCGGCTTTTATCCATGACCACCGGCACGAGCTGCGAATAATCGCCTTTCATTTTATAAATATATACATGCGGCGAAGCTATTCCGACACTGCCCGCAGGCCGCATCGTTGCGACATTGCCGGCCGGCGACACTTGCGGCGTTTGACTGCTGCGGCATCCCGCCGCCAACACGCATACGCCAAGCAAACACGCCGCTGCTGTTTTCTTCAAACCGGTTTCTCTCATCTCAAACATTCTTTTGATACAACTTAAAAGGATCGCCGGCATTCGCTTCGCGAGCTACCAACGGCGAAATCTCCGCCATGATGCACGGCGACGCCACAAGCACGGAAACATTGCGATCGCTCCGGAAAAAATCTGCTTTCGCTCCGGCCTCTTCCGCAATCAGCAATGCGGCACACACGTCCCATTCGTGCAAATTCAATTCCCAATAAGCATCCAAAAATCCGGCGCCCACATAGCAAATGTCGAGAGCGGCAGCGCCAAGGCGGCGCATGCCTCTGACGCGAGGCAGAACCCGCGCCACATTGTCCAAATTGTTGTCTGTCGAGACATCTTTATCGACAGGGAAGCCGGTCGACACAACGGCATGGCCCAAAACACGTTCGTCGCGGACGCGAATGCGCTTGCCGTTGAGATAGGCACCTTCGCCACGGACAGCCGTGAACAATTCGCCCAAATACGGGGCGAACACCACGGCAACAATTGTTTCGCCCTTATAGCGCAAGCCTATCGAAACGCAAAAATTCGGCAATCCGCTACTGAAATTCGTCGTCCCGTCGAGCGGATCTACCACCCAACGATAATCGCCAAGGTTTTTGTCGCCGCCCGACTCTTCCGACAGAATGGAATGCTCCGGATATTTTTTGCGTATTTCCGCGACAATTGCGTCTTCGCTCGCCTTGTCGGCAGCAGTGACAATGTCGCTGTCATTGAGTTTTGAGCGTATATCCAACCGGTCGCCCCTAAAATATTCCATTTGGATGCGACCGGCTTCTTTTGCCCATTTTATGCTATCTTGCAGCAGTTGGCCCGTAGACGGCATGATGCCCTCCTATTCGTCTGTTTCCGGAATAATCGGCAATTGACGTTTGAACACTTCTTTGAAAGAAATCAGCGATTCCGTGCGAGAAAGGCCAAGGCTTTGCAACTTTCCGTGAATGATGTTGAGCAAATGGCGATTGTCTTTTGCATACAACTTGATGAACATATCATACTGTCCGGTCGTGAAATGACATTCCACAACTTCCGGAATATCTTTCAAACGTTCCACCACCCGATCGAAATGAGATGGATCCTTCAAGAAAAATCCGACATAAGCGCAAGTGTTGAATCCCACGGCTGCCGGATCGACAAGCGACTCCGAACCGACCAACACGCCGGCTGCAATCAGTTTTTGGATGCGTTGATGAATGGCAGCACCCGACACGTTGCACTCGCGCGCAATTTCAAGATAAGGCTTTCGCGCATTGTTGGAAAGCATTTGCAAGATTTTATAATCCAAAGAATCCAATTGATAGTGTGACATATTATATATATTTTTTTAAAAACCGTCGTTTCCATCCGTTCGCCATTTACAGAAAAGAAACCATCCTTCCTTTTTGCAAGACCTTGCCTCTCTCCCATGCTCTTTACAACTGCTTCGTAGGAGACCATGCCGCTCGCCCAATGCTTCCCAACACGGAAACATCAACTGCAAAACAATTTCAAACGAGTTTGATTGTTTTGCGCTTGCCTTGCATTATATTTGCCAATGCAAACAGCATTTTCCGCCCGCCTCAAACAGGCTCGGTTGCATTCTGTTAGCACTATCTTGTTTATAAATAAACAAACGCAAACAAATATAGTTCAAAAAAATGAATCAATATGGAAAAAATCAGAATTTCTTCAAAAAATAAATTCATCAACGATGTAATCGCCTTATATGAAACTGCTTTTCCACAAAACGAACGGCGCGAAACCGACGAATTGATTCGCCTAATCGACAATTGCCCCGAATTCCATTTCAATGTTTTTGCTGACGGAGAGCAATTCATCGGATTTTTCAGCACTTGGGAATGGCCCGATTTCCGCTATGGCGAGCACTTTGCCGTCTGCCCGTCGCACAGAGGAGGCGGCATCGGAACGCAAATCTTAAAATCCATTGCCGATGCCGACAACCGCCCGATGATTATCGAAGTAGAACCTCCATTCGACGACATTGCGCGCCGCAGAATCGAATTCTATCGCCGCAACGGGTTTCGCCTATGGGATTCCATTCACTACGTGCAACCGCCCTACGCCGAAGGACGCGACGCCATAGAATTGAAATTAATGACATTCGGCGACATCGAATTGACAGAAAACGACGATAAAATCCGCCGCATCCACAAAGAAGTTTACGGAAAAGAATAACATCCTCGCCGTTTTTAACTAAGTTTGCAATATGAAACACATAATCCACGCAACGATCATCGCATTGGCCGGAATGCTTGCGGCATGCACCCATACCGACGAGAAGCCAACGCTCATGGTCAGCATATTGCCGCAAAAATACGTATTGGACAAAATCGCAGACGGGAAGTTCTCGGTGGAATGCATGTTGGAAAAAGGGGAAAGCCCTGAAACTTTCGACCCGACCATGTCGCAAATGGCACGCCTTGCAACGTGCAAAGCATATTTCTTGATTGGCAACATGAGTTTCGAAGAAAAAATCGAAACCTACGCCGGCGAAACCGGCAACAAAATGGCCGTCGTAAACTCCACGGAAGGCATTGCGCCCATCTACAACCGCCACGGAGGCAACGATGCCGCCATCGATCCCCATGTTTGGATGTCGGTGGCAAACATGCGGAAAATGGCTCGCAACATGGCCAACGCCATGGCATCAATCGACAACGCAAACAAAACGCTATACGAAAAGAATTTTCAAAAATTGGACGCGGAACTTGCCGCTTTCCAAGACAGCCTGTCCGCTCAATTGCGCGGGCATCGCGGCAAAGCCTTTGTCGTTTGGCATCCGGCACTGAGCTATTTCGCTCGCGATTACGGATTGGAGCAGATCAGCGTGGAATATGAAGGGAAAGAAGCTCCCGTCCGTTTTGTGGAAAACCAATTGTCGCACGCAAAAGAACGCGGCGCGACCATCTTTTTCCGGCAAATCGGCGGAGATTCGCGCCAAGCAGCAACCGTGAGCGCCCAACTGGGCATCAAATCCGTAGATATAAACCCGTTAAGCTACGAATGGAAATCCGAAATGCAACGAATAGCAGATGGAATCGCACAATAAAATTATTGAAATCTCCGATTTGACCGTCTCGTTCGACGGTTCAAAAGCATTGGATTCTGTTTCTGCCAATGTGGAGAAAGGCGATTTTATCGCCATCACCGGTCCCAATGGCGGCGGAAAAAGCACATTGCTGAAATCAATGCTCAAATTGCTGCGTCCCACCTCGGGAAGCGTCAAATATTATTGGGAAGGAGAAGCCGCCGAACGTTTGCGCTTCGGCTATCTGCCACAAAAAAGCAATATCGACAGCCGATTCCCCATTACGGTGGAAGAAACCGTAGCGTCCGGCCTGCTCGGCAACCGGCACAATTGGCACGGCTCTTATTCCTCCGACATGCGGCAACGCATCGATGCCACATTGGCGCTAATGGGAATCGATTCGCTCCGCCGGCAAACAATCGGAACCCTTTCGGGAGGGCAACTGCAACGCACATTGTTGGGACGTGCCATCATTTCCGACCCCGACATTGTCGTACTCGACGAACCCCTCTCTTACGTCGACCGCATGTTTGTCGAACAAATCTACGGAATCATCGCCGACATTTCAAAACGCGCCACCATCATCCTCGTGTCCCACGAAATGACCGTCATTTCCGAAATGGCAAACCGCCATTGGATTGTCGACCGCACGTTGCACGAATGTCATGCCACGCACCACTATCTGCATACTGAATGCGAGTGACACACGTTGCGCCACTCGCACACAGCTATCGCCATTCCAATTTAATGTTGGTCTAACTCTTGCCCGACAAATTCGCCGGATGCTGAATAGCGCAATTCTTTCACCGCGCCATTAGCTTCATAAATCTTCACCTTGAAACCTCCAAGTTCGCGTTCCACGCCATGGATTCGAGCCTCGGGGAATCGGGCAGCCACATCGGATTCAATCGCCGCCGGCAAAATTCCGGAAGGGAGCGTCGAGAAGTTGCTTTCCACCTTTTGCCATTCGCCGTTTTCATTGAATTCCATCTCCGTCCCGTCGCTCAAAACAACGTCATAATCCTTGCGTCCGTCATCTTTGTCTTGAATGATGTGCACAATATCCGCGTTCGGATAATACCGTTTGATGAACTGTTGCGCGGCATCGGGCAATTCGTCAAAATCAATGTTTTTTTCGTCGTCGCACGACGAGAACATCGCCAACGTCACACATGCCATGCAGGCAATCAAAACGTTGAAAAAATTTCGTGTTGCTTTCATACTGTTCCCTTAAAATTTTAATACTTCTTGTTATTCTCAATCACATAATCATATACAATTTTCGAAACGCCGGCAATAATCGATTCCGTTGTTTCCGGCGACTCGCTCGAATCCTTCACAAAAACGGCAAGCGTATAAGTTATTCCGCCGGGCAATTCCACGATTCCAATGTCGTTCACAGCCACGAGCTGCCCGCGTACATTATATCCGCCCGTGCCTGTCTTATGGTACACGACAGCGCCGGTATCAGTCAACGGGTGCGGAATCCGGTTCAATCCTGTTTCACACGCCCCTATCGTTTGCATGACATGGCCAAACAACGGCCGCTCTTTTGCCTCCTCTCCAAGCACGTTCAAAAGCCGAACGGCAGCAATCGGCGTGCTGTAATTCAAATAGCAATCGTCAGGACGGAAATGCATTTGCTCTTCCGTGCATCGAATGTTGCATTCCTGCACGCCAATGGAATGCACATACCTTTCGACAACGGCAGTCCCTCCCACAAAACGGAAAAGGATGTCGCAAGCATTGTTGTCGCTTAGCTGCAAAGAGTAATTCAGCAATTCTTCCACCGTCATTTGAAAGCCGCCGTCCGGACGCGCATCGCGAAGCGGGCTGTACGTGTCGGGCAACAAATCGGCTTTCGCGACCTCCACTTCTGTGTCGAGCGGCAACCGGCGACGCTCCATCATATCGGCAACGGCCATGCCAAGAGGCAATTTCACCACACTGAGCATCGGATAGCGCCGGTTGTTGTTCACGCTCAACGTATCGCCGTCGGGCAACATCACGGCAACTCCGGTTTCCGCCTTAAAACCTGCGACAAACCGCCTAATGCTGTCGCGCAACGCGCCATGCTCCGACGCCGAAACGCTTCCAAGCCCCGACAATGCAACAAGCGCGACTGACAATATCACATTTTTCATACGACAAAGATAACGAAAGGTGAGTGCAGAAGAAAAAGAATTTATTCATTTTTCTTATGCCGAACCGCATCTTATCTTATACAAAGATAACGAAATGTGAGTGCAGAAGCGCCAAATTTGTTTGAGCGGTTATTCCGAACCGCATCTTATCTTATCCAAAGACACGAAAGGCAAGCGCAATGCAAAAAAACTTGCACGATTTGCATTGCCAAGCTGCATCCTACCCCTCTATCATCCAAACACAAGCACCATTTCCGCCCGCCTCTGTTTCCTCCTGCCATCACATTTTTCTTGCGAGGAAAAAGAAAATATCGTAGATTTGCAGTCGGAAAAGGTTCGCGAAAAAACGCGCGATTAAAAGGGAACGCCGTGAAATCCGGCGACAGTACCCGCTGCTGTGATTCTCGCCGAGCCTCGGACAACAATGTCACTGCGAAGTTCTGTGCTTCGCGGGAAGGCGTTCGAGGGGAGAGATAAGTCAGAAGACCTACCATTTTCCTAACAGCTCGATTAATTTCAATGCTTTCGGGAGTTAAAGCAATGAGAGCAACGGAATCCGCACAGGCTTTCCTGACTTAAAACAATGCGAGATTTCCTTCTGCTTTCTTTTTTACCTTCTTGTCAGGCATCGGAGTTGATCAATCATTTGAATTGTGATTTTATTCAAATATTGTTTAACTAAAAACGAATGTTTATGAAACGAATGTTTATGAAACGAATGCTTTACGCATTACTGTTGGCCGCATTGCAAATTGCATGGGCAATTGTCCCTGCTTCGGCACAAGAGACAGTTTTAATGCCTCGTTGGGGCAAAGAAACCGTTTCCGTAACCGATGAAATAGTCTTCTACGACTACAAAGGCACCGACAACATTGCCAGCAGCACCATGAACAATTCGCTAGCCACAATTGTATTTCGCCCTGCCTCAGCAGGACAAGTGATTCAAATCACGTTCGAAGAATTCGACGTGCAAAGCGATTTTGGCTCCTATATGGGCTATGTAAACGTATACAACGGGGAAGTCGACCCCGGAAACACTTTCGCTTATCCATCGACTACCTCGGAAGTAACAGCCAATTCGACGCTCCCCGATGGCGATATCATAGCCACATTGGACGGAGAGTATTACGATCAATCGTATCTCTCAACAGCAGCCGACGGGTCTCTGTCGGTCGGCTTCATCTACCGTTACGCCAAATCATGCAACGGCTGGGTCGCTCGCGTAAAAGCCATATCCGTAGAGGATATGGAAGTGACCGGAGCCGGAGCCGATTATAGCAGAATCGATGCCGCGCCTTCCGGGAAAACAGCCATAGGATTCGCTGGATTTTATGTTGATGCCACAGGTATCCTTAATCCGGAAAATTTAACTGCCGTAAGTTTCTCCATTCCGACCAATGAAAGCGTATTCAGTCCTTCCGATTTGAAACTATACGCAGGCATCGGTTCCGATTTTAGCGATGTCGAACCGATTGAAACAACGTTGGAAGAAAATGGTGGCATATATACGATGCGACTTGCGCAACCTTTAAAAGAAGGTCGCAACTATTTCACCATCGCCGGCGACATCAACACAGAAGCTGCCTTTGGAGCAAATGTCCAAATAAAAATAGAATCGACGAGCACTACATCGCACCCTGATGGAATTGATGGTTTTGCAACAGCCGAACCGGCGACCGTAACAATTCCATACGTGGTGCTTATGTCGGCAGAACCGGCAAGCTATACCATCGGGGACAATGAAATCGTCTTGTTTGACGATGGCGGGGAAAACGGGAAAATTTCCGACAAATACGAAGGCAGCGTCACTTTCCGCCCATCGGAAACAGGCAAAGCCATTCAAATCGACTTTACAAACGTGGGCTTGTACGAAGCGTTTTCCGGCAGCGATTCATATAACGACATCTTAAAAGTATACGACGGGGCCACAGTCGACGAAACTGCGCTCAACACACAAGTTTTCGACAATTCCCCCGTTAAGGTTCGCTCCATGGCCGCCGACGGCTCGCTCACGGTGTATCTAAAATCAGTCACCGGCGATTATTATCGCGGCGAAGGCTTTAAAGCCGTAGTGTCGCAATATACGCCGACGCAAATGACCGTGACCGGCATCACGACAGAACAAGTCGCAGGCAAAGCATGCGCGGGCGACACGGACAAAGCTGTTTTGAAAATAAACGTAGCAACTGAAAACACAATTTCTTTGACCGCTGAATCTTTGAAATTCACAACCGAAGGATCAAGCAATATATCACATTTAGGGCAAGCCACAGTCTATTATACCGGCAAATCCGACCAATTCTCAACCGGGACAAAATTCGGAGAAACGACAGCAACCGGATTAGAAGAGTTTTCTGTCGCCGGCAACCAAAAACTTGTCGAAGGAAATAACTATTTCTGGTTGACATACGACATAGACGCACGAGCTCAAAATGGGGAAACTTACGATGCGGGATGCTTGGAAGTAACGCTTTCCGGCAATCAGCAAATAGTTGAAAATGGCAGCCCGGAAGGAGCGCTCGAAATTGAAAACATCTTATATTCCACAGTTGGAACTGTCGAAAAAACAGTTTATGGAAGTTTAGCATTCAAAAGCACCCCTAACGAGCGTCCCTACTACGACGGTTATCAACCGGAAGAAGGCGACCAAACCACTACGTTTGTACCGGGGACTGAAGGCATGATCATCGAACTCGATTTCTCTTCGTTCGATTTATATTACGGCACAAACAGTTGGACTCCGAAAGCAAAATTTGAAGTCTACAGCGGGCGCGATGCCAATGGCGAATTGCTTTGGTCGCTCGCCTCAGCAGATGAAAAATCGACAGGACCGGGGCGCATCTTGCGTTCGCGAGCATCCGACGGAACACTTACCGTAGTGTTCAACGCTAATACCACATCATCAAGCTATACGGCTGCCGGATGGGATGCAGAAGTGCGCGAATACAAATCTAAACCCATGGCGCTCAAATCCATTTCCGCAAATCAAGCCAACAACGAAATTTTAGTCAAAGGAACGAAAAATGCTGAAATCATAAGCATCAACGTAGGAACAGGAGGGAATCTCAACCCATTGCAATTAAGCAAATTCACAATCGACTTAAAAGGTAGCCAAAACGCAATAGACAAGCTTCATGTCTACTCCACAGGCTCGAAAAATGAAATGGCCGCAACGTCTCCGCTTGTTTCGTTCGACATTACAAACGAAATGACTGAAATCGAAGTTGAATTCGATGCGCCAATCAGCCTGCTGGAAGGCGACAACTATTATTGGATTGCATACGACATCAAAGATGATGCCGCAGCCGAAGCCACACTCGATGCAGCCATCAAATCGGCCGTCATCGCCAATGAAACCATTCCGGTGGCAACAGAAGCAGGAGATCCGGAAGGCGCCCGTGTGGTCAAAAACATCTACATGCTCCAAAACGGCGACAATGGTGAAATCATTGTCGGCAAAGAATCCTTGATATTTTATGACGAAGGCGGACCCGACGGGCAAACGTCAAAGAACTTCGAAGGACACGTCACGTTTGTTCCGGAGGAAGCAGGAAAAGCCATCAAATTGACTTTCACAAAATTCGGCGTAAGCAGCAACGACACTTTCGCTGTCGACCTCGGTGCTGAAGTCAAAACCACACACGATTACAAATTCGACTACTACACCACTCCCGACGGACCAATCGTTTCAACATCCGACGATGGAAAAATAACAGTCTATTTCCGATGTCCATCATACAGCACAACCAGCGACGGATGGGAGATTGAAATAAGCCAATACGAATTGCAGTCCCTCAGCATTACCTCTGTCGATGTGGAAACCGTCGCTTCGGACAATGCATTGAAAGGAGCAACTAATTTGCCCATGCTTCATGTCAGCGTCAATGTGGCAGGCGACAAAGGCGACTTGCAATTCTCTCAATTCGACGTATCAACCGGCGGCTCTACCGACGGTGTCATTTCTGCCATGTCGATTTTCTCGACGGGGACAAACAATGCTTTCTCTGTTTCAAACCGCATCGGTGGTTCGACAGGATTGCAACAAGAAATAACAACCAATTATGCCATCACAGCTCCGGGAACATACCACTTCTGGATAGCATGCGACATTTCACAATCTGCCATACCGGGCGACATGGTGAAAGCAACGCTCGTTTCGCTCATTGCCAACAATGCCGAATATGAACCGCAAAACGAAATTTCTGCACAGTTGACAGTGAAGAAAGGAAAAAGCGGCACATTCTCCGTTGGAAAAAATGGAAACTATGCAACGATTCAAGCTGCCATTGATGATATCGCGACCGGAATTGATGGTCCCATCGTAATAAATATCGCAACAGGAACATACAACGAGCTAGTCACTGTGCCGGAAATTGCAGGCACATCAGAAATCAACACGATCACGCTTCAATCTGAAAGCGGCAACTATGCGGATGTGACTATTTCTTACAACTACTATTCCGAACCTCCCTATTCCGACGACAAAATGGCTGAAGAATATGGCGTATTCACTTTCTCCGGCGTTGATTATTTCACGCTGAAAAACGTGACCGTCACAACGACCGACCTCACTTTTCCGTCGGTAGTACATGTGCGCAACAAAAGCCGGCATTGCACCGTCGACCATTGCCATGTATATGCCGAGCGTTCGGAATCTGCAACGGGAACCGACATCAACCTCATCTATCAATATGCTAAAAACGAAGCCGATTGCAACAATGACCATTTCGCGGTGCGCAATTCTCTTATCGAAGGAGGCTACATTGGGTTGCGCATTGCAGGAACATCGTTTGTCGCGCTTCCGAAACAAGTCGGTTCGCTTGTCGAGAACAATACGTTCCGCAATCAGGGTTCTAAATCGCTCTATTCGCCAAGCCGCGACATAGATTTCACAATCCGCGGGAACGTATTCGAAAACACGAAAACTCAAAAAACAGATTTCCAAGCAATCGACATTGAAACATCAGAAGGATTGATCGTTGAAAGCAATTCCTTCTATATCAACCTGCCTGTATATGCGACGGCTATGAATATTCGAAAAGCATCCGGAACGGCAGAAAAACACGGACGCATCGTCAATAATGAAATAGCCTTAACCAGTCCCGGAGCGAGCACGACGACAGGCATCAAGCTCAACAGCCCATCGTCATGCCTCGACATCGCATACAACACAGTCCTTGTTACCGGCAATGCCGAATTGGGTGGAGGCGTAGCTCTCTATATCAACGACCAAATGACCGACATGACCGTCAGAAACAACATTTTGCAAGTTGAAGACGGTGGCGTCGTATACCGTTTCTACAAAGAAACGTGCATTGATGGCATTGCATTCTCCAACAATGTTTTGTCGACCACAGGGACATCATTTGCCAAGACAAGCAGTTCCACGACTATCGACACTTATGAAGATTGGGTGCAACGTTCCGGCGAGACAAACAGCATCAACCGCGCTGTAACATTCCTTTCATCGTCGATCTTGTATCCTGCCGACGAAAGTATCTTGTCGCAAGCCATGCCGCTTGATTTCGCGACTACCGACAAGGAAGGCACTCCACGCGATCCCTCGACACCGACCATTGGCGCATACGAATACAGCGAAGACACTGAAACTCCGGCTTATGCCGAAGGATATCCGGCAATCGGCGGCATCACGCACGTTTCTGCCGAAGCCCGCCTGATGAGCACAACCAATGCAGTTGTCCATTTGCTTGTCCGACCGACTTCCGAACCTGCCCCGACAGCAGACGAAATCGATGCGTCCAGCTTGAAAATCGAATTGCGCAAAGGAAAAGAGGCTGCAATCAAATTGGAAGGACTTGCACGTCAAACCGAATATAAGCTGTATAGCATTTTGTCGAATCTGACAGGTTCCTCGGTTTCAGAAATACTTGAAAGCGAACCTTTCACTACAAGCTATACGCCGACAGCAGTTTCCACGTTTGAAGATGTGACGACGACTGAGGACGGTTTCGACGACGGCACGGCATCTTTCACGGGATTCTCAATCGAATCGACAACCGATGCAGTAGTGGAAGGCGACAAGGTCGCCAAAATAGGTGAAAATGCAGTCGTCACTCTTACCAACACCGACAAAGGCCTTCCTTTAACCGGATTCTTCTTGAAATCGGACGGCAATGTCACAATCACCATCTACGACGGCAATGGAGAGATACACCCATATACGGCAGAATCGACTTACGATACATGGATTTTCTACAATTTGAAAGACAAAGGCACAATCACCGCATTGGAAATGGCAACAAATGGAAACGCTTATATCGACAATTTCAGCGGAGAACCGCTTCCAATTGAAATTGCAACTGCCGAAACTGAAATTGCAGCCACAGAAGGCTCTCGCGCCACATTGTCGGCCACAGTCTCCGGCGGCGTCGCGCCCTACTCTTTCTCGTGGAAAGACGCCATGCGCAACGAAATTGCAACAACCGCATCTTGCCAAACTCCCGAATTGTCCCATTCCGGCGCATACACCGTCGAAGCAACCGATGCGTGGGGCAACTCGGCAAACGCCCGCGTGTTAGTCTACGTGGAAGGCTCGGCGCATGTGGCCACGTTCGACGACAATTACCTCGACGATGAAAGCTACTACAACGGTCTCGGAGAGGACGATTCCGACTGGACAAGTCCCGGAACAGATTCTAAATTTTTCAGCGGCTCATACAGTTTCGACACAAATAGGCACAGCGACTCTTGGTGGGGCGGCTTTGGCATTTCAAACCAAACATCGACCGATTTCGCTTCGCTTTCCGACCAATTCAAATCGGCTGCCGGTGGCGGCCATGAATCGGCCAACTATGCCGTCGTTTACAGCTACGACGGAGCATTCTACTACATCAACCCGACCCATGCCGGCGCGGAAGGCAGCAGCGTTGAGGGATTCTACGTCACAAACGCAGCCTATGCCGCAGATGCCATTGTAAACGGCGACGGCATGACTGCCGGCAGCTTTGCCAAAGGCGATTGGTTCAAACTGATTGTCAAGGGAGAAAAGCCGGATGGCTCGGTTTCGACAGTAGAATATTATTTAGCCGACTACCGCTCGGAAAACGAATCCGACCATTATTACCTCGACACGTGGCAATGGGTGGACCTCCGCCCGTTAGGCACAGTGACAAAAATATCGTTCGCTTTCGACGGTTCAAGGAAAAACTCTTACGGCCTGACAACGCCTACCTACTTCTGTATGGACGATTTCGGAGGAACGCGCGAAATATTCGACGCTCCGACGCAATTGGCAGGCACGTCGAAACCGGCATTTGTCAACTTGCGCGAAATCTTCAATTTGGACGACGATGCTTCTTCCGTTGCATTCGAGCTCGAAGATGCCTACGACACCGACAAAGCCTCTTTGACAATCGATGGCGAAAATCTATGCATCGAGGGGCTGCAAGACCAAACGGCATTGGAAACCGTGGTCAGCGCCATGCAACGGGGCAAACTGCAATTTGCATGCATTCCAATTGAAATCGACGAAGCAAAAGCCAATGTCGCCCTCTTGCCGGAAGAACCGCAAGTGCGCATTTTCCCGATTCCGGCCACCGACGTGCTGAACATCCGCACGGCAATGACCGACTACACGGCCACTGTCTACACTGCCGAAGGGGTCCAAGCTATGGCAGAAACCAATTGCAATGGCAATATCACGCTGCCCGTGTCGCAACTTGCAAAAGGCGTCTATGTCCTTGTTTTGCGCAACGAGGCACGCACTGTGGTTGAACGTTTCATTATAAAATAATTAATAGTTTTGTTTATAGTTTAGAGTGACTTTCCGCCCGGCACGTGAGTGTCGGGCGGTTTTTCTACAAATTGAACAAGCCCTTTGTATTGCACTCACCTTTTTCGTACCTTTGCAATTGGAATGGAAACTGCATTATATTTGATACCGTCGACACTCAGCGATGAGCCTGTCGAAAAGGTTATTCCGACATATAATTTGGAAATAATTCGAGAATTACGCTTTTTCATTGTGGAAAACGTAAGGACTGCGCGTCGCTTTTTAAAAAAATGCGATCGCTCAATCGACATTGACGCACTTACGTTTTTCACGCTCGACGAGCACACACGGCCCGAAGACATTTCCGGCTTTCTTGCCCCATTGGCCGACGGACATCCGATGGGCGTCATTTCAGAGGCAGGCTGTCCTGCCGTTGCCGATCCCGGCGCCGAAGCCGTTGCAGCGGCCCATCGGCGCGGTTTCAAAGTTGTCCCGCTTGTCGGCCCGTCGAGCATCCTGCTGTCGCTGATGGCCTCCGGATTCAACGGGCAATGTTTCGCATTTCATGGCTACCTCCCCATCGAAGCGGAAAAACGAAAGAAAAAAATCCACGAGCTGGAACGGGCTGCGTCCATGAAGCAAACACAAATATTCATCGAAACTCCCTATCGCAACAATAAGCTAATGGCCGATTTATGCAATTCGCTTGCCGGAAACCTGCGACTTTGCGTGGCTTGCGACTTGACAAGCGAAAACGAGCAAATAACCACCCGCACAATTGCCGAATGGCGAAAATCGGAATACGACTACGGGAAACGTCCCGCCATATTTTTACTATGCCAATAAAGAAAAAATATAAAACCACTGCCGGCGCAATGCAAGGCTCTTTGTTCGACGAAGAATTTTCCGAAGATTCTGCATCGGGAATTGCCGGGCTGTCGGGCGGCATCGACATGCGGCGAAACGTTCAATCCGAAAAACGCTCCGAACTTTCCGCGCCCGTCGCCGAAATCAACGACTCTGGCGTTTTCCGATTCCTGAGTTTCGGCAGCGGAAGCAGCGGAAATTGCTCTTTCATTGGCAACGAAAACGGCGGCTTTCTCATTGATGCCGGAATCGACATTAAATTTGTAATCGAAAAATTAGCCGAAAACAATATCGCCCCGGAAGCCATCAAAGGCATTTGCCTCACCCACGACCATGGCGACCACATCCGTTATGCCTATGCATTCCTGCGCAAATACCGCACCATCGGGCTCTTTTGCACAAACCGCGTGTTAAACGGCATTTTGCGCCGCCACAACATTTCCCGCCGCATCAAAGACTACCATGTGGCAATCTACAAAGAAATTCCTTTCAAATTGGGAGATTTTGAAATCACGGCATTCGACGTGCCGCACGATGGCAGTTGCAATTCCGGATTTTCCATCGCCTACGGCGACGCCCGCTTCGTCCTCGCCACCGATCTCGGCTCCGTATCTGAACGGGCTCGGCACTATATGGAAAATGCCGACTATTTGGTGATCGAAAGCAATTACGACGCAAAAATGCTCGAAGAAGGCGAATATCCCGACTATCTGAAAAGCCGCATCCGCGCCGAAAACGGACATTTGGACAATGCAGACGCAGCTACTTTTTTGAAAGAAATATATTCGAAAAGGCTGAAATATGTGTTCTTATGCCATTTAAGCAACGACAACAATCGCCCTGAAATCGCACGGCAAACGATAGAAAAAGCTTTGCTCGAAGCAGGCGCCAGCGTCGGAGACGCATCAGATTCGTTGCTCGATCGCGCCAAGGACGTCCAACTGACCGTATTGCCCCGCCACGAAGCAACGCGGTGTTTTAAATTCCACGTCCGTTTGAAATAAATTAAACACCTCGCTCATGAAAAAAATTTGCTGCATCGGACATATCACGCTTGACAAAATCATAACGCCCGACCGCGAAGCATACATGCCCGGAGGCACTGCCTTCTATTTCGCACACGCCATCTGCAATCTCGACCCCGCTGCCAAATTTGAGCTCATCACGGCTGTCGGCAAATCTGAAATGCAGACCGTCAGCGAGTTGCAAGCACGCGGCATAAGCGTCCGTGCGCTTCCAAGCCGCCACTCCGTATTTTTCGAAAACCGCTATGGCGCAAATCAAAACAACCGCACGCAACGGGTGCTTGCCAAAGCCGACCCGTTTACGCCAAAAATGCTGGAAAACGCAGAAGCCGACATTTTCCACCTCGGCAGCTTGCTCGCCGACGACTTCTCTATCGATGTGTTTGAAATGCTGTCGGCAAAAGGAACGCTTTCTGTCGACGCGCAAGGATATTTGCGAGAAGTGCGCGGCGAAAAAGTGTATTCCATCGATTGGAAAAACAAGCGCGACTACTTGAAATATGTCGACATTCTGAAAGTCAACGAATTTGAAATCGAATCGCTCACAGGAAGCGCCGACACGCGGACAGCAGCATTGCGCTTGGCTGAATGGGGCGTAAAAGAGACATGCATCACCTTGGGCAGCTACGGCTCTGTCATTTTCGACGGAAATACGTTCTACGACATACCGGCGTACCCCATACGAAAAATAGTCGATGCCACCGGATGCGGCGACACCTATTCCGCCGGCTACCTCTACATGCGTGCCAACGATGCCCCAATCGAAGATTCCGGATGCTTTGCAGCGGCAATGTCGTCGCTCAAATTGGCACATTCAGGACCCTTCAACGGAACGGCAACCGACATCCGTCGCCTAATTGCCGACAGCGGCTTGTCGGCTGAAATCCACTCGGCATGATCTTTTTTTCGTTCAACCGGAGGAAGGCATTTATCCCGCTCCGCGATGCAAATCAAAATTCTTCTTTGCTTTGCTCCCAACTTTCATTAATTTTGCAAATCAAAAAAAACGAACAAATATGAAAAAAATCATACTTACAGGCGATCGCCCAACCGGTCGACTTCATTTAGGCCACTACGTGGGCTCTTTGCGCCGGCGCGTGGAGTTGCAAGAATCAGGCGAATATGATAAAATCTATGTCATGATTGCCGACGCGCAAGCATTGACCGACAACGCCGACAATCCGGAAAAAATACGCCAAAACATCATTGAAGTTGCCCTCGACTACCTTTCCGTGGGCATCGATCCTGCAAAAACAACAATTTTCATACAATCGCAAGTGCCGGAACTGACAGAATTGGCATTCTACTACATGAATCTCGTGACGGTGTCGCGAGTGCAACGCAACCCGACTGTCAAGACAGAAATCAAAATGCGCAATTTCGAGACAAGCATCCCTGTCGGGTTCTTCTGCTATCCCGTCAGCCAAGCCTCCGACATAACGGCATTTAAAGCGACCACCGTGCCGGCCGGCGAGGACCAAGCGCCAATGATTGAATTGACTCGGGAAATCGTCAACCGATTCAACCACGTGTATGGCGAAACGCTTGTCGAGCCGGAAATTCTGTTGCCTTCGAACGCAGCTTGCATGCGGTTGCCCGGGACAGACGGCAAAGCAAAAATGAGCAAATCGCTCGGAAACTGCATCTATCTTTCCGACACGGCAAAAGAAGTTGCAAAAAAGGTGAAAAGCATGTACACCGACCCGTTGCACCTCAACATCTCCGACCCCGGACATCTTGAAGGCAACTGCCCCTTCATCTATTTGGATGCGCTATGCAACGACTCTCTCGTGAAACGGTATTGCCCCGACTACAACTCCCTGCAAGAAATGAAGGACCATTACGTGCGTGGCGGGCTTGGCGACGGAACAGTCAAAAAGCTGCTTGCCAACGTGCTTGAAGAGGAACTTGCACCGATTCGCGAACGCCGCCACTATTTCGAGCAAGACATTGCAGGCGTGTTCGACATCTTGCGAAAAGGAAGCGAAGAAGCCCGCGCAGTTGCCGCGCAAACTCTCAGCGAGGTTCGCAAAGCCATGCGCATCGACTACTTCGACGACAACAAACTAATCGCAGAGCAAGTCAAGAAATATTCAAGCAAATAAAAAAACGCTCGCCGGCATTTTTCCGCTTGCCGCAAAATAGGCAGCGCGTTTTTCCGCATCTTTATATTATTCTATGGCTGACGCAACTGCGCTCCATAGCTAAGAATCTGAAATACAGCTATGTCTCCCTCTGTGTCACCATGCCAATGGCGATATAGGGGAAGTGGCTCGATAGAGCCGAAGGGGTTGACCG
>UQKE01000035.1 GCA_900541555.1 uncultured Porphyromonadaceae bacterium | reverse complement strand
AGGCAAATAGGGGAAGTGGCGAGCCTGCGAGCCGAAGGGGTTGACTGTCAGCCGCAAAGCGGCTTTTCCGCAAGTTTGAAAGCAGAAAAGTTTGTGAAGCTGCGACGTTGATGCTTGCCGAACCCCTCCGCCTGCGGCACCTTCCCTATCCGCGCTCCGCGCGGCAGAGGAGGACATTACTACGTTGCTGCGTTTCAATATTTTGCAAGCAATTTCTGTCCGTAGACAATACGCATTATCCGCGCAGTGCATGCGAACAAGGAGTGCCATGTTTTTGCGTTTCATGGGCTAAGGCACCTTACTGTTATTGCCAACTTATATGCGTATCCTCGCTAAAATCTATTGATTCGTGGGGATTGCTATGGATTGTCGCGAATCGGAGAGTTTATGTTGCCGGATGGTTTTGGGTTAAGTAATTAAAGCTATTGTTTGGAACTGCATATTTTGGAAGAGCTTTGATAGCTTTTCAATGTGCTAATAGGGCAGCAATGAGAGTTTGGAAAAGGGGGCTGCCTTATTTTGCCTTTCGGCGGATTGATCCTAAGTAGATTGGATAAGTTGCAATTTGTTGATTTATAGATATTTCCTCGTGTCAAAAGAATAAGATATTTGCATTTTAACAGCTAACTTAGTTTTATTAATTATATTTAACAATTGGGGGGGGTAATTTGTAAAATTAGTTATACATTTGCTTGTGCATTGCGTTGTCAAAACTTTCGTAAGTTTCGAAGCGGAAATAGGCAGATACCTAACAGTAACAAATCATTAATAAATTTCTGTATGAAACGAAAATACATTATAGCACTTTGTGGCGAGGATGGTAGTGGAAAAACTGAAACACTTCAAGCGCTCATAGACAAACTTGGATTTAAAAATGAGTCTCGTAACTGGAAAAATTGGATTGCACGTGGCGCATATAAAGATACCGGCATCACAATGGCAGTTCATTGTGGCGGAGATAAAATAAATGAAGTAATCGCCGAATTGCAGGAGTATGTTGATAATAATGTCCAAATAATCGTAACGGCAGTTCATCACGGCGAAAAAAATATAGGGAAATTACAAGCGACATTTAGCGGTTATACTGTGGTGGAATTCATGAAGTTCAAAATGTCCACCATTCAAAATGTCGATCCAGAAATTCAGAAATTATTTGAAAAGGCATGGGGCAAGGTTATTGGCCATTATGTTGATGTTTTGCTCGAATTCATAGATGAGTTGCTAAATCTATAATCGATTTGAGTTATGGATGCGTATGATTCCATGTTCGTTAGGGAGCAGAATGATGATGGAATTCTTGTTGCGCATAGACTCAAAGAATTGAGGCGGAACTTATATAATATGCAAATTGCAACAATATCGCGTAACCAATTGGTAATGCACGATTGTGAAAATAAAAAAAGCAATTTCGCTGACAGATAAAGTGAAATAGCAGATATAAATGTTGAACTAAATAAAATTTGTTATGTTTTTTGGTGGAAGAAAAGAAGAATGCGAATTGTGTGGTCGCAAAATGACAGACAAGACGCATGGAGCAGGGATATATGCACGTCCTGAGAACTTTTATTATGTAAAATGTTCTGTATGCAAAAAGAAGATAATGCTTTGTGAGCCATGCTTCCAATTGCATAGGTGTCCATATTGTGGCGAGAGCTATAGCTTTGATATTGCAAAATCAGAATTTTATCCTGGAATATAAACAGAGAAAGTCGAAACGCTATAAAGGGAGTAGGCACAATTTTTTTAAACTTATTTTATTATGAAAAAAATTAAATTATTCTCATCCCCCTCTTTTATCAAAGGGAAAAAATCGAACGGTGCAGAAGATTATAGTGGTTATAAGAATTGGAGAGCGATTGGAACGAGTAGTACTCCGGGACTTTCTGAATAAAAAAATGTGATAAAATAGCATGGTGGCGAAAGAAATACAGTCACTATGCTATTTTTAGAAAATGGGATTATGTATAAAAAGTTTGTAATATATAATGATGGGGAAAAATATAGGTTTAATAAAGTATTCGGCATTACATACTCTATTTCCGTGGATGGCATAAACGGCGATAACGAGATGGCAAGTAGTGGAGATGTTTTGTGTGAATATGTGAAAAAACCGTTTTTGCTGCATGGACGAGAACGTGGGGAAACGCCACGGATATCGGCATTTGCAAAATGCTATGCCCGTTTGCTTGTGTTTTTGTGGAAGTATCTTTATCCTGCCGTATATCTATTAAGCCATTGCAGGTTTGCAATTTATAAGGATGCCGGAGAGGCAAATATGGCTTTTCGCAAAATATTGAAAGGCCGAAACCAACGTGTGCTGTGCCTGCCACGTTCGATTTTTATCGCCACGACTTCTCGCAGATTCAAGGGTAACGGAGCATTGTTCATAGGATGTTTTTTGCCATTCCGCCACATGCATGCATGGGTTATAGAAGACGGGATGCATGCCGATGTATATGATCATGTATGGATTCAATTCACTCCATTGGCAATGATGAAATGAAAGAGAAGAAAGTAACAAGAGGCAGGGTGCAGCCAAGTTTGAAATTTTTCAATGTTGCTGAAAACAGGGTTCAGTCCGATATTTGGGATGAACTTGAAACGGGAATGTGGCGCAGTTATTTGGTTGACAACCGACTACGGAACGATGCAATAGGCGAGGTAAAGCAATGGGAGTGGAAACCTGAATTCCCCGGATTTTATGCCATAAATGAAGGATTCAGATGGAATTTCGTCAAGAATTCTTTGGAAGAGGAATTATATGTGCCAAAAGTGTCAGATGCCAATATGCACACATTTCTTGACGCCGCATTCAGATTTTTTCAAAGGTTTGAGCATAATCGCATTGGCGTGCATTTGAGCGGGGGTCTTGATTCCGGTTTGATTATATGCCTATTGCGGCATTTTGACATTCCGTTTGTCCCGATTGGATTGAGCAGCTTGTCGCGCTTTGAGTTTCGGACAGAAAGGCGGATACAAGAAATTTTGGCTGCCTACGGCACAAATGGCCGATTGATTGATTTTGACGATTATCCATTTTATGGAAATTTGGATAAAAAGCCGAAACACCAAGTTCCGGATTCGAATATAAAAATGATAGATGCCTCAATGGCATTGGCAAAGGAATTCGCACGCAGCGGTTGCGATGTCGTATTTACAGGTCAAGGGGGCGATACTTTGTTTGTTGAAGCAATCCAGTCGATAAGCAATTTTCGTGGTTATAACATCGGCAATGAGTTCACTTTTCCGTGGGAACAAGATTTCGTATACGGACCTTTGGGAATGAAACTCGTATCGATGTATTCAGATGAGGAAATAATCGATCAGATTACCAGCCTCCGCATGGGACAGCGCGAAGATCCTTTAAAATTATGGACACGACATTTTTTCAAGGAGCTTCTTCCGGTGGAATTGTCGGATTTTTGTTATAGCGCCGATTTTATTGGCTTATCGGCGGAAGGGCTGCAATTGGCGAAACCGATGATAAAGGAATTATTTGAAGAGGCATACGAATATTTGCCTATCCCGCTGTTTTCTTTGGAGGGCACCAAAAAAATGATGAAAGCCGATGTGCTTTCATTTGAATATAAAACATATACAGATTTTTGTACAAAAGTATCGATAGCAGTTTGGCTGCATTCATTATTCAGAAAAAATGATTAAAGAGATAATTTATCCGCATGATGAAAAAAATCCTGTCGAGGTTGATGAATATTTCAGAACAGAGGCAGAGGCACTGCGTGGCGCAGGCATAAGAGCCGGAGTGGAGCCACGGGAAGATAGCGATGTGTTGATACGCAGGGGGTTCATTATTAAGAATGAAGCAGACTATCCCACGGATCCTCGATATATACAAGGGTGGAAAGAATATATTTCATCGAGAAGCCAATCGATTTATTATCCATTGATTGCGGATTTGTGCATTCCGACTATTTTTAGCAAAAAATTGGACGAATCGGTTGTAACTGAAATTCGCAATCGGGGATGGGACAAGGCTTTTATAAGATTTGACACCAAATCGCTGTGGAATGAAGGTGTATTGGCATCCGTATGGCCCAGACATTCTATGGAAGAGCTTGAATCAAGGTATAGATCGCTGTATGGCGATGGCGTATTTGCGATAAGAAAATTCATAAACCCTGCATTGTTTTATAACGAAGAACGATATTGGGTAATTATGGGGAAAATATATCACCGCACGGGAATAATTCCCGCAATCGTGAAAGAAGCTGTATCTCGCTTGTCGGTACTTGGCAGTCATTATTATACGATCGATGCAATTGACGGCATGATTGTGGAGGTGAATGCCGGCGAGTCATCTGACCGCATGGGGGTGAATTCGCCGGAATTGTTTGCCTCATGGTGGAAAGATGCATTAGAGTAAAGTGATTATTAATGGGTCGTTGATAGTGCAACGGTTGTATTGACATTCGATTATTTTTGTTGGACATGCACGTTGGGGACGGCGTGCATGTCTTTTTCATTTTTTGTGTTTTCTTGGCGGAAAAATTTCTCCCCTATCCGCGCTCCGCGCGGCAGAGGAGGACATTGCTACGTTTCCATCGCACACACAAATTTCACAGCGTGTTTGCCATTCTATCGGCCTCTCAACCATAAGCACTCAACTCTCAACCACAAGCAGACGGTCAACCTAATTCAGGAAACCACAAAACCCCTCTGTTTTTCCGTCAGGAAAAACTTTCTCCCCTATCGACGCGTGTTGCGCGCGTGAACAGGGGAGAACATTGCTACGTTTCAACTGTACACTCTCAGAGTTCACAGCATGGTTGCTGACTTCGCTATGCCAAGAGAGTGAAGGGATTGGTGATTTATTCTTCGACGATTTCGAGCGTTCCGAGTTCTTTAATGCTGCCCGATTCGGGATTGAATATGACGTAGGCGGGCGCTTTTTTGTCGGTGAACATTTTTGGTTCGAGTCCGAATGCCACTCCGAATTGGGCAACTTCCACGTTTTCCGTAGCGATTGTCTTGCCGTGGTAGGTAAGCGTCACGTTGGCTTTTCCCGGGATGGTATACATGACGGCTCCATTCGGAATTTTTTTGGTTTCGCCTTTGTCGTTTACAGGCAATTCTCCTTTTTCGGTGGTTTTCAAAGTGATATAAACGGGATCTCCGCTTAAATCGTTTTTATCGACAACGCCATTGACGTCCGACATGCGGAACACCACATCGCCATCGACATCTTTTGTCGGCACATAGTCTACGCGGAAAACTTTTGTTTCTGTTTGCGTCGTTCCCGTGAACATGGCTGTGAGCATTTGTTCTTGGCGGTTTAGCTCGTTGAGCATGAGTTCGAGCGACTGTCCGTCGGGCGGCATTTGGTCGGCGTTTCCGGACACGAGGTCATTGCGGCTTTCGCGCAATTCGAAAATTTTGGCGGCTGTGGTTTCGGCGCGTTTCATCATTGATTCGCTGGCAATCATGTCTTCTGTGAATGCGCTTGCATAGTCGGTGCCGTCGAGAATGCTTTTGTCGGGCATTTTGTTGCGTTTCCGCTTCACGACGGCTTCTTCGGGCTCAATGTTGATCGACAAAGGAAGCCCATTTTCGTCGAGCATGAGAAACGGCGCAGAACCGCTTTTGAATTTCATCAGATATTCGTTTTCCTTATCGGGCACTCCGACGGGCGATATTTGCACGTCGCGAATTTCCCAAGTTTCGCTATCTTTGATCACCGGATTTTTTACTCCGAGATATTTGTCGGCATAACGGTAGTAGGGACCGGCTTTTTTGATTGTCTTGACGGCTTCGACTTCTATGTTCAAGTGGGTCACGGGCAAAGCGTAGATAATCCCGTATTCGTTATGCTTGTTGGCTGTGAGTTTTTGCGATTCTTGTGCCGTCAATGATGTCGTCATCGACAAAATTGCTGTTGCGGCAATCATGAACTTTAAAGTTTTCATAACAGAGATCGTATTAATTGATTTATTATTTTTCCATGATTTCTTTTATTGCAGGGCCAATGCTGTCGATGATGTCGGAAGCTACCATGCTGTATTCCCCATATCGGCGGCAAGCGATAGATCCGGCAAGCCCGTGCACGAACGCGCCCAGCGATGCAGCCGTGTCGGGACGGTGTTTTTGCGCCATGAACGCGGCTATGATGCCTGTGAGCACATCGCCGCTTCCGGCGGTTGCCATTCCTGCATTGCCGTTGGTGTTGATGAATACCGTTCCGTCGGGACGGAAAATAAACGTGTAGTGTCCTTTCAGCACGATTATTATTTTTAAGAATCTTGCCATTTCCACGGCGCGGAGGAAACGGTCTTCGTCGGAATAGTGGTCGCCGAAAAGCCTGTCGAATTCTCGCGCGTGTGGCGTGATGATGGAGTTTTGGGGAATGTCGTTTAAAAGGGAGCGCCGTGCCGCGATGCAGTTGAGCGCGTCGGCATCGAGCACGATGGGAGATGATGCTTGCCGCAAGAAGGCTTCCATCGCGTCGGCAGTGAGCCTGTGCGTGCCGATTCCGGGCCCGATGGCAATTGCGTCGCAGTGTTTGTCGGGTTTGATTTCCGATATGTGGCAATTGTCGGCATCTTGCCATACTACGGCTTCCGGGACGGCCGTTTGCAAGGGAATGTAGCAGCAACTCGGCGTATGCACGCCGACTAATCCGACTCCGGCTCTCATTGCCGCTTTGGCAGTCAGTATCGCTGCTCCCGACATGCCGAGGCTTCCGGCTGCGAGGTAAAGCCTGCCATAGGTGTTTTTATCGGAGAAAGGATTTCGCGGCTTCAATTCCTCTTTCACTCCGAGGCTGTCAATCAGATAGTATGATGAAGGCGTTTTCCGAATGGCATCTTCGCTAAGCCCGATATCGAGCACTTTCCATTCGCCAAGGCATTCGGCATTTTCGGAAAAGAAAAATGCCAATTTCGGGAATTGGAATGTGAGCGTGAGGTTGGCATGCACGATATAGTTGTGCATGTTGCCTGCGTTGAATTCAGAAAAAAGCCCTGACGGCATGTCGATCGATACGACAAATGCTCCCGATTCGTAGATGGATTTTGCCAATGTGGAGTAGCCTCCTCTGAGCGGCGACGAGAGTCCGTTTCCGAAAAGCCCGTCGATCACCACGTCGGATTCCGACATGTCGGGCAATGTGAATGTCTTCGTCACTTCGGTGAAATTCGGATAGCCGCAGTCCAAGAGTCGTTGCCTGTTGATGCTGCAATCGTGCGACAGATTGTTTTTTGTATTTATCAGGATTATTTCCGGCTTGTAGCCTTGGTCGATGAGCAGCCGTGCCACGGCGAGAGCATCGCCGCCATTGTTTCCGGGGCCTGCAAAAATGAGAATCCGTTGCGACGAGCCCCATCTCGACACGATTTCAAACGTTATAGCGGACGCTGCGCGTTCCATCAAGTCGATGCTCGCAATGCCTTCGTTTTCGATGGTTGCGCGATCGATTTCTCTGATGTCGGAAGCTGTGAATATTTTCATTCTTAGAATGAATTGGTTTATGCAAATATAACGTATTTTGTCGAAATATGTTTCGATGAGGCATATCCTTATTCGAAAGGCGTATGATTTCAGTCGGAAGCAAGGGGCGGGTTGATGAGGAATATTTTTTTTGTGGCTCGTGTGAACGAAGTGTAGAGCCAACGATAGAAGTCGACGTTGGCATAGGCATTTTCAGGAATATACCCCATGTCGATAAACACGTTTTTCCATTGCCCTCCTTGTGCCTTGTGGCAGGTGACGGAATAGGCGAATTTCACTTGTAGCGCGTTGAAATACGGATTTTTCTTCAACCGTTTGAATTTTTCGCTTTTGCGCGTGATGTCGGCAAAATCGGCCATGACATTTTGGTAGAGCATTTCGCTTTGTTCGCGGTTGAGGGCCGGCGATTCAGAGTAGAGGGCATCGAGAATGATTTTTGCTTCGATTTCCATGCCGTAGTCGGGCAGTTCCAAGACGGCATCGGCAAAACGCAATCCGTAGAGCGACGTTTCGTTGGAGATGCGCCGTACGACAGCCACATCTCCATTGGCGATGAAATCCAAATTGTCGTAGCCTTCCGACCAAAAGTAATTGTTTTTGGCTATCAAAATCATGTCGCCCGACGCTATTTCGGCTTCCATGTAGAGCACGCGCGAGCGTATGCCTTGGTTGAACATCACAGCGCGTTTGTTTGAACGAGTGACGACAATCGTTTCATCCATTCCGTCGGCATTATAGCAATCTTCAATTCTTTCGGCAAGCGATTCTCCGCTGATGATTTCAATGTCGGGAAATGACGAGATGCGGATGACCGGCGGTGCGAGTTGGTTTGAAGTGATGATTTCGCGAATGGCTGTTGCGTTGTAGAGGATGCCGGACTGTTTTTTTTGTCGCACCACGTCGGTGAGGCAGCATTGGCGGACATCGAATCCGTAGCTTCTCAGCACTTCGGCCGATAATGCCGGACTTTCGGAATATCCGACGGGAGGCAATTGTGCTGCATCTCCGAGGAGAATCAACCGGCATCCTTCGCCGGAATCGACGAAGGTGACAAGATCGTCGAGAAGGCAACCGGTTCCGAACACTGCATTTTCTCCGGCATTGTTGGAAATCATGGACGCTTCGTCGACAATGAAAAATGTGTTTTTATGGTTGTTTCTTGCAAGGCTGAATCGGGTGTTTTCCGGATCGTAGCGTTGGCTTTGATAGATTTTTCTGTGGATGGTGAAAGCACTGTGCCCTGAATAGGCTGCAAAAACTTTGGCGGCACGTCCCGTGGGGGCAAGCAGCACAGCTTGGCGGCGTATGGACGGCAATGACTTGACGAAAGCGCTGACGAGCGAAGTTTTCCCCGTTCCTGCATATCCGTTGAGAAGGAAAATGGAATGTTCGTTTTCGTCTGTTGCAAAATGGCAGAGCGCGGCAATGGCATCCGTTTGTTGCTCGTTGGGTTCGTAGGAAAGACGGCTGAGAAATTCAACGCCTAATATTCTAGATTTGTCGTTCATTGTAGAAATCGCATGAATCACAAATATAGCGAAAGTTAAGCGCAAAACAAAATCAAGCAAGTTTGATTGTTCTTCGCTCGGCTTGCGGTATCTTTGAATAAGATAGGATGCGGTTCGGCAGAAGAAAAATGAATGAATTCTTTTTCTTCTGCACTCACCTTTCACTATCTTTGTCCCTTGAAAAAGAAACAGATGTTTAACTAATAAAAATTATTTTGGATTCAGACCCTTATCCGAGTAGCTTAAATTTGATCGGTTGCGCTATTGACAGCGCGGAAAATTTCATGACGTTTGCCCCCCCTGCGCTGTCGGCGCTTGTGGCAATTGTAGTGGCAATTATAGCATTGATGGTGTCGGCATTCGTTTCCGGTTCGGAAACAGCGTATTTTTCTTTGTCGTCTGCCGACATGGAGCGCATAGAACCTAATCGACGCGCACGAGTAAAATCCCTTTTGGAAAAGCCGGAACGGCTTTTGGCAACAATTTCGATTACAAACATTTTGATGAACGTGGCAGTTGTCTTGTTGTCAAGCTACGCTTTGTCGCAAATTTTTGTTTTTGAAAGCGTTGCAATCAGTTTTGTGTTTCAAGCTGTCGTAATCGTATTTTTTATTCTTCTTTTCGGAGAATTGTTGCCTAAACTTTACGCGGAGAGCAACAAGGCCCGTTGTGCATCGATGACGGTAGGAGGATTGTCGGTGCTTTCTCGTTGCCTTGCTCCCCTGTCGGGCATTGTGGCGAAGAGCACGTATTTCGTGAATAAGGTTGTGCCTAAGAAAACCGACGACTTGTCGCTCGACGACTTGTCGCATGCTTTGGAAATGACAAACGTTGCAGAAGAGAAAGACAAGAGCATGTTGGAAGAAATATTGAAATTCGGAGGAAAGACAGTAGCCGACATCATGACTTCGCGAGTCGACATGACTTGTGTGGATTGGAACAGTCCGTTTAGCGAATTGGTCGAGACGGTGAAGGAGTCAGGATATTCGCGGTTGCCGGTATATGTGGATAATCAGGATAACATCAAAGGCATTATTTATGCCAAAGATTTGCTTCCGTATGTAGGGCGTATGGACGATACGTTCGAATGGCAAACATTGTTGCGTGCGCCATTCTTTGTGCCGGAAACTCGCATGATTGACGATATTTTGGAAGATTTCCAAAAGAAAAAAATGCACATGGCAATCGTTGTCGACGAATATGGCGGCACGGAAGGGCTTGTCACGCTGGAAGACGTGTTGGAGGAAATAGTCGGAGAAATCAGCGACGAATATGACGAAGACGAGAAATTATATACGCGCCTTGCAAACGACACTTATGTGTTTGAAGGGAAAACATTGCTTAACGATTTCTATCGCATAACCGGATTGGAAGAACAGGAATTCGGGGAAATGAACGAAGACGCTGAAACTTTGGCCGGTTTGTTGCTCAATATCAAACAAGATTTCCCCAAAGAGAAGGAAGTGATAGAATATGGGCGTTGCCGTTTCCTTGTCATGTCGATCGACAAGCATCGAATCGAAAAAGTGAAAGTGCGGATTCTTGCAGACGCGAAAATAGAAGATAAAGATTGAGCAAGCTGTTTGAAAACGAGGTAAAACGATTGTCGCCGTTTCCGGAAGTGGAATTGGCGACCGTCGCGCTTCCATCGTTGGCAAATCGGCGTGAATCAGAAATGCGGGCAAGCACTGCGTTGGTGGAAATGCTGTTTGGCGGCAACTGCAAATTAGGGCATGAGCCGTCGGGTGCACCGTTTTTGGAATGCAGCGGGATTCGGGATGAGGCTGTGTCCGTGAGCTTGTCGCATTGTCGCGATTCTGTCGCGTTGGCTTACAGCCGGTCGCATCGTGTCGGCGTCGATGTGGAGACTTTGCGACCGCAAACGTTGCGTGTGGGCGAGAGGGTTTTTAGCGCAGAAGAACTTCGACATTTGGGCATGTCGCTATGGAAGCATACGCTGGCATGGACGGCAAAAGAAGCATTGTATAAATGTGCATTGCTTGGCGGCATTGACTTTCGCGCCGACATTCGTCTCTTTCCGGAGGGCATAGCAGAACGGGCTGCATGTTCGGAATATGCGGCAACTGTATGCGGAGAGCCTTATCGGGTCGTTTCGCTGTTTGAAGGCGAGCATATCATCACGACTGCAATATCTGAAAATCATAACATTAATTCAATCATAAAAGACAAATGAAGAAATATTTTTTTGCATTGTTCGCTATTTGCATTTCCGGAATTCATGCGGATGCTTGCACGAGCTTGCTTGCCGGCAAGGCAGCAACGGCCGATGGTTCCACGATGATTACTTACAACGCGGATTCGTATGTGCTGTACGGCGAATTGTATATGCAGCCGGCTGCCGATTATCCGGCAGGGACGATGGTCGATGTTTATGAATGGGACACGCAAAAATATCTTGGACAAATCGAACAAGTCGAACACACTTATGCCACGGTGGGCAATATGAACGAGCATCAGCTTGCGATTGCCGAATCGACGTGGAGCAGTCGTCCGGAACTGCTCGACACGACTGCCATCGTGGATTATGGATCGCTCATCTATCTCACCTTGCAACGCGCTCGTACGGCTCGCGAGGCAATCGAGGTGATGACCGGCCTTGTGGAACGATACGGATACCGCAGCACCGGCGAGTCGTTTTCCATTGCCGATCCGAACGAAATTTGGGTGTTGGAAATGGTGTCGAAAGGGATGAAAGAAAAAGGCGCGGTGTGGGTAGCAATCCGTATTCCCGACGATTGCATTAGCGGGCATGCCAACCAATCGCGCATACATCAGATTCCTTTCTCGGATAAGGAAAATTGCATGTACTCGGAAGATGTCGTGTCGTTTGCACGCGAAATGGGCTATTTTGAAGGCGACGACAGCGAATTTAGCTTTTCGAATGCTTATGCCGAGAGCGACTATTTGTCGTATCGCGGTTGCGATGGACGAGTTTGGGCGTATTTCAACCGGTTTGCGTCGGGAATGTCGCGCTATCTGCCATTTGTGATGGAAATGGAAGGCGAGACGCTTCCGCTGTATGTGAAGCCGGAACGGAAAATAAGCGTGCGCGACATGCAAGCAATGATGCGCGACCACTATGAAAACACGCCGTTGGCGATGACCGCCGACGAAGGAGCAGGCCCGTGGGAATCGCCCTATCGGTATTCGCCGTTGATGTGGAAAGTGGATTCGACGGAATATTTCCATGAACGTCCGATCGCAACACAGCAAACAGGATTTTCGTTTGTAGCCCAGATGCGCGATTGGTTGCCCGATGCCGTGGGTGGCATTTTGTGGTTTGGAGTGGACGATGCTGCAATTTCTGTTTACAATCCGATCTATTGCGGAGTGAAACGCGTGCCGGAATGTTTCCGTGTGGGAAATGGAGACATGTGCACATTTTCTTGGACTTCGGCTTTTTGGGTGAACAATTGGGTGGCAAATCAAACGTATGTGCGTTTTTCGCAAATATATCCCGACGTGCAGAAAGTGCAGCAAGAAATAGAGGATAGCTATGAGACCTCGACGAAAGCACTTGAAAAAGAAGCAACCGCTCTTTGTCGCCAAAATCCCGAAGCTGCCGCCGATTTGTTGACTGCATTCAGCGACAGTGTTTCTGAATTGGCAACTGCTCGCTATAAGAAACTTGGCGAATACTTGCTCGTGAAATACATGGATGGCAGGATTAAACAGGAGGAAAATGGCAAATTCAAGCGCACGGCAGAGGGTTATCCGGAAAGCCCGTTGTCGCCCGGATATTCGGAGTCGTATTATCGGCGCATAGTTGAAAGCGAGGGCGACCGGTTGAGGACGCGCCCTATGCCGGCCGGAGAATAGAAAGACAAAGGAATCATACGGCAAAAACCGCTTCCCGAATGCAAAGGGCGGCGGTTTTGTCGTTTGTGCATATTTGAAAATATTTTTGCAAGAATAGTGTATTTTTATTGTATCTTTTTTGTTTGCCTGCCGCAAATTTGCTATTTTAGCATCAAAATAACGAATTGGTGCTATGGTTCTTAGTTCTAATTCTATGTTAAACGTTTAATAATTAAAAGAATATGAAAAACAGTATTCTTGGAAGCATTATGCTTTTCGGTCTATTGGCTGCGCCGTCCGGCGCATACGCCAACACAAAAAGTGATCCTTTGCCAATCGGTCTTCACGGAAAAGGTGCGTCTGTATCTGCAATGACTCGTTCGTCCGAAGCGTGGCAATCGGCAGAAAAAAGCCTTCCTGTCATGGCATCTTCATCAGGCACGGTTTTTTATGGCAATGTCATATTTGCCGATTCATGGAATTCATTGGGAGAATGGGATGTAGTGCCTTACGGCATTTATTCGTTTGAGGCGGTCCCGAATTTCACCGTGTCTTCTGTTTTTGAGGATGAAGATTATTTGTCGGCAAGTGCAGGGGTATATGCTTATGGCAGTTATTATAGTTTTGTGACACGTTCGTTGTTCGGCGAATTTTATGGCGTGCGAGTCTATAAGCTCGATCCTGAAACGTGGGAATCGGAAAATGGGATGATGGGCATTATGGATTATGAAGATTATTCCGGTTTGCCTTTGTCGATGACTTATGATGTCAAAGGCGAGATTGCCTATGCTCTGATGCACAATGAGGATGCTTCGGGGTTTTATTGGGCAACGATGGACGAATATGGAGATTTTACCAAGTTGGCAGATTGGGCAGATCCCGACAATACGATGGTTGCGCTTGCTTGTAACAAATCAGGGCAAATTTACGGGATAGCCGAAGACGGAAATTTATATACGATTGACAAGCAGACTGGCACACCGTCGTTGGTCGGTTCGACAGGACAAAAACCTTCTTATTTGCAATCGGCGGCCTATGATTATAGAAGCGGAAAAATTGTTTGGGCTGCTTGCTTGGAGTCGCAAGAAACCAAACTGTTTGAAGTAGATCCGGCCACCGGAACGGCCGAATTGATTGGCGATATGCCCGACAGGGAGCAAATGGTAGGATTGTATTGCATCATGCCGCCGGTGGCAGAAGGAGCTCCGGCAGCTGTAGCCGACTTGAAAGTCGACTTTGTCGGCGCAGGGCTTGACGGTACAATTTCGTTTACGATTCCAACCGTGACGTTCGGCGATTTGCCATTGACAGGAGAAGTAAATGTCAGCGTGCTTGTCGATGGCGTAGAAATAAAAACCGATACGAAAAATCCCGGCGAGCAGTGTTCTTATGTTTACGCGTTTGCCGAGGGCTCGCATGAAGTGTCGGTCGTGCTCAGCAATGCGGAAGGAGAAGGCGATGCTGCCTATTGTTCAGTATTTGCAGGGACGGATATTCCGGCAGCAGTGACCGATTTGTCATTGTCCGTGAGCGACGACGGAACGGCCACATTGACGTGGAAGGCGCCACAAAAGGGCATCAATGGCGGTTATGTGGATGAGGAAGGCATTGGTTACAAGATAATGCGTTATCCGGATGCAACGCTTGTGGATGATTCTTTTGCCGGCACGACCTATACCGAGAAATTGCCGAATGTCTTGGCGGCTTATTCTTATCAAGTGACGGCTTGCTATGATGGCAAGGAAGGCGGTACGGCGACATCTGCCAAAGTTGTTTTCGGCGATGCATGCGACATCCCGTATTTCCAAGATTTTGAAACTCCGGAATCAGTCGATTTGTTTACGATAATCGACAACAACAAAGATGGAAAAACGTGGAAGTGGGAGGAAAGTTATTCGTCCAACCACATGGCGTATTCCTATAACATGAAATTGCCCGCCGACGATTGGCTGATGACTCCGAAGCTGAAACTCAAAGCGGGCATCATGTACAAACTGTCGTATAAGGTATGTGCAAGTTCTTCATACAATGCGGAACGCATCAAGGTGACTATGGGAAAAGAGCCGAACGTCGCGTCGCAAACAATTGTGCTGAAAGAAGCGGAAGATGTGACATCCTATAACTATGAGACGCGCGAAGTTCGTTTCGCCGTGAATGAGGATGGAAATTACACGATCGGGTTCCAAGCATGTAGCGATGCAAACAAAATGACGCTTGAACTTGACGACATAATGGTGGAAGAAATAGGGTTGTCGGGCATTCCGGCGGCTGTGTCCGATTTGGAAGTGATACCGGATCCAAACGACGAATTGCAAGCGACAATCCGTTTCACAGCGCCATCGGTCGATTTCGGCGGCAATGAATTGGCAACATTGACACGAATTGATGTGTATAGAGGCGATGATTTGGAAAATCCGGCTTATTCTTTTGAATCTCCCGTGCGCGGGCAAGTGTGCAGTTGGGTAGACATGGAGCCCGTGTTGGGGACAAATGTTTACAGTGTCCAAGCTGTCAATGAAATCGGAGTTAGCGATATGGTTTCTGCAGAAGCATTTGTGGGATGCTATCGTCCTCCTTTCCAAGAAACGTTCGACGATGAGTCGACATTGGAGCAATACACCATCATTGATGCCAACAAAGATGACAATACGTGGACGTATGTCGCCGACGAACAATGTGTGCGCTATAAATACAAAAACGATGCGCCCGGCGATGATTGGCTGATATTGCCGGCTGTAAAATTTGCTGTTGGCAAATGCAAGCTTTCATTCAAAACATGGGTGGAAAATGAGAAATGGCCGGAGAAGTTGGAAATCATGATGGGAACGGCCGCCACAGTCGAGGCTCAAAATATCGTGCTGATGGAAGCCCGTTCATTGGATAATACGGAGCCGGAAGAAATCGTGTTGGATTTTGAGATTGGCGCGGAGGGCAAATATTATATCGGATTCCATGCTTGCAGCGATCCCAAAATGTATCAATTCTTCGTTGATGATATAAAAATAGAAGAAGAGGTGCAAGACGGCGTTGGTTCGCTTGCCGACGATGAAGTTCGGGTTTATCCGACAATTGTCACGGACAAGATGACTGTCGAAGCTCCTGAAAATGCACGAATATTCGTGACTGACTTGTCCGGCCGGCGAGTTTGTGAAGCAGCGGGCAATGCTCATGAAATCGACATGTCGGCTTATACGCCCGGGTGGTATTTGGTCACGGTATGCAGAGACAACAAAGTTGTAACTAAGAAAATCGTGAAACGTTAGTTTTGCGATGTTCGCATGAAAAAATGGAGCGGGTGTTGAAACTCGCTCCATTTTTTAGTTTTGGGAAGTGATTATTCCCATTCGATTTTTATTATATATTGATTATCAATAATATACATGATGTTTCACACAAACAGGGTACAATTATAGGGTACAGTATTATCTTTCAGGTTATGCCTATATATCATCGACTTACGTTGATTTTCAACAAAAAATTTCTATCTAATTTTTTCCGTCCTCCTTTTACCCCCAAATACCTTATATTACTTTAAGTGCCATTTTTGGACGCCTCATAATGTGCATCCTATTGTATTTGTGCGCTTTAGCTTACGTATCCTGGCTCTTATTATACTTTCAAGAGATAAGTACAGTAGGAGGTCGTCGGTTTGCCACACGTCTCCAAAAATTCTACTGGAAATTTGCAGATTAGACTTATTACTCTTGATATACTTTCCAAAGTTGGCCATATTTATATATATAATAATGACATAAACAAGTAACGATGAAAAGACAGTACAGAGAGTTGTCGGATGAGACTAAGGCCAAGATAAGCCAAAGTATGAAAGGTAAAAGCAAATCATTCACTCACAAAGAGGCTATTTCAAACGGCCTTAAAGATTACTGGAAAACCATACCCAATAAACCGACATCAAATAATAAGGTAGGCTAAAAACCTACCTTAAAATATCACCACTTCTCAAGGTGACAAAACTTGCAAAACTGCAAGACTGAATAATATGTATATACGTTCTTAAATGCTCAAATTTGACAAGATGAAATTAGTAACAAAGATTGATTACATCAGCGATATGGATTATAGCAAATTCGTATTGAATAGCAGGGAAGATAACATCCTATATTATAAATATCAGCAAGAAAGACCTTTCTATCTTATGGTAATGGTGAACTATCAACACAATGAGCTGATATTGGAATTTACGGGGAAAATTCTTTTGGATAACTATACAAGCCTTATCTGCACAGGCACGGCTATGGACTGTTTGTCACAAATTAACAGGTTGGGTATTTGTCATTTGGATGTGGATTCTATTATGGAAGATTGCAATGTCGTAAAATGCGATGTTACCAAAGATATTGAGTGCAACCAAATGCAAAACATCATTACCAATGTGAGGCAAAACTTATCCAATTACAAGAAATGGGTAACAAAGCCATATCGGAAAGAAGGAATAACGATAGAAAACGTGGTGAAAACTCCAAGATTCAAGAAACGCCTAATCATCTACGACAAGGCAAAGGAACTACAATCGGCAGATAACCGACACTTCCTGAATGCCGTATCAAATCCGAATGAAATACTTTCGTACTTCAACGACAAGACACGTTTTGAGCTAAACATAAATACCATGGATCAAATCAGAAACCTTTTGAACATTCCAAATAATACTTTGTCGGCGGTATTGACATCAAAAGCAAACCCTATTCTATCTGTTATTGATGAAGCTATTAAATACAATATCAGCCAACAACGGACTATGACATTAAGAGACTACGAGCATAGTTTATTACTCAAAGAATGCGGCTACGATATGAGTGCGGTCGAAGCCAAGGTTAGGGCATTGAGTGCTAAAACGACTTCAATAACAAGGGTGATGAAAGTCTATAAAGATTTGTATAGCCAAATACAAACGGAAGCTGCCCCCAACATAGACATAAGAACGTTAGTAGCCTAAGTTTGGAAATATGATTGCGGAAATGCGGAGGTGCGGAGTTGATTTTTCACATTCCTCAAAAATAAGAATCTCGATTCCGCACTCCGCACTTCGCACCTGAAAATACACAAAAACAGTCATATTCACCTGTAAGCGAATGTTTGTCAAGTCCAAATCCGCTCAAAAGCAACATATTGTGCAGTAAATCAGCATATTAGCATAAATCAAGATGTTCACTTCTGCGTATTTTTGAATATTCTGACATAAAAGAAAAGGTTGGTCGCTAACGGCCAACCTAAGTATAGAAAGTGACAATTCGATGCCCATATAGTGATACAAATGTGTTTTTCAGTTTTTGCGTATTCTTATTCTTGTGTTGTCAAACAAAGATTTTCCGAACTTCCGCAATGATTCATTTCCCCTTTGTTTCATGTTTTCTGACTTCCGCGATACATTTGGTGTTCCTGTGAATGGCGTACCTAACTTTTTACCATCAAAAATAGTATAAGGTCTCATTTCTTCTTCGATGATTTTTACTTGATAGCGAGAAGCATTTTTTTTGATAACTTTTTTTGATGGAGGCACGGTGACTTTAAACTTCACTTCATAAAGTGGAGTACCTTTTTCCCACTCATTTTGTATCGCTGGTATATAGAATAAATCAGATTCAACCTTAATGCCTACAGCCACAGCATTTGCAGGATTGATATAATTCATTGAATAAGGAATTGGTATTATAGGATTAATTTTTAAATCCATAATATTCTCTTTTCCAAAAGCACCTTCAACAAACCTTTCGATGTTTTTCTTTATAGCATATTGCATACCATCCCATAAAAAAGACATGAATTTCCTGTTACCACCATTATCTTTCATTATATATCGTGATTCGTTTCGTTTCTGTGACCAAGAATATTCTTTTCCGTTTATATCTTCATAATAATGATAATAATTGTTGACATCTGAAATGCTTCGTCTATTTCCTTGGTTTGTTTTTGTATTCGTATTCAAGATGAACTCCCAATAAATATTATAAAAATCCCATTCATTGTTTTGATTACTTTCTTTTTTGATATAGCCGAAGTTCTGATTATAATTAGAGCTATAAATAGTGGAAGATAATTGGTTTATTTTCTCCCAAAACTTGGTATAACATTGGGATGTATTTTTATTGGAACAAACTCGAATCCGTATAGTATCTCTCTCCATAAAAATGCTGTAATCAAATAATTCGTTGTCCGATTCCAACGTTTGTGCAGTCTGAGATAAAAATTGCAAAAAAGCATTGTTTTTAATTGCACTATCTCTTTGCATTTCAAATTTTACTTGCTTTAACGAGTCTTCACGTGCCTGTCCATGTAGGGCTTTTTTTATTGATAATAAAATGTTTCCCAAAGTTTGCTCATAGATACGGTTTCTATCACAAGAAACAACTGACCTCACAGATAATTTGTCATCTTTTACATCCGTACCTTTACCTAATCCATTTTCCGAAGAAAAGGCAAACATATATGCTCTGCCATTATCACTTTCATCCGTGGTCTGAGTCCAATAATACTTTAAAGGAAATGTTATAGTGTTATGATTTATCCGACTTTTCAAAGAGATTCCCTTTGGGTTACTGACATAGTATCTTTCCTTAAATCCCCATCGGAGTCTTCCTGTATAATGCACTTCTCTTTCATCTATGAGGTTCGCGTCACAGTTATTGAACAGACGTGTTACCTCTGAAAGGGAGGGCACACGGGAAACTAATTTATAATTGCTATTATTACCTGCATTGTATAAGAAAGTATCTTTCTCACAAATGTTTATTTCATTATAAGAAAATTTAGAAACAGCATTGCCATCATCTGCAATATGGAAATCATATTTTCCCCAATACAGATCATTCCCTTGCTCATCCTTGAACCCCATGTTGATGAACGTAGCTGCTCCTTTTTTATAGGATAGTTTGATAGAATCAGCGGATATTCTATATTTACTTTCCGCTTCATCAAGTTTATTCTTAAAAGTATCACGGAGTTCAGTACTTTTTATTTTTTTCAGTTCATTATGAGCTTGATTCCATAACTCGGAAATTTGTGCTTCCGCATTTAAAGCAAATAGGCACAACAAATAAAAAACTTTTTTCATATTTTAGTTGATTTTTGTTTCTTAATCTGCGACACGTATTTGGCACACAGGTAATCCTAATGTGGCAATATCTAATCTATAACAGACTTTCGGTAATTTACAGTTTATTCGTCAACAGCATAGTAATAGAAGAATTTGCATTCTTCATAAGTGTCTGCTGAAGAGAAATTCATATTTAATTTCCCATTTTCAAACATGGGAATATAATACTTATAAAATCGTTCATGTGTAAATATATTCTCTTGTAGTCTCGGCTCAAAATACAGATAGACACCTCTTTGCTTATCGGTCTTTATGGTAAATACATAATCTCTCTTGACCCCACCATTCATCGGGTAATCAGTCTCTATTACTCTTAAAAGCATATGAATTTTATTGGGATTAAACTTGTCTTTATCGCGTAGGTCATAACCGACCTCTCCTATCTTGACTCCATTTATGCACATAACAAGTTTGCCATTCTCTCCCCTGAAGGTAAGTTCATTTGCATATTCATAACCATAGAAGTCACGAGAAACAAATTTCTTATTAGGCAAGAAATTAATCACATCTTCCCATGAAGAAAAGCCACTCTTTTGTACTATACTTTTGGTTTGGTTATCTACTAGAGATACGTTTTCTTCTATATTCTCTACTTCTTCATTATGTTTAGTTTCCCTCAAACTTGCAGCTGCAATTTCATCTTGTGAGAAAGTACTATTTCCTTTCATGTCAATATATCCCCACTTCTCACCAATCCTAGCAACAGCAAACCCTTCCGAAAAATCCCAAATCTCATCATAAATGTATGGAACTATCTTATTTCCCTGTTCGTCTATTGCCCCATATCTGCCATTCTGTCTAACAATAGAAACTCCTTCCACAAAAGGTTTACATTCAGCTATCCAGCCTGCATCTGAATCTTCACTAAACTGAGCGTCAAACATGAGAGGAATAACTACTTTACTATCTTGATTTATAAAACCTGATTTACCATTTCTAATGACAATAAACTGACCTTTCCCTGCTGGATATATGGCATCATACTCTGAGGTAGAGATTTTCTTTCCTGTCATGTCAAACAACCAATATGATTGAGAAGCCGATTCCCGTGCGGCTATTATATTATCAAACACTTGTATATCTCCATAAACACACACCAATACTTCTTCGCCTTTTGTATTTATGCAACCTAAGAACCCTTGTTCATCCATTACAATAGCAATCCCATTACTAAAAGGATTCATCCCTATCGCAGTATTATAGATGCAAGGTATCACTTCGTTACCTTTGGAATCAATGTAACCACCCTTGGATATGCCATCCGCGTCGGCTATTTGGACAGCGGCCATACCTTCTGAAAAAGGATGAGCGTATGTGTATTTGCAAGGAATCGTTTCATTGCCCCTTATATCAATAAAACCATATAATCCATCTCTCTCGATTAGAGCCAATCCATCTGAAAATACATCTGCATATTCATATTTGCAAGGAATCACTTCTTTTCCTTGTTTATCAATATAGCCATATAAATCACCTTTTCTTACTCGTGACAGGCCATCGGAAAAAGGAGAAATTGCCGAATATATACAAGGGGCAATTTCTTTTCCGTTGTTATCAATACAACCACAACCATGTACGTCTTTATAGTCTTTATTCACGGTGAAATAATCTGTATAATGATTAATCCATCCATATTCAAAAGGTATGACTTCTCTCCCCTTTGTATCAATGCAACCATAGAGGTCACCTTTTTCCACAACAGCACGTGAATTTACAAAACCTTTTGCGCTTTCATATTGACATGGTATTACTTCGTTACCATCTTTATCTATATACCCCCATAATCCGTTGCGTTGAACAGCGGCAAATCCTTCGGAGAAGCTGCCTAATTCTTCATATTTCCGCACCTTGTCTGTGAACTGTTCCGTAATTTCTGAAAAGTTATCTTGCGGTTGACCACATGAGCTGCTACTGCCGTTGAACGGCTTGTTTTGCGGTTGGTTGTTTGAACTACTATTATTGTTTATATATAAGGCATACGATACGCCACAGCCGATTATTAAAGCCACAATAACAGCAATTAGAATACCTTTCTTTTTGCTTTTTTGTTGAAATTGAGGTTCGTTGTTTACAACTTCATTTTTCTCTGTTTCCATTGTTGGATGGATTTCTATGGGTTGTTTGGCCTTCTCTTGTTCTTGCTCCATTGACAAACGCACAGAGTAACCGCATTTTGGGCATTTCTCGGCTTTTGTGGAAACCATTTGCCCACATTCACTACATTTAATTAGTGCCATAATACAATTTTATTTATTGGTTAAGACTTGTTGAAGAAGTGTGATTAGTTATTTTCGCAAATTGTGCGTCGGAAATGTCCCTATTCTGATACTCCTTTAGACTCTGATAAAGTCTCATCTCATTTAAATCAAAAACTAAATAATCATAATAATTCCACTTCCATTGATAAGTAGTTCCACAATGATCTTCAAGCCCATTCCTTAAAACGTATGTATTGAGATCTAATACGAACTCTTTTCTATCTACTAATGTGAAAACTTTATCAGATAACATATCAACTGTCCCTATTAACGTAGATGTTATATCACCACCTAAATTTTGGTAAAGTATGACACATCTTCCATCGGGCAATACAACAATAGGTGCACAATGGAATCTCCCACTTTGAGCATAATCAAAGGTATAAGTCCCGACAACTTTATCTAATACTTCATCTTTTTCATGCTCTTCTGGATTAGTCGTTGCATTTTGGGGAACTACTAATGCTTTATCTTGCCCCTCTATATTTTCAAGGGAGTCTTGCACAGCTTCAGTTCTTGTTTCCGTAGGCAACAGATTATAAAAAACGCACAAGAACAACCCCATAATGATTACTACTGCAATGATAATTAGATAGCTTTTATTTATGCCATTACGTCTTTGAGACAATGAACTTTCTTGCTGTTTAAGCTCACTAACATCATTTCCTCTGGGACAGCCACAATTAGGGCAGAATGTTGCTTTATCCGAAATCTCATGCCCGCATTCTTCACATTTTATCAGTGCCATAATGCAATAATTTACATTTGCATCTATGGCCCTGCGATGCGGATTATTTTATGCTGAAAACATAAAGAAGAGAAGCGAGGCCGTCATTCTAACCTCATCCTTGACGTAGGACTTCGACTTCCTGTAATATGGATAAGGAGAGAACGAACAGCCCCACTTTGGATGTATTTCGTTGATATACGAATACACACCAAAGAGAGCGTTCTCCCACATTATTCCGATATTACTTTGTGAGTTGTCGAAGTTCACGTCAACGGAATAAAGCGAAAATGCGCTTCTTTCAATATGTCCGCACACTATTAGCTAATGTGCGCAACAAAGATAGCGATTTTCTTTGGAAGAACGCTCAATAATCCAACAAATTAACTCTAAAAATCCAATAAGTCGTATGTTTCAAGCAATTCTTTTTCTCGAATGCCTAAGTATATCTTCGTTATACCTACATTGGAATGATTAAAAAGTTCAGACAGCCTCATCAATGCCATATTAGCGTTTTCGCCTGCACTTTCAAAAACTTTGCGTCCGAATGTTTTTCTAAAAGTGTGAGTTGAAAAATGTTCAATCTTCAAATTATACTGTTTCTTTATCAATTTAAGCAATACATTGA
>UQKE01000034.1 GCA_900541555.1 uncultured Porphyromonadaceae bacterium | reverse complement strand
GGCTGCGCCTCGGAATAACAATTTCAAACAAGTTTGATTGTTCTTCGCTCGGCTTCTATCTTTCGATAAGATAGGATGCGTTTCGGCAATACAAATTGAGCAAGCTCTTTGTATTGCTCTCAACTTGCACTATCTTTGTCCGCAGAAATCAGAGAGATGGAACAATCGGATACGATTCATATTGACGTGCGCAGCGCGATTGAACAAAAAATACCTCGATATGCAAAGCACATACCGCAGTTCGTGTATCGAAAAATAGCGAAAATCATACGGCAAGACACTCTTAACCGCATTCTTGATGAAAATAGCGGAAAGACCGGCGTGGATTTTGCAGAAGGCGCTTTGCGGTCATTGCAAATAGGACTGGATGTGGAAGGCGAAGAGCATATTCCAAACGAAGGACGTTTCATATTTGTTTCAAACCATCCGTTGGGCGGCTTGGACGGCATAGCGTTGATCGCATTGCTCGGTCGTCGTTATGGGGGGAACGTGAAATGTATTGTCAATGACATTTTAATGGCGGTGAAGCCTTTGGGGGAGAATTTTCTTCCTATCAACAAGCATGGAAGCCAAACGCGAGAGTCTGCACGGCTTGTGGAGGAAGCCTATAAGAGCGATGCCCAAATGATTACGTTTCCTGCGGGCTTGTGCTCGCGCATGAACAATCGAGGCGAAGTGCGCGATCGGGAGTGGAAGAAATCTTTTGTGGCGAAAAGCGTGGAAACCGGCCGTGACGTGATTCCCATCTATTTTGGCGGGCTTAATTCTGATTTTTTTTATAAATTCGCGAAATTTCGGGAACGAACGGGCCTGCGGTTGAACATTGAAATGGTCTGCTTGCCGGGCGAGATGGTGAAAAAAGCCGGTTCGTCGTTTTCGATACGGATAGGCAAGCCCATTCCGTATTCGACATTCGACAACAGTCGAACTTATGGAGAATGGGCTGAATATGTGAAAAATATAGTTTATAGTCTTGCGTAAAATGTCAGGGACGATGAAAGTGCAGAATATCATAGCTCCGGTGCATAAAAGCCTTTTAAAAATGGAGCTTACGGAAGCAAGGTTTCTGCGTAACACAAATAAAGGCCATAACGAAATTTATATCGTCGATGCCTACAATTCTCCCAACTTGATGTGGGAAATAGGGCGTTTGCGCGAGATCGCGTTTCGTTCCTCCGGAGGCGGAACGGGCAAAAGCGCCGATATCGACGAATACGATTTAATGGACGAGCCATGTCAGCAAATGATTGTGTGGAATCCGGATGCGGAAGAAATCGTCGGCGGCTATCGGTTCTTGCTTGGCGACAATGTCAAATTTGATTCCGACGGGATGCCGCACATTGCGATGTCGCACATGTTCGGCTATTCGGAGCAGTTTCTGAAAGAGTATCTTCCTTACACGATAGAGCTCGGCCGGTCGTTTGTGTCGGTGGAGTACCAATCGACGAAAGCCGGCGTGAAAGCCCTCTATGCGCTCGACAATTTGTGGGACGGGCTTGGCGCGTTGACGGTGGTCTATCCGCAAGTGAAGTATTTCTTCGGCAAGATGACAATGTATCCCGATTATCCTCGGGAATGCAGGAATATGATTTTGTATTTCTTGGATAAGCATTTCCATGACGACGAACGTTTGGTTTATCCTTTGCAACCGCTCGATGCGCGAATCGACGTGCGGGAAATGGAACAAATTTTTGTGGGGCAGACGTTTAAGGAGGACTATCGCATCTTGAACACGCAGGTGCGCCGCCGAGGCATGAATATCCCTCCGTTGGTCAATTCCTATATGAACTTGTCGCCGAAAATGAAGGTGCTGGGCACAGCCATCAATGACGAATTTGGAGATGTTGAGGAAACAGGCATCTTTTTTGCCATTTCCGATATTTATGAAGATAAGAAGATGCGACATATCCGCACATTCTACCGCCGGTTCATCGAATATCGGCAAGATTTGATTCACCGAATGCGGGAATATGCGCGCAATAGAAAACAGAATTGATGAGAAAATGTGTTTTGCTTATGGCGTTGGCGGCGATATCCGCCGGCGCAGAGACTCCGCTTGTCTATGAAGGCACGGTTTCGGGAAATGCCGGAAGCGGAGATTTTGCCCCGTCGTACATGATGTCGGGGAATGGCGGCGTTTTGACGCAGCCAAAGGCTTTTTCTTTGCAATTGAAAGCGGAAAAGGAACTTGATTTGTCGCGTCGTTTCAGCTATGCTTTCGGCGTGGAAGGCATCGCCGGCCATGCTTCGGCGTTTGAGCAGTATGATCAGGCTCCGCAAGCGCCTGCCGCGCAGGGGAAGCACCCCACGTCCGTTTGGTTGCAGCAACTTTACGGGGAAGTGAAATATAGGGGCGTGTTTCTTTCCGTAGGCATGAAAGAGCGCACTTCTCCGCTGCTCAACGACAAATTGGGCTCGGGCGACTATGTCCAGTCGAACAATGCCCGTCCGGTGCCGCAAATCCGTGCCGGTTTTGTGGATTTCCAAAACATCCCGTTTACCAACGGATGGGTGCAGATACAAGGGGAAATAGCCTATGGGAAATACATGCAAAATGGCTGGCTCGAAGACCACTTCAATTTTTATAATGGCAAATACAACCTTAACGAGTATTTCAATTATAAAAGGTGCTATTTCCGTACGAAGCCGTCGCAGCCTTTTTCGGTGACGGTGGGAATGCAGATGGTGACGGAATTTGGCGGCACTGCTTATGAATACGAAAAAGGCAAACTTAAGAATGTAGATCCATACGATGTGACTTTCAAAGACGTTTGGAAAGCATTCTTGCCATCGGAGGGCGGCTCCAACCCGGGCGACGCGGCGTATTACTATGGCAATACGCTCGGATCGTGGGATTTCGTTGCACGCTATCGGTTGAAAGACGAGACGGAATTGAAGGCTTATTTCCAATGGCCGTTTGAGGACGGGTCGGGCATCGGAAAGTTGAACGGTTTCGACGGCATTTGGGGGCTTGAATATAAAAGCAGCGATAAAAACGCCATTGTGTCGGGAGCCGTGGTGGAGTATATAGATTTCACGAATCAGGCCGGCCCGATGCATTGGGCTCCGCACGATCATCCCGGGACGGAATATACCGATCAAGCGACCGGCGGCGACAACTATTACAACAACTTCCGATGCAATTCATACATGAATTTCGGCATGTCGCAAGGCTCGCCGTTCATACCGGCCACAATCTACAACCGTCTTGGCAACGGCAAGGTGAGAGACAATCGCATTCGCGGTTTCCATGTGGGCGTGTCCGGCAATGCGTGGGCTCCGCTCGAATATCGCTTGTTGTTTTCCTATCGCAAGTCGTGGGGCACGTATAGCGTGCCGCGACTGGAGACGATCGACGACGTGTCGATGATGCTGGAGGGCGTTTATTCGTTCAAGCAAGTGGAAGGCTTGTCGGTCAAAGGCCAGATTGCTTTCGACCGCGGCGATTTGCTCGGCGACAATTTCGGAGTGCTTTTTTCCGTGAACTATAAAGGGTTGTTGAATTTATTCGGGAAATGATGAAAAAGATATATTTGATTTGCATGGCGGCGTTGCTGCTTGTTGCCGCCGGATGCACGCAAAACAACGGCCGTATCGGGCATTGGTTCGGGCAATGGAAGGTGGAGCGCGTGGTTGTCGACGGTGTCGACGATCCCGACTACGAAGGCAATGCGTTTTTTTGCTTCCAGTCGAAAGTGTTTGGCGTAAGAGTTTCTCATCCGGAAGAGTTTTCCGGAAACATGTATTATGGGCGTTGGGAAGAGCGCGACGACAATATACTCTATGTGCAGATCAACATGGAAACAATTTCAGACCCAAACAAGGAGTTGCCTCTGTATTTGCAGGAAGAAAATTTCTTTCGCATCGTTTCTGCCGACGGCAAACGGAAAGTGTTGGAAACGACATTGCCCGACGGGCGGACTTGCACCTATTATCTTCGGTCGTGGTAGCCGGCGGGTGCGAATAAAGTGGTAACTTTGCGCAACTTTAATAGAAATATATTAATACATATAAGAATCGATGAATTTTGTAGAAGAATTGAAATGGCGCGGCATGGTGCACGACATGATGCCGGGGACAGAAGAGCAATTGCAGAAAGAAGTGACGACGGCCTACGTGGGCATCGACCCGACTGCCGACTCGTTGCATATCGGGCATTTGGTGAGCGTGATGATTCTCCGTCATTTCCAGCGGTGCGGGCACAAGCCGATTGCCTTGATCGGAGGCGCTACCGGCATGATTGGCGACCCGTCGGGAAAATCGGCGGAGCGCAATTTGCTGACGGAAGAGACATTGCGCCACAACCAAGAATGCATCAAGCGGCAATTGTCGAAGTTTCTCGATTTTGATTCGGATGCTCCGAATGCCGCCGAGCTGGTGAACAACTACGATTGGATGAAAGACTTCAAATTCCTTGATTTCGCGCGTGAAGTGGGCAAACACATTACGGTGAACTACATGATGGCGAAAGACAGCGTGAAGCGTCGCCTCAATGGCGAGGCTCGCGACGGGTTGTCGTTTACGGAATTTACCTACCAACTCCTTCAAGGATACGACTTCCTGCATCTTTACGAGACGAAAAATTGCAAGCTCCAAATGGGCGGTTCCGACCAATGGGGCAATATCACTACCGGCACGGAACTGATTCGGCGCACGAACGGCGGCGAGGCTTTCGCTTTGACATGCCCGTTGATCACGAAGGCCGACGGCGGAAAATTCGGCAAGACCGAGTCGGGCAATGTGTGGCTGGATGCACGCTATACGTCGCCTTACAAGTTCTATCAATTCTGGTTGAACGTCAGCGATGAAGATGCCGTGCGCTATATCAAGATTTTCACGTTCCTTTCCAAAGAAGAGGTGGAAGCGCTTACGGCGGAGCATCTTGCCGCACCCCATTTGCGTCTGCTTCAAAAGCGTTTGGCAAAAGAAGTGACGGTGATGGTCCATTCGGAGGCCGACTACAATGCGGCGGTCGACGCATCGTCGATTTTGTTCGGGAATGCCACGGCCGACGCGCTTCGCCGTCTCGACGAAGACATGTTTTTGTCGGTGTTCGAAGGCGTGCCGCAGTTTGAGGTGCCGCGCGATTTGATTTCCGGCGGTGTCAAAGCTGTCGATTTGTTTGCCGAGCATACGAAAGTGTTCGCTTCGAAAGGCGAGATGCGCAAGTTGGTGCAAGGCGGAGGCGTGTCGGTCAACAAAGAGAAACTCGATGCTTTCGACCGTGTGATTTCTGCCGACGATTTGTTGAATGGCAAATATCTTCTGGTACAGCGCGGAAAGAAAAATTATTACCTTGTGATAGCAAAATAAGAATTTTAATAGCATTTTGTTTTAGCAGGGCGGTTTTCGATGTTTTTCGAAGCCGCTCTGCTTTTTTCTGCTTTCATAGTAGATTACAAATTGTAAGCAATCGGTGTTGTATGAGTAAATTGCTGTGTATTAGATATTTGTTCATTATCCTGACTTGAAATGTGAAAAAATTATCTTGTTAGCAAGTTTAATTGTTAATTTTAACAGTGTGGGCATGGCGCGCCATTCTTGCTTTCTTGTGATAAAAAATGGAATTTCAGAATCGAAAACGCATAAAATCGTAGAAAAATCCGCAGAAGAAGTTGCGAGAATGACATTGCAAAGGGGTAAAATTTTTTGTTTTTTCGATGCGGTTGTGCTCGTCTTGCACCCTCCAGCGGAACGCGCTTGCATAATTATTCGATTAAAACAATCTGTAAAAAAGTCGATTACGGCTTGTCGCAACTGCGTATATTCAGTTCTGGAAAGGCGTTTGGGGCGAGAAGTGAAAAAATGCAAAATATATTTGTTGTTTCGGAAAAAGGGTAGTAATTTAGCAAAGTGCTACTGGAAAGATATTTTTTGAACAAAAGGTAAAAAAGATTATTCTTGCTTTTGGAAAAATGATATTGTGGGTAGGCGAAAAATCGCTTTTTAATCTTAATTTTCTTCGGGAAATTAACAGAGGGAGCGTTGTAGGAGAGTGTCGAATTGTAATTGCGGCTACACCTATATTATATGTGAACATTTAAGTTGTTTTGTTTTATATAATTGTTTTAAGATTTATGAGATTGAAGAAATTTGTCATTTTGGCAGCGATGTCCTTCTTCTCGTTGTGTGCATACGCCGACATAACGGTGAAGGGCGTCGTGGTCGACGACTCGGGCGAAACGATTATCGGTGCCAGTGTGGTAGAGAAAGGTAATCCCTCGAACGGTGTCGCTACCGACATTGACGGTGCTTTTACGCTGACCGTCTCGTCTGCCAACTCAGAGATCGAAGTGTCGTACATTGGAATGGAGGCACAAGTTTTGAAAGCATCTACAAAAGAGATGCGAATAGTAATGAGCCCGAATGCTCAGCAACTTGATGAAGTTGTCGTTACCGGTATGTCGAAAATGGACCGCCGTTTGTTTACAGGCGCGACTACCCAAATCGACGCCGACAAGGCCAAATTGGACGGTGTGGCAGATATTGCCCGCGCGTTGGAAGGCCGTTCGGCCGGCGTTTCGGTGCAGAACGTATCCGGTACGTTCGGTACGGCTCCGAAGATTCGCGTGCGTGGCGCGACTTCCATCTATGGCGCTTCCAAGCCGCTGTGGGTGGTCGATGGCGTCATCATGGAAGATGCAGTCGAGGTTTCTGCCGACGATTTGTCGTCGGGAGATGCCGTGACGTTGATTTCTTCCGCCATCGCGGGTTTGAACTCCGACGACATCGAGAGCTTCCAGATTTTGAAGGACGGTTCGGCAACGTCGATTTATGGTGCGCAAGCAATGGCCGGCGTGATCGTCGTGACGACGAAGAAAGGTCGCGCAGGTTCGACGCGTGTCAGCTACACCGGTGAATTCACAACACGTATGAAACCCCGTTACAACGAGTTCAACATCAGCAACTCGCAAGAGCAAATGGGTATCTATCGGGAAATGGAACGCAAAGGATGGCTCGAATTTGCAAGCATCGCTTCCGCGTCCAATTCCGGCGTATATGGTAAAATGTATGATTTGATCGATCAATATAACGAATCGAATGGTGCTTTCGGCCTTCCGCACACCACTTCGGCGATGAACAATTATTTGCGCGCAGCCGAATTCCGCAACACGGATTGGTTCGACGAACTTTTCAGCAACGCATTGTTGCAGAACCACTCTGTCAGCATTTCCGGCGGTACGGAAAAGAGCAATTTCTATACGTCGGTTTCGATCATGAACGACCCGGGATGGACGATTTCGAGCGACGTGCGCCGCTACACGTTCAATGCCAACGCGTCGTATCAGATTTCTCCGACATTGCGTGTGTCGGTGTTGACTTCCGATTCTTATCGCAAGCAAAAAGCTCCGGGCACGTTGAGCCAAGAGACCGACCCTGTGAGCGGCGAGGTGAAGCGCGGGTTTGACATTAATCCGTACAGCTACGCTTTGAACACGTCGCGCACGCTCGATCCGCATGAATTCTATACGCGCAACTGGTCGGACTTCAACATTTTCCATGAATTGGAAAACAACTATATAGATATAGGTGTGACCGACTTGAAATTCCAAGCTGAATTGAATTGGAAACCGATTGCAGGCCTCGAATTGAATGCTTTGGGCGCTTATCGTTATCAAAGTTCCGTTCAAGAGCACCATGTGAAAGACCACTCCAACCAAGCAATGGCCTACCGTGCCGGTATCGATCCGGAAGATGCGACGATTCGCGACATCAACCCGTATCTTTATACCGACCCGAACGACCCGAACGCTTTGCCGGAGACGGTGCTTCCGAAAGGCGGTATTTACTACAACGACACCTACACTGTGTCGCAGTACAACTTCCGCGGAACGGCCACGTATAACAAAACGTGGAAAAACACGCATATTTTCAATGCACTTGCCGGTTTGGAAGTGAACTCCATCGACCGCAACAGCATCAACTTCCAAGGTTGGGGTTTCGTTTACGACAATGGCGGCATTCCGTTCATCGACCCGTCGCTGTTCGAGCAACAAGCGCAGGAAAACGCTGCTTATTACGGCAATACGTGGACTTACCGTCGCAGCTTCGCTTCGTTTGCCAACGTGACCTATTCATATGCGTCGCGTTATGTGCTCAACGGAACAATCCGCTACGAAGGAACGAACAAATTGGGCATGTCGCGCAACTCCCGTTGGTTGCCGACTTGGAACGTCGCAGCTGCGTGGAACGCGCATGAAGAAAAATTCTTCAAGGACAACGTGGACCCGAAGATTTTGTCGCATGCTACTGCCCGCGTTTCTTATTCGTTGACGGCCGATGCCGGTCCGGATTGGGTATCGAATGCCACGCCGGTCTACAATAGCTATCGTCCGTGGCGTCCGCTTTCGCGCGACCAAGAGCTCGGATTGCAACTGACCGACATCGCCAATACGGAGCTGACCTACGAGAAAAAGCATGAGTTCAACGTCGGGTTGGATCTCGGTTTCCTCAACAACCGCATCAATGCGACGGCCGACGTTTATTTCCGTAACAACTTCGACTTGATTGGCGAAATTTATACGCAAGGCGCCGGCGGTGTGTCGATGAAATATGCCAATGTCGCTGCAATGAAGTCGAACGGAGCGGAAGTGACGATTTCGACGCGCAACATCGAAACAAAGGATTTCTCGTGGACAACGGACTTGACGTTTGCAAAAACGCGCACGGAAATCACCTCTTTGGATGCTCGCTCCAATGTGATTCAACTTGTGCAAGGCACGGGTTATGCGCTCGAAGGCTATCCGGTGCGTGCGATATTCTCGATTCCTTTCATGGGATTGAACGAGGAAGGCTTGCCTACGTTCTTGAACGAAGACGGCGAAGTGGTTGTCGACGACATCAACTTCCAAGAATTCGAGAAAACGGGCTATTTGAAATATGAAGGTCCTACCGACCCGACGATCACGGGTGGTTTCGGCAACATCTTCACTTGGAAAAACTTCCGCTTGAACGTGTTCTTGACCTACTCGTTTGGCAACAAGGTGCGCCTCAACCCGATTTTCTCCAGCTCTTACGACGACTTGGCTTCCATGCCGAAAGAGTTCAAGAATCGTTGGACGTTGCCGGGCGACGAGGCTCACACGACGATACCTGTGATTGCCAGCAAGCGTCAAAACGAACGCTACTTGTACTTGGATTACGCTTACAACGCCTACAACTATTCGACGGAGCGTATTGCCGACGGCGGCTTCATCCGTTTGAAAGAAGTATCGCTGACCTACGATTTGCCTAAATCTTTCCTCCAGAAGATTCGTTTCTCTTCGGCTTCTGTGAAAGTGCAGGCTACCAACCTCTGTCTGCTTTATGCCGACAAGAAACTGAACGGACAGGATCCGGAGTTCTTCAACGCCGGCGGTGTTGCCACTCCGAACCCGAGACAGTTTACATTCACATTGCGTTTCAGTTTGTAACATATATAAGGAAAAGGTAACAATGAAAAAAATGAAATTAGCATATATCGCCGTTGCAGGTGCGGTCGCATTGACTTCTTGCAATGATTTCCTCGACAAAATGCCCGACAATCGCGTCGATCCGCAAACGCCGGATCAGCTTTTGTCGATGATGGTCGATGGCTATTCGCTCGCCAATTATGCAAAACTTTGCGAATTCAGCGGCGACAATATCATCGACAACAACTCTCCCGATGAGAATGGCGTGCGTTACAATCTGACGCCTTACGACAACAACCGTATCGACGACGAGCTCTTCGCATGGGAAGATGCGGAGTCCGACATGGATACAGATTCTCCGTCGTTCGTTTGGGAACAATGCTATCATTCTATCGCAGTGGACAACCACGTGTTGGAGAAAATTGCCGAATTCGAACAAACCGGCAAGGTGAACACGTTCTCCCAAACCGATCTCGACAAGATGAATGCCGCTCGCGGCGAGGCTTTGGTGTCGCGTGCCTACCACCACTTCGTGTTGGTCAACTTGTTCGCCCAAAACTATCGCGGAGCTGAACTGAGCAAGGACCTTGTGGGCATCCCTTACGTGACAGTTCCGGAAACGACCGTGCATGTCGATTATGCGCGTGAGTCGGTGGCCGATGTTTACGACAAAATCGAAGCCGATTTGTTGGAAGGGTTGAAATATATCGACGACACTTACTACGAACAACCGAAGTATCACTTCAACAAAGCTGCCGCCTTTGCGTTTGCCGCGCGTTTCTATCTCTTCAAGCGCGACTATCCGAAAGTGGATTACTACGCAACGCAAGCACTCGGCGCAAGTCCTGCTTCGATGATGCGCACGTATTGGTCGGTCAACTACTCGAATGTGGATTCGCAGATCATGGACTACGTGAGCTCGACATCGCAAAGCAACTTGCTGCTCATGCCGACCAACTCTGCTTTCTGGCGTGCCATCGCGGCTGAATCGCGCTATGCTTTGAATCGCGATGCAGCAAAGGCCACTATCTATGGCCCCGGTCCGACATGGAGCAATTATAATTTCCATCCGTGCTACAATGGTAAATTGTATATCAACGGCAAAGAGGAATACGGAATGTATTTCATGAAAGTCGGAGAATTGTTTGAATACACCGACAAGGTAGCCGGCATTGGCTATGTGCATGTGGTTCGTGCCGAATTCACGGCTGAGGAAACGTTGCTCACTCGCGCAGAAGCACGCATCTACCTTGCCGCAGCCGGCAAGCCGACGGCAGTTGCCGATGCCAATGGCGACTTGACGACTGAAGGCGGCCGCGTCTACACGATGGAAGATGCCGTTGACGACCTTCGCATTTGGGAAGAGGCTCGTCGCAATCTTCCGGCACATTATGAATTCAGAGAGACTTTGACCTCAGGGTTGATTCAATCGTGGTACGGGCAGGATCGAGGCTATGGCATCGTCAAGACGCTCGAAGAACTTCCGATCAACGAGATTTGCAAATCCGACGACTATCCATTGACGCAGGACATGTTGCCTTACATCAACTGCTTGCTCCACTTCCGCCGCATCGAGACGGTGTTCGACGGACTCCGTTGGTTCGACATCAAGCGTTACGGCATGGAAGTGACCCACAAGATTGGCCGCACGCGTGTGGAGACGCTTACGAAGCTCGATCCGCGCCGCGCACTTCAAATCCCTGTGGAAGTGATTTCGGCCGGCATGGAGGCCAACGACCGCAACCTGCCGCTTGTCGACGGGCAAACGGGCGTGAAAGCCATTCCGTTCACGGGTAAACTCATCAAGTATAACAAATAAAAACGGAGACAATCATGACTAAGAAATATATATTCAGCGCGATTCTTCTTGGCTGTGCGGCGGCATTTACCGCTTGCGAGGACGATTTGGATCCGAACAGCATATTTGAAGAGGTGAGCGACGAGCTCGATCCCAATTCGGCTTCCTACCAATTGGACAAATTTTTGGAGGACAACTATCGTGCGGTCTACAACTTGCAATTCCGCTACAAGATGCAAGATGTGGGCACCGACATGAACTACAACTTGATCCCCGCCACGTATGCCAATTCGGTGGATTTGGCGGTGATGACGAAATTCTTGTGGTTCGACGTGTACGACAAAGTGGTCACTTCCGATCCTGCATTCTTGAAGAAGTACGGGCCGCGTATCATCCACTTGATCGGCTCGCCGGCCTACAATCCGGCAAACCACACGATGATCCTCGGTTTGGCCGAGGGCGGATTGAAAGTGTCGTTGTTCCGTGTGAATGAAATGGACGTGACCGACTTCTACACCTTGAATGAGTTCTATTTCAAGACAATGCACCACGAGTTTGCGCACATTCTTCACCAAACGAAGACCTATCCGCAAGCTTTCAACCAGATTTCCACGCAGTTCTACGACCCGATGGGATGGCAGGACCGCAACTTCGACTATTGCTATTCGCTCGGCTTCACTTCCGACTACGCCAGCGGACAAGCGCGCGAGGACTTTGCTGAAACCATCGCCAACTACATCACGAAAACTTCCAGCGAATTCCTTCCGGCCAATCCCGACGGGACGAAGCCGATGGGACAATGGGAAGAGATGATGGACCACGCAGGCCGCGGCTGGGAACAGCTGATCGACGAATACGGCATGCCTGTCACCGATGAAGGAAGCCGCAAGCCAGTTTACGCATGCTACTATTATTATAAGGATAATATCGTGAGCGACGAAAACAGGACGCACGCTACGTTGGACGAAGTGACGGAAACACGCGATGCCGATGGAAATGTCGTTTCAGTGACGCTCAATTCCAATCCGAATCTGACGGTTTACCCCGTGGAGGACATCGATGGAGTCGACGGCCCTGCTGTCATTGAGCAAAAGGTGCAAATTGCTCGCGACTGGTTCCGCGACGCATGGGGCATCGACCTCGACGAACTTCGCGCCGAGGTGCAACGCCGCCAGTTGAGCATCAACGAGCCGTGGGATGCCAACGACCCGACGGGACCGACTGTGCTTGAACATTTGCGCAGCCAAGTCTACGACATTCCGGCAGGCGAAAACGCAATGAAGTAATAAACGAGTAATCACATTGATAATACAAAGACATTATGAATAAATTCAAAATATCGATTCTTTTGAGTGCAGCGTGCCTGCTTCCGCTCACTTCTTGCTTCAAGGAGGAAGACGATTTCTTCGAAGAGTCGTCGGCTCAGCGTTTGAACCACTCGATGGAAGAATACCACAACGCAATCATCTCGGCTGAAAACGGATGGGTGCTTCAATACTTTGCCAACACGGGGGAGCAGGGATATCCGTTGCTGGTGAAATTCAGCGAGGACGGCAGCGTGACGATGGCAGCCAACAATAACTACAGCTCCGGAAATCAATACAAGGAAGAACGCAGCCTCTATGAGGTGATCGGCGACGATGGCCCTGTATTGTCGTTCAATTCTTACAATTCCTTGCTCCATGTGTTTTCCAATCCGGTCGATATTCCTGACACGTCCGATGAAGACGAGGACGGCGTTGGCCATGAGGGCGACTACGAATTCCGCTTCATTTCAATGTCGGCCGACGGCAACACAATTTACATGAAAGGGAAGAAATACAATCTCGATATTCGCTTGACGCGTCTTTCTGACACGCAGAATTGGGAAGCCTACTATACGGATTTGGCAGCTGTGAAATCTGCACATTTCCCTTCAGTAGTGAAGAAAATATGGCTTGATGCCGACGGCGAGCGCTATTCCATCACCGGCATGAGCAATGGCTTGATGGAGTTTGTGCCGGAAGGCGGCGACCCGATCGCAGAAACCACGACGTTGTCGTATATTGTCTATCTTGACGGTTCCGTGCATTTGTGCGAGCCGTTCAAGGGCGACGACGAGAATTTCGAAGTGCAGGATTTCGCGCTGAACGAGGAAGGCATCCTCGTTTGCACCAATGAGGGGCAGAATGCCGTGATTTCTGCCGGCGACATGCCTACTTATTTGGTGGACAACACGTGGCGGATGGACAAAAACGCGACGACAGGCGGGATTATTGATGCTTATAATGCTTTGGTGGGCGAATTCCGCGCCGCAGGCTACGGTTCGATCCAATATGTGGAATTTGCTTACGATAGCGACCTCGAGTCGTTCACGCTCTTCTTCCGTTCTACTTCGTTCAATGCCAAATATTGCGTGAATGTGGAGAAGTCGGGCGAGTCGGCAACGCTTGCATTCAACCGTGAAGCGACCCAGGCGGCTGCCGATGGCGGCGACTCCGACGCGGCAAACGGATTGGTGTTCTACGATTCGCTTACAAGCGTCCCGGCGTTTGTTTCGGCTGTGATGAAGCCGTACACGATTACGGCAAATTCGCCGCTGGGCACGACTACTCTGACTCTGACCGACGCATCGGGCAATGTGTTGACATTGTCGTTGCGGTAGCATGAAAGTTTAGCATCCGCTCGGGGCGCGGCATGTGAAGCCGTGCTCCGGCGGGTCTAAAAATATAAACCGAATTTGCGCGTTTTGCTTTCAATTTGAAGCAACGTTTGTGTAAAAAACAACGAAAAATCGAAATTTTTAGGCAAAAATATTGACATTGGAAATAAATGTCGTTATATTTGTCGGCAAGTTTCAATAGAAACGGCTTTGAAAGCACGAATTTGAAACCTAATAGTAGTTATAACCATAATTTATTAATTTAGCTGTTATGAAAAAAACTGTACTCTTATCAGCAGCCTTGTTGACAGGCGCGCTCGTTGCTTCGGCAGGCGTGGCGCAGCCGCAACAAGTGAAAAGAATGTTGCCGGCAGTCAATAATGCCACGCCGGCGACGCAGATGGCGGCTCCGCAAAAGGCCGCTACGTTGCAAGCGACCGATGTCGTTTCCGTGTCGGAAGGCGTTAAAATGATGAAAACCCAAAACGGGCTATATAAAAAGGCTTTGGCGCATCCTCGCATGGGAGCAAAATTGAACCAGCGCGTGAATGCATTCGTGGCTGCCGACGATGCTACATTCTTCGAAGGCTTTGAAGGTTGGGACGGCGGAGCTACGGATTGGGTGCCGGAAGGCTGGAGCAGCGAGTCGAAAATCGCAGACCAAGTGGATATGGCATTGTGGGGCGCTACGAACTTTAGCTACTATACCTCTGTGTACGAGGGCGCTGCCATGATGTATGTGTCCAATGCGATTGATCTGGGCATGGTGGGCGATTCTTTTCAGTTGATTGCTTACCCGCAGGACGAATGGCTCTACACGCCGGCCGTTACGCCGAAAGCAGGCGACGAGTTGTGCTTCATGATGACGTTCGACGCCGGTTTCGCGTTGCTCAACAACGACAAGCTCAACAATGAAGGCCTTTACGTTTACGATGCGGAAAACACCAACTTGACGGTGTATGTTTCCGAAGACGACGGTGCAAACTGGACGCCGCTTTGGAACGCGCTCGACTACGTGAAAGCCAAATACACGGTGGAAGAAATCGATGCGATGATCATGACTTATCCATGGGAAGGCATCCGCGTGGATATTTCCGACTATGTGGGCAAAAGCGTGAAATTCGCGTTCCAATATGAGAACGAGAACGGTAGCGATGTCGGCATCGACAACGTGATGGTGGGTGCTCCGACTCCGGAAGTAGCTTATGTCGATCCGGGCTATCTCTATTTCGCTATGATGCCCGATTTCAAGTATTATTCAGCTACTGTGATGATCGGCCCGGCTTACAACGACAATGTTTGGGAAAGCGTTGCGAATGGCTATGAGGCAGACACCTACGAATGGACTTACGACGATCCGGACGATCCTAACGGCCAATTGGTGTCCAACGAAAAGAACTTGACAGTTTCTTATCCATTTGGGCAATGGGACTATCCGGTTTTGACCGGCACGATCGGCGGCAACACGAGTGCTCCGTACACGTTTAATGGATTCTACCAGACAGGCGCTATGCCCATATTTTCTGGTGGGACGTACGGCTACGTGTCGAGCTACGATTTCGGTCCGGAAGACGTATTCCGACTGGGTGCGGGTCCTTTAGCTGCTCCCAACTCGACGAGCTTGGGCAATATCATTGGCGAGGATTCGAAATTCCGCGGTCTTGGCACTTACATGGCTCAACCGGCTGCGCCTTATTCGATGAGCCAAGTACTGGTTTATCTGTCGAACGACCAAATCACGACCGACGCTGAGCAATTGAGCTTGCCGATCACTGCAAGCGTTTATAAGGTGAATGACGGCGTCATCGATTTGGCTTCTCCGGATTATCAAGCTACGACAACGTTGGCCGATGTGGTTGCAGTGCCTGTGCAAGGTGGCGTGAACTATGTGCTTCTGTTCGAGTTCAAGGAACAAGTGGGTTCTCTCACGCGCAACATCGAAATCAACGTCGACAGTCCGATATATATCGAAATCACGGCAGATGAAAATTTGGATCCGGAAAACTGTTCGATATCTCTCGTGGGCGGCTATACTCTCTCGGCTCCGTACATGAATACGTATTATTCCTACACCGATGCATCGGGCAATTTGCGCTTGGACTCGTATAATACTCTCGGGCTCGAGTTGGAAGATGGAACGCCGTGCTACATAAATGGTATTTTCGTTCAGACTGACGCTACATTCGGCTGGATCTTCGAAGAAAATGGCGATTATGCATTCGAAGCACCGGCTGCCGGAGGCGATAAATCGTTTACTGTCAATACGTTTACAGCTTCTGACTCATGGACGATTACAGGCGACGAAGGTCTCTATGACTGGTACGACATTCAGACCGGCGAATTCGACACGGCTACGGGTAACACTGTGATGACGGTGACGGTCGATCCGCTTTCTTCGGGCACAACTTTGCGCTCCGGAAAATTCAGCATCACTTCGAATGCTGCGACGAAATACTTCTATGTGGCGCAACGCGATGCATCGGGCGTGAACGACATTGAATCGAGCGCTGTGACAGTGACAGTGACCGACGAAGGCTTCACCGTAGTGAACGATGCTGCTTCCGCAGTGGAAGTTTACAACATTGCAGGACAAAAAGTGGCTGCCGCTGCAATCGACGGCGAAACGACGATTCCGGCTGCCGGCCTTGCAAATGGCATGTATATCCTGAAATTTAATGACAATACAGTAGTGAAAGTGGTCAAATAAATTTTGACCTTCGTAGCACCGAACCGGCAGCGATGCCGGTCGAAAGAAAAGAGCACGGCAGCGATGCCGGGCTCTTTTTTTGTCTTGGCTTGCGGCAATTGCGGTATAAATGGGAAAAGTGTTGCGATGTCCTCCTCTGCCGCGTGGAGCGCGGATAGTTTGGCAGCTTATGGCGACCGGCGAGGTCGGAGCATAGCAATGTCCTCCCCTGCCGCGCTGTGCGCGGATAGGGGAGGTGGCGCGGAGCGCCGGAGGGGTTCGGTAAGAAGCAACGTTGCAGTTTTGCCAATTTGCAGAAAAGCCGCTTTGCGGCTGACGGGCGAACCCCTTCGGCTCGCAGGCTCGCCACTTCCCCTATATCGCGCTGACGTGGGATAGAGGGAGACATTCGCCGGCAGCAGTCAATGGCTTAGGGTTTATGGTTGAGAGAAAGTGAAGTCGGGAAAATTAAAAGATGTAAAGTTAGGAAACCAGTGAAGGTATGCTGCAATTTCTAACTGCTTGACTTCGTGCCATTACCGTGTTGCAGTTGGTAGAACTCCTTTTGGCGGTTGATTTCATTGCGCAATTCCTGTTCTGTCGGCATGTAGAGCATAAATTTGGAAGCAAACAGCCGATCATTGTCGTGCAAAACCGAATAGCGGGCAATGTCGTTGTCTGTTTCAGAGCAGAGCACGATGCCGATTGTTGGATTGTCGCCTTCGCTGCGCACTCTTTCGTCGTAGATGCGCACATACATATCCATTTGTCCTACATCTTGGTGCGTGATGGGTGAAGTTTTCAAATCAATGAGGACGAAACATTTGAGCAGATAATTGTAGAATACAAGATCGACGAAATAATCCCGTTTTTCCGTTCTCACTAATTTTTGGCGTGCTACAAACGAAAATCCTTTTCCCAATTCCAATAAGAACTTTTGCAGGTTTCCGATTATTGCAGACTCAAGATCGGTTTCGGTGAAATCGCTGTTGGATGCAAGTCCGATAAATTCGGCCACGGTAGGATTCTTGATGAACTCCAATTTGTCTTCTTGATAGTCCCCGGTCCGTATTTTCATTTCGTTTTCCACTGCATCTTTATGTTGCGAAAGCAACAAGCGGTGGTAGTATTGCGTCCCTATATTGCGATCAAGAGTGCGATAGCTCCACATTTGTTCGGATGCCTCTTTCAGATACCAATTCCGTGCTTTGGAATCGGGAACTTGCATAAGTCTTTTGTAATGAGACCATGACAATATTCGCCACGGTGTAGCGAATATTTCCGGGAATGTGAGATAGAATTGTCTGTAATAATACAATGAACCAACAGAAAACCCTTTTCCGAATTCTTCAGTCAACGCTTGGGATAGCGATTTCAGCAGCTGTTTCCCATAATTGGCACGCGTTTGTCCCTGTTGTTCTTCTTCCACGATGCGTTTGCCCATTTCCCAATATGCTTTCACCATGGACGAATTGATGGCGGTGTATGCTTGCCGGCGGGCTTGTTCCACTATCTGTTTTACTTCGTTTATAAAGCTATCGTTTAGACTCATTGACTTTTTCGCAGGGCGATCCAGACTTTTCATATTTGTCGTATTGATTTGCAGTTTAGGTTGTTCAAATCTAATGCCAATCGAGCGCAGAAGCGCCAAACTTGTTTGGGCGATTATGCCGAGATGCAGCTTAGATTATCCAAAGTTAGTCTATTTATTTGCAATAAACAAAAGTGTCAAGTGAGAAATAGGAATGTTTTAGCTTGCTCTTTCATGGTTTGTCAATTTTTTAAATTTGTAGATTTTGCAGGAGTGGCAATGTGATTGTCGAAGGGTGGAAACGTAGCAATGCCTCTCAGCTCTCAACCATTTGCCCTCAACCCTCAAAGCCCTTTAATCTTTAACCATTCCTTTTATTTTCTTTTGCATTTCGGGCGTTAATCCATGAATCTCGGCTTTCGGTCCGTGTTTTATATATAATAAGGTGTGGCGGCATTCGTTTTTTTGCTTTCATTTTGTAAGCATTCCTTTGCGGCGAGGACAAGCGACACAAGGCGCGGTACGGCTATCTGTTCCTGATATTCGGCGTAAATAATTGTACTGCACGAAATTACTTATTGAATAATGGAAAACATGTTGTACAGCATAGTTTTTAAGCTATTTTTAGAAATATGGTTTTACAGTGCTGTTTTATTATTAAAAATTAAAAAATGAGGCTGATACCTTAAAAAAACACTATTATTTCTTGCATTTCTTGAAATTAATAGATTAATTTGTGGGTAAATTTATGGTGAAATAGATGAAAAATTCATTATAAACCATGTTTAACTATAATCTTGTATGGACAAATTTGCTGAACGAAAGAAAGTTACAAACCGCAAATTGATTGCAACCGCAACAGTTGCGATGTGTTTGTTGGGCAGCGCAGGTGTGGCATACGCCGCTCCTGCCCCGCAAGTAGTAGCAACCGTGAAGGCAACGCAGACCATCTCAGGAACGGTAAAAGACTCCAAAGGCGAGGCCATTATTGGCGCCAACGTGTTGGAGAAAGGTACCACTCGAGGTGTAGCGACCGACCTTGACGGTAAGTTTACGATGAAAGTAGCTCCGGGGGCGACGATTCAAATCTCCTTCCTCGGCTACAAGACTCAAGAGTTGAAAGCCGCTTCCAACATGGACGTTGTCCTCGCTGACGACAACGCTCTTCTCGACGAAGTGGTGGTAGTGGGTTACGGTACACAAAAGAAAGCCAACTTGACGGGTGCCGTTTCCGTAGTAGATGTTGACAAGGCATTGGACGGCAAGCCGCAAATGGACGTAGCCAAGTCGTTGCAAGGTATCGTTCCGGGCCTTACGATTTTGAACACCGAAGGTGGTATCGACTCCCAACCGTCGATGCAGATCCGTGGTGTCGGTACGTTGAGCAACGGCGAACAGAGTAATCCTTACTTGATCGTCGACGGCGTTCCGGTAGAGGACTTGACGCTTATCAACCCGGCCGACATCGAAAGCGTTTCCGTATTGAAAGATGCGGCTTCGTCTTCGATCTACGGTTCGCGCGCTGCGTTTGGTGTGATCTTGATCACGACGAAGCAAGGTTCGAAGACCGACAAAATCCAAGTGAACTACTCGAACAACTTCGCTTGGAGCACGCCGACAATCTTGCCGGAATATGCAGACGCTCCGAGCCAGATGGAAGCACTGATCGAAGTAAACAAAAATGCCGGCTTGGATGCGGAATTGTTTGGTATGTACTTCGACCAACCGTTCACCGGTACGGGTACGGAAATTGACGGCAAGACCATTGTCGACCTTGCACGTCTTTGGAGGGCGCAACATGGAAACAAGGCTGACGATCGTTATCGCAACTTGCAACCGTATCAGAGCCTCGACAATGTCGGCGACTACTACATGGACCCGGCAACCGGCAAGGGATACTACTATGCCGATTGGGATATTGTAGGCATCAACTACCGTGATTGGACTCCTTCGCAGAGCCATGATATCAACATCAACGGTACGAGCGGACGCACCACTTACTACTTGTCGCTTGGCTACGACAAGAAAGAAGGCGTCCTCGCTGCAAATCCCGACCAATTGCATCGTTACAACGTTGCCCTCAACCTTACGTCGAGCGTGACCGATTGGTTGCAAATCGGAGCCCGCTTCCAATACTCGGATCGTACTTACGATACTGCAAACTATCGTGAGGGCGTTTACCAATACATGTGGCGTTGGGGTAGCTTCTTCATGCCTTATGGTATGATCGACGGAATTGACATTCGCAACTCGTATTCGGTGTTGAAACAAGCCGGTGAAACGAGCACGAACACTCGCTACACGAGCTTCACAGGTTTCATGAAGGCTAACATCATCGATGGCCTTACTTTGAATGCCGATTATACTTATCGTTTCCGCAACGTGCTTGTTGACGAATACAACTTGCCGTATGTCGGCTACAACTCTTGGGGTTCGCTCCTCTCACCGACGGATATCTATAGTGGAACATACCTCTATCAACAATCAGGACGTAATGCTCGTTGGGCGTTGAACGTTTATGCCAACTATGAATTCAGCTTTGGCAAGCACAACTTCAACGTAATGCTTGGTGGTAACGCAGAAGGTTCCGACTATGTGATGCATTGGTCGCAACGTCGTGACCTTTCCAACACGAACCTTCCGGAATTCAACCTTGCAACGGGCGAACAACTCGTGGGCGGTTCTCACTCTCACGATGCGACAGCCGGCTATTTCGGCCGTATCAACTACAACTGGAACGAAATTTGGTTGTTGGAATTGAACGGACGTTATGACGGTTCTTCTCGTTTCCCGCGCAACGACCGTTGGGCATTCTTCCCCTCCGGATCTGTGGGCTATCGTTTCAGTCAGGAAAACTACTTCGAGCCGCTCCGCGACATCGTCAGCAACGGTAAGTTGCGCGCATCGTTCGGTGAAATCGGTAACGAGGCAGTGGGCAACAACATGTTTGTTTCGACCATCAGCTCGAGCAATGCTTATTGGCTCGATGCAAGCGGATCGCGCATCAAAATCTACAACGTGCCGAAAATGGTTTCCAACACTTTGACTTGGGAACGCATCCAAACAGCCGACATCGGTATCGACCTCGGTTTCATGAACAACGAATTGAATGTGACGTTCGATTGGTATCAACGCAAGACGCTCGACATGTTGGCTCCGGGTCAGGTACGTCCTGATGTGCTCGGTACGTCAGAACCTTATGAGAATGCCGGTTCGCTCCGCACTCGCGGTTGGGAACTTTCTGCAAGCTGGAACAAGCAATTCGGCGACTTCACGGTTTACGTGAACGGTAACGTGTCCGACTTCAAGACAGTCGTAACCGAATGGGACAACCCGACAGGCGTTCTTAACTCTTACTTCTCAGGCAAAGTTTACGGCGACATCTACGGTTTCGAATCTGACCGTCTCTTCACGGAAGAAGATTTCACTTGGGGAAAGGATGCCAATGGCAACAAGGTGCGTACAGGCTATGCTGATGGCGTTGCCAACCAAGACGGTTTGGTAGGAAGCGGCAACTTCCAATACAGCCCCGGCGACATGAAGTATAAAGACCTTAACAACGACGGCAAGATCGACGGCGGCAAGGGTACGAAAGACGACATGGGCGACTTGAAGGTGATCGGTAACTCCGTTCCTCGCTTCCAATATGGCTTCCGTCTCGGCGGTTCTTGGAAAGGCCTCGACCTCGACATGTACTTCCAAGGCGTTGGCAAATGGAGCCAATGGTCGACAGGCGCATTCGTAATGCCGATGAGCCGCGGTGCCGATGGTATCTATGCTAACCAAATGGACTATTGGACTCCTGAAAACACCGACGCTGAATGGCCGCGCTTGTATCCGGGCGTAAGCTCCGGCGGTACAGTTTCCGGCATCGCAAGCGGTGCTTACAGCTACTATCCGCAATCGCGCTTCTTGATCGACCGTTCATACCTCCGCTTCAAAACTTTGACGGTGGGCTACACGCTTCCGCAAGATTTGACGAAGAAATGGTACATCGAGAAACTTCGCGTTTACTTCACGGCTGAAAACCTCTGCGAGCTTATCAACAACAGCTACGCTCCGGTCGACCCGGAAATCGATACGGGTGAAGGCTACTCTACATCCAATGGTACTTGGGGTCGTGTAACTCCGATGATGCGTTCGATTTCTTGCGGTTTGCAAGTGACATTCTAACATAAAACTATAAAGGAATTGTAAAACTATGAAAAAGAGAACATTATATAGCCTTTTGATGATCGGGGCACTTTCATTGTCGAGCTGCAACGACTTTCTTGACAAGGAGCCGTTGGATGTCTTGACAGACAACCCTGACTTCTGGACGAATGAGGCGAGCGTGGATGCTTATGCAAACGCTTTCTACAATCAGTTTGTCGGCTATGGACAAGGCGGAAATGGTGATTTCTATTTCCCGACTTTGCACGACAACCAAGCCGGCGCGGGGTTTGTGAATTGGACATATACCAATGCTCCGGCGAACAACTCCAACTGGTCTGCAACATACGATGAAATCCGTCGTAGCAATGTGATGATCGCCTCGCTCAACGAGTATGCAGCAGGTGTAATGGATCAAGCTACTTTGAACCATTATCTTGGTATTGCTCGCTTGATGCGTGCTTACCAATATTGGGATCTCGTGCGCAAATTCGGCGACGCTCCCTACACTGAAGAAGTGGTCGACCTCGATTCTCCGGTGCTCTATGGCCCGCGCGACGATCGCGACATGATTATGGACAAGGTGCTCGACGATCTTAACTTTGCTGTTGCCAATATCCAAGGTGGCTCGCAAACCACTTTCTCAGCTGACATGGCACAGGCCTTCAAGGCTCGTATTTGCCTTTGGGAAGGTACGTTCCGTAAATACCGCGTGGCCGGTGAAGGTGGCACGAAAGGTCCGGATCAAGCAGGTGCAGAGAAATTCTTGAATGCTTGCGTGGACGCTTGCAACGCCATCATGGGCAAATACACGCTTTGCGAAGACTATCAATCGCTTTACAATAGTGTTGACTTGGCCGGCAATTCGGAAATTATCTTCTATAAGAAATATTTGAAGGATATCATGGCCCACTCGACGATCGACTACACTTGTACTTCTACGCAACAAAACGGTATGTCGAAAGATGCGTTCGATGCATATTTGAAGCTTGATGGCACGCTCGCTGTTGAAGGTGTTGACGATATCGGCGAAATGCTCCCCACCGACAATGATTTGCTTGGCAGAAAGCACATGAACATTCGCAAGGTGCTTGACAACCGCGACAAACGTTTGGCTGCAACAATCGATACAGTGCTTGCTTATGAGGGTACTGGCAAAGGTTGGAGCCGTGTGTACGGTGGAACAGCGATGACTTCTTCTACAGGTTACACGATTTGCAAATACGACAATGTCGATCTTGAAATAGGATATCGTGAACAAGGTGGTCGCAACTACACTTCTTGCCCGCTCTTCTGGCTTGCAGAAGTTTATTTGAACTATGCAGAAGCTAAGGCAGAATTGCGTACAATTACAAATGACGATCTTGATAAAACGATCAACGAGTTGAAAAAACGTGCAGGACTTCCTCCTATCACGACTGCTGTTGCCGACATGCGCGACGCTTATGCGAAAGCAAAAGGCACAGATCCATTGGTATATGAGATCCGCCGCGAACGCCGTTGCGAGTTGATGTTCGACAACGACTTCCGTTATTGGGATTTGATCCGTTGGCATGAATTGGATCGTTTGGATACTCAAAAGTGGCCGAACATCGTGCGTGGTGCAAACTTGACACCGGATCCTGACAATACTGTGGATTTGATCAACGGTTACATCGATGCTTCCAATGGCATGAACCGCGTTTACGATCCGAAATACTATCTCTATCCGCTGCCGACTTCGCAATTCTCGTTGAATCCGGCATTGGAACAGAACCCGGGTTGGTCGCGTACTTCTGAAGATGAAGAAGAATAGTAATAGTTTTCCCATAAGGGGACTTCTATAAATTAAATCCCTGATTATAAGTTGTATAAGCGGATAAAATG
>UQKE01000033.1 GCA_900541555.1 uncultured Porphyromonadaceae bacterium | reverse complement strand
TCAATTCAAAAATTTTCAGAATTAGCACATGATAGTTTTACGGTGATGGGAGAACCATCTAAATACTGTTATTGGTATGTGAATTTAAAAAAGGTACACGGAGAAAATGACACTGATAAACGCAAAAAAATAATAGATGAAATCAAAAGGTATATAAAAAATATTTTTTAGAACAAGTTCATATGCTTTACTCCTTGTAATCCCAAATAAAGCACTACCTTTGCAATCAAATAGGGAATCTAACCACGCAAAACTGTGCAGAATGTAGTTGCAATTTGGTGGAGCAAAAGGTGGAGATTACGTTTTTTAGTTTATTCTTAAAGCAAAGATATTAAGCCATTTAGGATAAAATCACATTTCCTGGTGGCACCACGCAAGCAGCTAACTTTGCAGTTGGCTGCTTTTTTGTATTCGGGCGTTGATGGGAATCAGTGCAGGATGCGCATATAAATTGAGATACGGGTTAAGAAGGTGTGTTGTGGTGTTCTGGTCAAAGGTGGAGGCGTGGCAATGCCGCAGTCGGAGAGGTTCAGAAATGGTTTAGAGTTTATGGCAGAGGGTTGAGAGTACTGCGAAGTGGGCAAACGCGCAATGTCCTCCTCTGCCGCGCGATAGCGCGGATAGGGGAGGTGTTTTCGAAGAAAACGGAGGGATTCGGATAGCATCAACGTTGCAGCTTCGCAACTTTTCTACTTTCGACCTTGCAGGAAAGCCGCTTTGCGGCTGGCGGTCAACCCCTTCGGCTCGCAGGCTCGCCACTTCCCCTATTTGCTTCGCAAGCAAGGAAAGGCTTGGGACGGTGTACCTGTGCCTTATCTGAAAGCGGAGGACTTGGATAACGCTACGTTTGACTTGTTTCGCAAGTATGCCAAGCGGAGTGGACGCATGGAGGAAGCGGATTTGATGGACGATAATCACGGACTGTTGGAGAAACTCCGACTTTATGAAGGCAGTTATCTGAAACGCGCTGCCGCTTTGTTGTTCCATCCCGACCCGGAACAATACGTAACCGGAGCTTTCGTAAAGGTCGGCTTCTTCCGCGAAGGCATGGATTTGGTGTATCAAGACGAAGTACATGGTAATCTGTTCCAGCAAATTGTGAAACTGATGGACTTGCTATGTACCAAATACATGAAAGCCATCATTACCTACGAGGGCATCCAACGGATAGAAACATTGCCTATGCCCCGTGAGGCTCTGCGTGAGGCATTATTGAATGCCTGCTACGCAGAACCTTCTCCCATCCAAATCCGTGTGTATGAGAATAAGTTGGAGATAATAAACGGTGGGGTATTGCCCGAAGGGTGGACGGTGGAAACCTTATTGTCTTCACACCGGAGTATGCCTTACAACCCTGATATAGCCAACGCATTCTTCCGTGCAGGTGAGATTGAGGCATGGGGACGCGGCATTGAGCGTATCATCACTGCTTGCAAGAATGACGGTTTCTCCACACCGGAGTTCCGCTATGATGCTTCGGGCATATGGACAATCTTTAAGTTTGAATACCCTGAAAGGGCGACAACCCAAAACGACCCAAAAGCGACCCAGAAAAGCGACCCAGAACCGACCAGAAGAGGCAAGAATACGTTATTCTTGAACTAATCAAAGAGAATCCTTATATACAAAGGAAAGAATTGGTAAGTCGCTTAGGCATACATGAAAGCAGCGTAAAACGTCGGTTGGCTTCACTCCAAGAAAAAGGAATAATAAGACATGCCGGCCCGAATAAAGGCGGTTATTGGGAATTAACAAATGCTGAATAATATGTCATATTATCATTATACGTCATTGGAAGCCCTTAATGGAATTTTGCAAAATGATAAAGCAAGTAAGAAAAGATTATGCTTTTGGGCAACTCGCTATGACTGTTTTGAAGATAAAGAAGAATATCTATTAGGCATAGATTGTTTAGGAAAATGTCTGTCTGATTTAGAAGAACATTGTAATTTACAAAAAGATAGAAGAATTGCCGCAAATTTTAAGCGCGAACTTATTGCTGGAAAAAAGAACTTACCATTTCCTTATGTTGTCTCTATTACATCAAGAAATGACAATTTATATATGTGGGAAAACTATGCCAATCATAATAATGGAGTTGTCTTGGAAATAGATATACCACAAAAGAACTATGAATTTAGAGAACCCATTTTATATGATTTGGAAAAATGTATTTATGTGGAATCTGCCACAGATAAAAAACTTTCAAAACTTGTTGATTCCTCCTATATTGATACGGCATGGATGTTTTTAACAAGGGGGAAGGAGAATGCAATAGCTCTATTAAAAAGCTATCCTCAAATATTTGTACAATTCATAGGGGTATGTATGCTTGCATTTTTTGCTCCACGCATTAAAAGAAAGAAATTTTACAAAGAAGAAGAAACAAGAATAATATTATCTATTCCACCCCAGGAATATGCGCATTTTGCATATAGCAACTTGGAGTTACTACAAAACATGTTTAGAAATTTACAGTCAAATTTAGAAGTAAAAGATATTGCAAATACAATAGCACAAGAAAAAAGTCGATTACGAGCTAATAATACGACTTGCTATTATAGGGATTTCTATTTACCAAAAGAGTCATTACTACGAATCCTTACATTAAATAATGAATCTAAAATTCAGGCTGAAAACATCTTGCGACAAAAAAGGATTTAACAGTGTAAAAGTTCAAAATTACAACTAAACCTATATTCAAAAACAATACGAAGGTCAACGCTTTGTGCATAAAAAATGAAGGTGCGCTTTTTGACACACCTTCATGATTTTTGCGTGCGGCGGGCTGCTCTCAATCCACATTGTGGAGGTCGTGTCCCATGCGGTCTTTCTTCGTATGAAGATAGAAACGATTGTAGTCGTTAGGCTCTATTTCGATTGGCACGTTTTCGACGATTGTCAGCCCATAGCCGGTCAAACCGACGCGCTTCTGAGGGTTGTTGGTCATCAACCGCATTTTCGTCACGCCCAATTCATGGAGGATGCTTGCCCCCACGCCGTAGTCGCGCTCATCGGCCTTGAAGCCGAGACAGAGGTTGGCTTCGACCGTGTCCATGCCATTTTCCTGCAATTTGTAGGCGCGCATTTTGTTCATCAGTCCGATGCCGCGCCCTTCTTGATTGAGGTAGACCACGACACCTTTTCCGGCCTGCTCGATTTGCGCCATCGCCTTGTGAAGTTGCGGCCCGCAATCGCAGCGATAGGAGCCGAAAATGTCGCCCGTGGCACACGAGGAATGCACGCGCACCAAAATCGGCTCACCCTGCTCCCATGTGCCTTTCACCAATGCCACATGTTCCAGCCCATTCGACTTCTGGCGGAAGGGAATCAAACGGAAATGCCCGTACTGTGTCGGCATGTCGACTTCTTCTCCACGCTCCACAATCGATTCTTCCCGAAGCCGGTAGGCAATCAAGTCGTTTATCGAAATCAACTTCAATCCGAATTCATCGGCCATTTTCCGCAATTCCGGCAAACGCGCCATCGTGCCGTCGTCGTTCATGATTTCCATCAACGCGCCGGCCGGATAGAGGCCTGCAAGCCGCGCCAAATCGACAGTGGCTTCCGTGTGCCCCGAACGGCGCAACACGCCTTTGTCCTGCGCGTAAAGCGGATTGACATGACCGGGGCGTCCGAAATCGGCAGGTTTCGCGGACGGGTCGGCAAGGGCGCGAATCGTGGCAGCCCTGTCGGCAGCCGAAACGCCGGTGGTGCATCCCTCCAGCTTGTCGACCGTCACCGTGAACGGCGTGCCCAGCATCGATGTATTGTCTGTCACTTGCACGTCCAAATCCAATTCGCGGCAACGCGACAGCGTGATAGGCACGCACAACACGCCACGGGCATGTTTCAACATGAAATTCACCTTTTCGGGCGTAACCTTTTCCGCAGCGATAATCAAATCGCCTTCGTTTTCCCTGTCCTCGTCGTCGACCACGATCACGAATTTTCCTTCACGAAAATCGGCTATCGCGTCTTCAATCCTATCTAATTTTATTTCGCTCATATCTGTTTGTTATATAATTCCGTTAATTCCTCGCACACGTGGCGCACCGTTTCGACATCCCTGCGCAATTGCTTGCGTTGCCGCAATCCAATCAAATAGCCGGTTATCCCTATCGGGAACACAGCCATGCAAACAAACGAAAGCGCGGCATTGCCTTTTACCGGCTGATAGAAATAGAGCGACCGCAAAACGGGGAAGTCCATCAGCTTGTTGACAATCAATTGCTCACGCGTATTGTTCAGATACTCCACTGTCGCTTCCAAATCGGCCGACAAGCGTTTCAGCCGCGAACGGTCGATGCCATGCAGCCAATAAGCCACGTATGTGGGCGGTCTTCTGCACGACGATAAAAATTCGCCGGCTTCTGCCTTCAATTTTTCCAACTCCTCCACTGCCATTGCCGGAACTACCTCGTTGATCACCACTTCTTTCATTTCCACCCTGCGCAGCACGCCACGCCCCATGAGTTTTCGAAGGAAATCGACATACACTTCCGACTTAAACACAGCCGAATCGTTCACTGCCTTATGGGTCAAAAATATTCCCAACGGAAGCAATACCGCCGTGCTCATCCACATGCCGGCCCACACTTCCATGCGTCCGTCGCGGGCCATTTTGTAGCCTGCCGTATCGATGATATAATAAAAAATGAACAAAAACACCGAAATGACAATCGGCATGCCGATTCCTCCCTTTCTGATAATTGCACCCAGCGGCGCGCCTATGAAGAAAAAGATGAGGCAAGCTATCGACAATGTGAATTTCTTATGCATTTCTATCTGGTGCCGGCGAATCAACAGTTTGTCCTCCGATTGCGAAAAGCTTTTAAACTCAAATTCGTTTTTCGCCTGTTTCGCGCGGTCGAGCGCCATTGCCACATACCGCTGCTTGTCGGCAAGCGACTTGCCAGCAAAGACAGCCTCGACATCGACCGGCTTTTCCAACCGTATCTGCCGTGCCGGCGCCGTAACCATTTCCCCCTCCTCGTTGCGCCGCAACGTGATATTGCTCACTCCGACATAAGGCTTGCTCAACAGCTCTTTTCCAAACATGTCGCCGACGCTGTCGAGCTTCACATTGACAGAGTCAATCGTATGCCGCAATTCCGCAATATTTTTTCCGACATATTGATTGCGCATCGTGCTGTCGTCCATACGCGTGAAGTTGGCATCGAACGGAATCATTATCTCCTTGTCTTTGAAAGATTCTCGGCGATAAGGCACGCCGGTCGACGACAATTGCTGGTCTTTCAAATTCTCAAACGATTCGCCCTGCCACAATTTCAAAAACAAATGCTTCTTATCGTCGGTGAAACTCAATTTTCCGGAATCGGCAAGAATGATGCTCGCCCTGTTAAAACCGGAAGACACATCGTAGATCATCAAATCGTAAAGATGACCGTTGTCGCGATTTTTCTGCTTCACGAAGACATTATAACCCGTGATTTGGTCGTAGAACACGCCCTCCGGAATGTCGAGCTCCGGCGACTTTTGCCGCATCGAGTAGAGAAGCGTCCACATTTTCACCTGCGCTTTCGGCAACGCGTAATTCTGAAAGAAAAACGCGCCGATGGCAATGAACACAAGCAGCACTATGAGCGGACGCATCACTTTCAGCAACGATATGCCCGACGATTTCATCGCCGTAAGCTCAAATCGTTCGCCCAAATTTCCGAAAAGCATCAGCGAAGCCAGCAAAATGGCAAGCGGCAAAGCCATCGGCACCATCGTCAGAGCCGCATAGAAAAACAATTCCCCGATGACCGACATTTCCAAGCCCTTGCCGACCAATTCGTCGACATAGCGCCAAAGAAATTGCATCAAGACGATAAACAAGCAGATGCAAAACGTCATCATGAACAAGGGGAAGAACCCTTGCAGCATGTACCTGTATAATCGTTTCATTTTTAGCATCCGCACCTGTTGTTTGTCGGGAATCCGGCTGCAAAATTACATTTTTTATCCGATTTATTTCCGTCAGAATGCTTCGTTTATGTTGAAAGCGAAGCCCAAACCGTTTTTCGTAAATCCCAAATCCAGCCGCACATTCACTCCTTGCTTAAACGCCCAGCGATATCCCACTCCGAAATTCCACAGCGTCTGCCTCCACCGCATATCCTTGAATGCCGGAAACACGTTTGCCGCGCCCACCCAAAGGACAGCCCCGTTGCGCCGCCACAAATGTTGCCGCAACTCGATTTGCGCCTCTATGATGTTCTTGTCCCTGTAACGTCCCTCAAAATAGCCGCGCATCCGGTTCGGGCCGCCAACTTGCGCCAACATCGGCCACGGCACGTCCTCGAAATTAAATTGGGAATGCAATTCTCCGGCAATGACGGCTCCTTTCCATGCCTTGTGGTACGAGGAAAGCGTGAAATCCGTCAGATAAAACACATGGTCATTGCCCAAAAACGAGGGATAGAACAATTGGTCGACTTGAAGAAACCATCCGCGAGTGGCGTTCGTCACCACATCGCGCGAATCGTAGTTGAGCGTAACGCCGGCTCCGGTCGAAAAAAACTTCAATCCCTGCCCGCCAATCATCGACATGGCGTATTCATCCATTTTCGACACATTAACGTATTGGAAATTGGCCACCGCTCCCACATAAGCATTGTCGAACACGCGGAAATTGAAACGCGGCTTCAATTCAAATTTCACTCGCGAATATGTCCGCTCGTTCGCGTCGTTGTTGCCATTTTCATAACCGATTCCCCAAAATTTCGAAGGAAACGTGTAGACATAAGCGGCATAATCGAGCTTATACTTTTCCTGCGGGAACAAATTGTTTCCCCTCACGCCAATCATCAACATGCCCGACGTGGCAACATTGCCAAATATCGAAAAATTCGACAATGGCAAAGTCGCGTCTTGCTTGTCCAACGAATACAAGCCGGAAGCTACGACCCCCAACCCGAATCCGGTGGCAGAGCCATAAAACGGGCCTCCGATAATGCCGAAGTCGATTTTTTTGCTTGGATCATATTTATTGGATTGAGCAAAGTAATCGGAAATTTTTTGAAAAAAGTTTCGCCGCTCGCCTTCTTTCTCATGAGCGAGCGTGTCGGCAGGCACTTCCGCCGTTGCCAGCGTCGTCAAATCGGCATCAAGATTTTCGCCGGCAACAGGCGTCGCGACCATGCCCGTCATCGCAACCCAAAGCCATATTTTACATGCGCTTATACGCATCACGCCTCTTCCTGCAAAGATTGTTTTATTGTCTCAAAACTCTTTTCAAGCATCCGGTCAATCCGTTCCTTATCGTCGCTTTCCTTTTCAAATTCGAGCGGCGCATGGATAGTCAATGTGATTTTTCCCGGATGGATACGCAATGAATCCTTACGCAGAATGCCGAAAGAGCCAGCAACCGTAAGCGGAACGACAGGCAAACCAAATTCCGAGGCCAGCACAAATGCCCCCCGCTTGAATTTTTTGATTTTCCCGTCGGGCGTGCGCGTGCCTTCCGGAAAAACGACAAGCGACATTCCATCTTTCAGCACGGATTCCGCATGTTTCATCGTTTGCTGCACGGCAGATGCCGACGAACGATCGACCATGATATGCTTCGAAATCTTGCAAGCCGCGCCGACAAAAGGAATTTTAGACAGGCTCTTTTTCATCATCCATTTGAAATTATGGTTCAAATAGCCGTATATCAAAAATATGTCGTAAGCGCCTTGATGGTTGGCGACAAACACATAGGACGTATGCCGGTCGATATTTTCCCGTCCGCTGACCTCTACACGCACAAACATCAGGATGCACCACATCTTCGCCCAATAATGCGCCGGATAATAACCGCCCCATTTGCTCATGCCCAAAACACTAAACAATATGGTAAGAAGCGCCGTGACGATTGTCAGGCAAAACAATATCGGGATTGCTATGACCCATTGATAGACTCCCCAAAAGAAATTTTTCATTGCCGTTTAAATATATGCAAATGTATAAAAAAAGCAGTTATCAACCATAAATGCCCGCATTTATATGCAAATATGCCCGAAACGGCTGCTTTCATACGCCGTCCCGGGCATATCATGACTTATGCGCTTGGTTTATTTCACTGACTTTAAAACTTTTTCATCCACCTCTACGGGATATTCTTTTCGCAACCATTCCACCCATTCCGTTTCCAATTGGTTTTGATAATCGGAAACAACCGGCCCGCGCACGTCGGACACTTCTTCGGGCTTCGCAAGCAACTTTCCGCCATACACGAAATAGTCGGTATATTTGTCGGTCGGTTTCACTTTTTCTGCTCCAAACACCTCGGAATCGACACGGGGATTTTCGCCTTTTGCCACAAGCACTTTTGTGATCCTCATGTCTTTCGAAAATTCTTTTCGAAGCTTCATGACCATCGAATCCGGTTCAAGTTGCGATATTCTTTCTTTCACAAGGCGCGTCACGGAATCGCCCGTCGTTTGGATGAGATAGCCTTTATATTTTGGAGAATCCCATTTGTATTTTGCCCTATTCGCTTCGAAATAAGCACGCAAACCCGCCGTGTCGGTGGCTGCTTTGTCCCAAACCTTGCGATTGCTTATCTCAAAGAGCAACATGCCGTCTCTGTACTCATTCATCAAATTCTTGAAATCCGGATCGTTTTCTTCCAACATCTGTTTTTCAAGCTCGATGACGGCATTGGTTTCCGCTTGCGTGGCAAGTCCTTCCAACGTGCTGTATGCCACTTCGTCGGCCATGCGCCCGCGCTGCTTCAAATTCTCTTTAATCGCCAACGACAACGGATATGCTTTCCCATTCAACTCAAACAGCGTTTCATTTGAATTTTTATACTTGTCGACAAAAGCATCATTAAGGCTGTCGGGCGTCGTGACTTCTGCTTTCAGCTTGTTCATCAATTCCACATTCCGCATCAACCGGTATTGTTTTTTCAACTTGTCGATGCCCGACATCAAAGCCACAGATGCCTTCGGAGAATCATTTAAAATCGCCTTGACATGATTTTTTTCTTCCTCATAGCTTCCCACTTGTCGCGAATCAAGCTTTTTCACGATGTGAACGCCATAGGCAGTTTCAAATGGCTCTGAAATTTCGCCGTTCTGCAATTCATAAGAAACTTTTTCGAATTCCGGCACCATGCGTCCGCGGCCAAACCAAGGCAATTTTCCGCCATTGCGCGCCGTGCCCGGGTCTTGCGACTCCTTGATGGCAAGCGCTTCGAAGTCGGCATCGTTTTTGACAAGTTCGTAAATGCTGTCCATGGCATGTTTTGCTTGCGCTTTCTGCTCTTCGGTGGCATTTCGCGGATAAAGTTTCAAAATATGCTCGACAAGCACCTCCCCTGCATCCGGACGACGCTCGAACGTCTTCACGATATGCCATCCGTAATTTGTGCGGAACGGCTCGGAGATTTCTCCTTCCGGAGTGGAATAGCAAGCATCCTCAAATTCATAAGGGAATACTCCGACCGACACAAAACCCATGTCGCCATGATTTCTCACAGCCGAACGGTCGGCCGAAAATTTCACAGCCAACGAATCGAACGATTCGCCATTCAACGCGCAAGCACGTATGCTGTCGAGACGCGCTTTTCGCGCATTGTTTTCTTTGATGTCGCGCCCGAGAGGCAACATGATATGGCTTGCACGCACATTATATTTCAAACGCTCGTAAATCTCGCGCATTGCAGCCTCTTCCGCTGCCGAATCGTGCAGATAAGGCATGGCGAGCTCGCTGCGATAGCCCTCAAATTCGCGTTTGAAAGCAGCCGTGGTATCGATTCCGGCAGCTTCCGCGTCGGCAACTTTCAACTTATAAGTCGTGAACATTTTCAAATATTTGTCCAACGGCTGTTGCGCTGCTTGCTGCTGGTTGTTTTTATGGTACATGTATTCAAATTCCGACAAAGTGACCGGCTTTCCGGCAACCGTCATCAAAACAGAATCTTTCTTTGATGCCGCAAAGACCGACAACGTGCCGGCAACGGCAAGGATTCCCACCAACAATTTCGTATTCTTCATCGTTATTTTATTCTTAAAAATAGCACAGAGATATAACGTCATTCAATGAATAAAATTATATCTCTGTCTCAATTTATTGTTTTCTTAACATTATTTCCAATTCTATCCGCGACTGTAATTGGGCGCCTCGCTCGTTATCGTCACATCGTGCGGATGGCTCTCTTGAACGCCCGCATTGGTGATTCGCGTGAATTTCGCCTCATGGAGCTTTTCGATGTTGGCAGCGCCGCAATAGCCCATGCCTGCCCGCAAGCCGCCGACGAGTTGATAAATCACTTCGTAAAGCGTTCCCTTATATGGCACACGCGCCGCGATTCCCTCCGGAACCAATTTCTTCACATCGGTGGTGCTTGATTGGAAATAACGGTCTTTCGAGCCATTTTCCATTGCCTCCAACGAGCCCATGCCTCTGTACGACTTGAATTTGCGGCCGTTGAAAATAATCGTGTCGCCCGGCGCTTCTTCCGTTCCTGCCACCAACGAACCGATCATGACGGAATAGCCACCGGCTGCCAGCGCCTTCACCACGTCGCCCGAATAACGCAATCCGCCATCGGCTATCAATGGGATGCCTGTGCCTTCCAATGCCTTCGCCACATCATAAATCGCCGACAATTGAGGCACGCCGACTCCGGCCACAACTCGCGTTGTGCAAATCGAGCCCGGCCCGATACCCACTTTCACTGCATCTGCTCCGGCTTCCGCAAGCATTTTTGCCGCTGCACCCGTTGCCACATTTCCCACAACAATGTCTACCTGCGGAAATGCCGCTTTCGCTTCGCGCAATTTTTCAATCACATATTTGGAATGACCGTGAGCCGTATCGATCACGATGGCATCAGCACCGGCATTGACCAATGCTTCCATGCGTTGCAGCGTGTCGACAGTGACGCCTACGCCGGCTGCCACGCGCAACCGGCCCTTGTCGTCCTTGCAAGCCATCGGCTTGTCTTTTGCCTTGGTTATATCCTTGTATGTGAGAAGCCCCACAAGCTTGTTGTCCTTGTCGACTACCGGCAATTTCTCAATTTTATGTTCTTGAAGTATTTTAGACGCTGTTTCAAGGTCGCTGGTTTGATTTGTCGTCACAAGGTTTTCCTTCGTCATGACTTCATCGATGCGTCGCGACAAATCGCGTTCGAAGCGCAAATCGCGATTTGTCACGATTCCGACCAAATGACGCTCATCGTCGACCACCGGAATGCCGCCAATCTTGTATTCCGCCATCAAATCGAGCGCATCCTGCACCGTGGAGCCCCGCTTGATCGTCACAGGATCGTAAATCATTCCATTTTCCGCACGTTTCACGATTGCCACCTGCCTTGCCTGCTCGGCAATCGACATGTTTTTATGAATCACGCCGATTCCGCCCTCGCGCGCTATCGCGATAGCCATCTGCGATTCGGTGACAGTGTCCATGGCTGCTGTCACAAACGGGATCTTCAATTCAATGTTACGAGAAAATTTCGTCGAGAGCTCGACTGTTTTCGGAAGGACTTCCGAGTAGGCGGGAATCAACAAGACATCGTCGAATGTCAACCCGTCCATTACCACTTTATCTGCAATAAATGACATAACGGTTGAAAATTTATTGCACGCAAAGATATTATTTTTCCGACAAAACGCCAAAAATCCTTGCCGACAAAGCGACAAGGATTCTTATATTTTTCAATTTCATTAAGTACAATCGGGAAATTTAGCGGTTCATCGCAAAATTTTTCGATGCCAATCGATAATTGTCGACAAACACCTCCACAAGATAAGTGCCTTTCGACAGCGCCGTGTTTACATTGTGGTACACCGACAACGACACCTCTTGCTGGTCGTACTCTATTGTTTTCTTTTCCGTATATGCCACATTTCCGCCTTCAAACGGGAATGTATGTCCGCTGCCCAACACTGTGCCTTCCGGACTGACAATGCGTACATAGAAAGTTTTCTCGCCCACCGGCGTGGAATTGTTTTGCGGGATTGTGAAAGAAACCAGCAACTGCTTTGCCTTGCCGATTTTCTTCTCGTTTTTCCCCTTTTTGTTAAGCGCTTGGAAGTGCAAGCCGGTCAAATTCAATTTTTCAGCCAGTTCCATGCGCTCGCTCAACAGCTGGTTTTTTTCAGTGTAGTCCGACACAGTCGTCGACAATTGCTGGTTTCGGCTCTGCAATTCTTCGTTCATATTGCGAAGCGCACTATTTTCCTTGCCAAGCGAATCAATAACCGACACGTAGTGCCGCAACAAGCCGCGCAAAGTCGAAATCTCGTTTTGCAGCTCTTGTATTCTTTTGCGGTTTGTGCTCCTTTCCGTCTTCAATTCGGCAAGCAGTTTCTCCACTTTGTCCTTTGCTTGCGCATATTGCTCGAGCAAAGAATCGTTTTGCAAGTATTGGGCTTGATTCTCATACAATTGAAATTCTTTGTTCAAGTTTTCGTATTCACCCGTCAATTGCAATTTCTCATTGGCAAGTTTCAACGAATCAAGCTGATGTTGCATTTTCTCTTTGTCCGACCCTCCACATGAGCCCAAACCTAAAACAAGAAGGCCTATCAATGCGATTACCACTAAGATTCCGCCCACACGGACAAGACGTCCCGCCTTCTTCATTTCTTCCTTATCGTTCTTATCAAAATCCATAAAATCAATCTTAACCCTGCAAAGATACGCTTTTTAATTCCGACGGCAAAGATAATGCAAGCCGAGCGAAGAACAATCAAACTTGTTTGAAATTGTTCTTCCGAGGCGCAGCTTATCTTATTTAAAGATACCGCAAGTTGAGAGCAATACAAAGAGCTTGCTCAATTTGTATTGCCGAAACGCAGCTTATCTTATTTAAAGATACCACAAGCCGAGCGAAGAACAATCAAACTTGTTTGAAATTGTTCTTCCGAAACGCAGCTTATCTGATCCCTGCCTTACACAAAGAGACACAAAGATGAGCATAAAAAATGAAACAAAACGCAACCATCTGCCAGAAACGACATTGCAAAAAAACGCTACCTCCTTTAAAGTCACGCTCGCTAAAAATAGAAAGATTTTTGACTACCTTTGCAAGTGCAAGACCATGTATCGCGGCCCAATTGCTCGAATAAATTCGACTCCTTTCTGCTCTCGATTTGCATTTGCCTTGCTTGTAAGTTAGTTTATTGAAATGACAAAAACAGAACTTTATCGAAGGTATTCTTTATTCTTATGCTCCGTCTTAATCAATGCATTTAGCATTGCAGTCATCACAAAAGCCCTATTGGGCACCTCGCCCATATCCAGCGTCCCATACGTATTAAGCCTTTTTTCTCCCCTGTCAATGGGACAATACACCATCATCATGAATTTCCTTTTCATCTTGCTGGAAATACTACTGATGGGCAAGAAATCAGCTTTCGAAAAACGATATGAGCTTTTGATGCAAATTCCCGTCACACTTTGTTTCGGCGCATTTATCGATGTTTCAATGAATTGCCTTTGGTGGCTTACCCCGACTTACTACCTCGCCCAAATAACGACGTTGCTTGTCGGATGCTTCATTTTAGCATTAGGCATAAGTTTGGAAGTCAAGGCAAACGTGGCAATGGTCACGGGTGAATATTTGGTACAAGTCATTGCTAAATTCACACGCAAGGAGTTCGGATTTGTCAAAGTATGCTTTGATGCCACACTGGTATTGATTTCCTGCACTTTCTCCATTTGCTTCCTTTCTTCCATTGAAGGCGTTCGCGAAGGCACAGTCATCGCCGCTTTGATAGTTGGCCCGATCACTCATTTTCTAAACCCATATTGGCGAATACTCGACAAATGGCTCACCGCATCCACGCCTCGTCGCGACACCATCCAAAACGGAAGCTACCCTATTGTCATAACTATTTCGCGCGAATACGGCAGTGGCGGACGCCTGCTCGGGCAAATGCTATCCAAGGAATTGGGAATTAAATTTTACGACAAAGAACTAATCGAATTGGCGGCAAAGGAAAGCCGGCTACCTCAACAATACATTGCGGAAAACGAGCAAAAAGTATCTACCAATTATCTGTTGCATATAATATTACAGGATTACGAAGCCCCGATTGAGAAAAGTTTGTCGTCGACCGACGCTTTGTTTGTCGCCCAAAGCCGCATCATTCGGGAAATAGCCGCAAAGGAAACGTGCATCATTATCGGGCGATGTGCCGACTACATATTAAAAGACCATCCGGCATCGTCAATTATCAAAGTGTTTTGCTACACCGATCTGGACGACGCATGCCGACGCTGCACAGACATCTACCATTCCGACCCCGACCGTGTCCGTTCGGAAATCATTAAAACCAACCGCGCCCGCATCTCCCATTACCAACATTACACAAACGAAAAATGGGGAGAGCCACACAACTACGACTTAATGGTCAACACCGGCAGCATGCCACTGCAAACAGCTTGCCATTTAATAGCCCAATTGTATAAAGAAAAAGCCAATATCCGCCAATAGTTCATTCAAAGTCTTGACATTCGATGCCGTCGCTTTTCGCACAACTGCAAAAAAGTTAGTAAATTTGCAGAAATATGGCAGCAACTCCGTTTTCAGAAATCTTCGACTATGCAGACAGCATGATTGGTTCTGCTGACGTCAATTGGCTTAACTCCGTCGTTAAGCTCGCTTTAAGCGCGTTGCTCGGAAGCGTCATCGGATACGAACGAAAAAGCAAAGGGCAAAATGCCGGCGTTTGCACCTTTTCCCTTATTTCCGCCGGCGCCACGCTGGCAATGATATTGTCCATCTATATTCCCCAAGAATATTTAGGGCTGAAAAATGGCGACCCCGGACGCATTGCGGCGCAAGTGATCACCGGCATCGGCTTCCTCGGCGCAGGCACAATCATCCACATGAAAGGCTCAATCAAAGGATTGACCACAGCCGCAGGCATTTGGATGATGGCCATGATTGGCATGGCCGTGGGCGCAGGCCTCTACTTGATCGGCATTGTTTCCACCATTCTCATGTTGGTGATATTCATTTATTTCGCCGGATACGAACAACATGTCAACATCGGTTGGAATAACAAAATGATAAAATTGGAATGTGATGGCCTTGATTTCGACTCAAAGCAAATAGAGGCGATTTTTTCCAACCAAAAAATCCGCATAGTCGACACATTCATGAAACAAGACTTTGCGTCGTCGGCCACCATCGTGAGCTACATCGTGCAAATGAAGGCAGACACCGATTTGCTTCTTCTTTTCAAAGAACTCAATAAAATAGCCAATGTCAAGGCCGCAACGTTAGACAGCGATTTTAGCATATGACAGCACCCTACGACAACAACCATTTCGCAGAATTCGCTTTGCTCGGCAACTCCGTGCAAAACACCCCTGTCGCCACAACCGCTGTTTCCGCCAAAGACATCTTGCCTGCGGCTTCCGAAAATTCGTCATCGCCGGACACCGGACTTATCTCCGATCTCGGGCTGATATTAGTTGTGGCAGCCGTCACCACGGTCCTGTTCAAACGGTTGCGCCAACCGGTTGTTCTCGGCTACATATTGGCAGGATTCCTCGTAGGGCCGCATTTCGGATATTTTCCTACTGTTGTCGACGAAACCAACATCGACTTTTGGGCCGAACTCGGAATCATTTTCCTTCTTTTCTCGTTAGGATTGACTTTCAGCTTCAAGAAATTGGCAAATACCGGAGGCTCTGCCGTCACCACGGCCTTGGTCATCGTCATAGGCATGATGGCCACAGGTTTTTGCGCCGGCCGCATCATGGGTTTCACTTCCGTCAGCAGCTTGTTTTTAGGCGGGATGCTCTCCATGTCGTCCACCACCATCATCATGAAAGCATTCGACGACTTGAACATGCGCCATCGCAAATTCACCTCCCAAGTGCTTGCCGTGCTCATTGTGGAAGACCTGTTTGCCGTCGTCTTGTTAGTGGTATTGTCGTCGATAGCCGTCAACAACAGCGTTTCCGGCTCGGAATTGCTTTGGAGCATTTGCAAACTCTTGTTTTTCTTGATTTTTTGGTTTCTGGTCGGTGTGTATGCCATCCCATCGTTCTTATCTCGCCAACGCAAGTATCTCACCGATGAGTTATTGCTCGTTTTTTCAATCGGGCTATGCTTCATGATGGTGATATTCTCCGAATATTCAGGATTTTCTTCTGCCTTGGGAGCATTCGTCATGGGCTCTATTCTGGCAGGGACGAGTGCTGCCGAACGAATTTCAAAAGTCGTATCGCCTGTCAAAGACCTTTTTGGAGCCATTTTCTTCGTTTCGGTAGGCATGATGGTCGACCCGCACATCATTGCCGACTACACGTCGCCTATCCTGATACTGTCGTTGGTCGTGATCGCCGGAATGATTGTGTTTGGCACATTTGGAATGTTGCTCACGGGCCAATCGCTCCGCATTGCTATCGAATCCGGCTTCTCCCTCACCCAAATCGGTGAATTTTCATTCATCATTGCAACGCTCGGCACTTCGCTTGGCGTGCTCGATGCCGAACTCTATCCAATCATCGTTTCCGTGTCGGTGATCACCACATTCTTCACTCCCTATTTCATCAAATTTTCCGATCCTTTCAGCAAATGGATTGAACGACATATCCCGACACGCTTGTTGGAGCTGCTCAATCGCTACAATTCTTCTATTTCGCGAAACGAATCGGAAGTGGCCATGCTTTGGAAAAAAGTGCTCGGCCGCAGCCTATGGCGCATCATGCTCTATTCGGTGCTCCTCACCGCCATCATTCTAATCTCCAAACAAGTCTTATTCCCGTTGCTCACCGACAGCATGGGCAACACTTGGGGAAAAACCATTGCCACTACCGTCACGCTCATAATCATGTCGCCATTCCTGCTGGCGCTCTGCTACCCCGGCACAAAACGTTGGGAACGCGAGAAACTCCAAAGCAGCGTCCGCTCCAACGCTCCGTTTATCGCCATGAGGTCGGTGCGTATCATGATTGCCTTCGGATTCCTTTTGTTCTTCTTGATCACTTCCTATTCCCACACGCTTGCCCTTACCGTAAGCATCGCTCTGTTTCTGTTCATCGCAATTTATTTCTCCAAATCTGTCAGAAAGCACATGCGCCACATTGAATCAGTCTTTATCGACAATCTCAATGAACGCGAATTGCGCAGAAGCGGCAAAAACAACAATCTCGTCAGCGACATGCACCTTGCATACATCAACATCGGAAGCAACTGCCCGTTTGTCGGCGAACGCATTGCCGATACCGGATTCGGAAAAAAATTCGGCATAAACATCGTGAGCATCCAGCGCGGCGAAACAAATATCCCGATTCCGACAGGAAAAATGAGGATATTCCCCGACGACACCTTGGGCATCATCGGCACCGACGAACAAATCCAGCAGCTAATCACAGTCGTAGAACAAAGCGCCGAAAGCAAAACGCCGCAAGGACAAGAAATCGACATGGATTTCACCAGCATCACCGTTTCCGAGCATTCGCCCATGGCGGGAAAAAGCATCGCCGACCTTCGTTTGCGTGAAAACTACACTGCCATGATCGTGGCAATTGAAAAAAAAGACAATACATTTGAAAAACCGACCGCCGGCAGCGTTATCGAAATAGGCGACAATGTATGGCTCGTCGGAGACAAAAAGAAACTAAAAATGTTAATCTAAACAATTATAAACACTTTCCCATGCACGAGAAAATAATCATTCTTGATTTCGGGTCGCAAACCACACAGCTCATCGGGCGAAGAGTCCGCGAGTTGAATGTCTATTGCGAAATTGTCCCGTACAACAAAATGCCGAAAGACGACCCCTCGGTGATCGGCGTCATCTTGTCCGGAAGTCCGTTTTCCGTTTACGACGAAAAAGCATTTAAAGTCGATTTGTCTGAATTGCGTGGCAAATACCCTATTCTCGGCATTTGCTACGGTGCGCAATTCATCGCCTATACCGGCGGCGGGAATGTCGAGCCGGCCGGCACAAGAGAATACGGACGGGCGCGATTGGCCAAAATCGACAAAACCAACCCGCTGCTCGCCGGCTTGTCCGACAATACGCAAGTGTGGATGAGCCACGGCGACACCATCACTTCCATTGCCGGCAATTTCCGCATCATCGCCTCTACCGACAAAGTTGCTTGCGCGGCATACCAAATCGATGGCGAACAAACTTGGGGAGTGCAATTCCACCCCGAAGTCTACCACACAGAGGAAGGACCGCTCATGCTCAAAAACTTCGTCGTGGGCATTTGCGGCGCGAAACAAGATTGGAGTGCAGCATCATTTATTGAAACCACTGTTGCCGACTTGAAGTCGAAACTTGGAAACGACAAAGTGGTGCTCGGCCTGAGCGGCGGCGTCGACTCTTCTGTCGCTGCTGTTTTGCTCAATCGCGCCATCGGCAAAAACCTCACCTGCATTTTCGTCGACCACGGCATGTTGCGCAAAAACGAATTCCGGAACGTGCTTCACGACTATGAATGCCTCGGCTTGAATGTCATTGGCGTAGACGCGTCCGAAAAGTTTTTCCGCGAGCTGGCCGGCGTGACCGAGCCCGAACGGAAACGAAAAATCATCGGAAAAGGCTTCATCGACGTATTCGACGAAGAGGCAAGAAAAATCAACGACGTGAAATGGCTTGCCCAAGGCACAATCTATCCCGACTGCATTGAATCGCTTTCCATCACCGGCACCGTGATCAAAAGCCACCACAATGTGGGCGGACTGCCGGAAAAAATGAATCTGCGCCTGTGCGAACCGTTGCGCCTTTTGTTTAAAGACGAAGTGCGCCGCGTCGGTCGGGAATTGGGAATGCCCGAACACCTCATCACGCGGCATCCGTTCCCGGGACCCGGGCTGGCTGTCCGCATCCTCGGCGACATCACTCGCGAAAAAGTGGAAATCCTCCAAAATGCCGACGACATTTTCATACAAGGGCTGCGCGATTGGGGGCTGTACGACAAAGTATGGCAAGCCGGAGTGATCCTATTGCCCGTGCAAAGCGTAGGCGTCATGGGCGACGAACGGACTTACGAACGCGCAGTCGCATTGCGCGCCGTGACAAGCACCGATGCCATGACAGCCGATTGGGCACATTTGCCATACGAGTTTCTCGCCAAAGTGTCGAACGACATCATCAACAAAGTGAAAGGCGTGAATCGCGTATGCTACGACATCTCCTCAAAGCCGCCGGCAACCATCGAATGGGAATAATGCAATATCTCTGACGTATAGCAAAACTTTATTTTAATCTATTTATTTTCAAGCATTTATAATAGAATTTGCTAAGTGTCAGTATTTTAAAATCCCAACCTGAATTTTGATATTGTACCCCAAAATTGTACCCTGCGCTTGTGGGGTACAATTATTTTTTTATACTTTTGTACCCAAAAAACGATATGGCAAAGGCAACAAAGTTTCAGTTCGTATTAAAAAGTCAGGCCGACAAATCCAAGCCTGCACTTTTATATGTCATGTTTTCACTGGATAAACGGTACAAGATTTCTCTACAAGAGTCTGTTTTGCCTCAATGGTGGGACAAGGAAACGCAAAGAGCCATTGTTATAGAATCGGGGCAACAAAAGCAAGTTGATACACGAAATGCAAAACGTGTAAATCGTTTCTTGAACTATGCTCAACAGAGATTTGAAGAAATTTTTGAAGCGCATAAAGAATGGAGAAGAGTAAAAACGGCTGTTATTGCAATTCCTTATCCAGCCCAAATAGCAAGGATTATCCGAGGTGTTATAACGGAATATCATAAAAAGGAAGTCGAGGAAATTAAAAAGCAAAATCAAACGCCTACGCAGTATTTTGAGGAATACATTGCCAAACTTCCAACTCACACCATTAGGCGTACAGGTACAGTCATGAAGCCTCAAACGATAAGCAATCATCGAATAGTGCTTAACCGATTCAAAAAATTCTTGCAGCACTATGGTATGATAAATAGTTTTCAGATTTTCAATAAGTACTTTGAAGAAAAGATGGAGGCTTTTCTCTTGCTTGAATGTGGTTATACACCAAATACCGTATGCGCCACAAATTCAATAATGAAGGTGTGGCTAAAACAAGCCGAAGAAGATGGGCTGATAAAAGATAAGTCTTTTCACAGTTGGAAATCTAAAGGCTATAATGTGAAACACATCTATCTTACAGATGAAGAAATAGGTCGCCTCTATGCACTTGATTTTACAGACGAATTTAAAGCACAGAATAAAATAGACTTAAAAAGTAGTATAGAGCAAACAAGAGATTTATTCATTATAGGTTGCAAAACAGGATTGCGCATCAGCGATCTTCATTTACTCAATGCTTCACAATGGGATTTAGAACTTCGGACATTAACCGTCAATACCCAGAAGACCCAAAAACGGGTGGTAATACCTTTGTCTGATGAGGTTATTTCCATATATAAAAAGTACGATGGTAAATTTCCAAGTCCTGTATATAAGTCTGCTTTTAATCGTCAAATTCAAAGGTGTGCTATGATAGCAGGGATAAATGATACCATATATATCAATGTAACTAAGGGAGGGAAGGTAGAACAGGAAGCAACACCCAAATGGAAATTGGTATCAAGCCATACTGCCCGAAGAAGTTTTGCTACAAATCTCTATAAAAAGAGCCATAACAGCCTTATGGTAATGAAATTCACAGGTCATACAACAGAAGAAAACTTCTTGAAGTATATTTGCATTGATGATGAGGAAATGGTAGAACTTGCAAGAGAGTTTTTCTGATATGTTAAAAAAGGCGAATCGTAAATTACGGTTCGCCCCTTTCCATGTCAAAAATTACCACTAATCCTTATCTTCATCGTTGGATTGATTTATTTCTTTGTTTTCCAAAAGATTATCAGTCTTTACATTGTGATAAGCAACGTAATCTTGAATCCATGCTTTAACAGTTTTATCACTAACTCCTATCATTTCTGCTGTCTTTCTATAACTCTTGTTTTGTGAGTAATACAGATACGCTTGTTCTTTCTGTGGAGTTATGTCTACATTTCCTTTTAATAAGTTCTTTTCTACGTCAAAACCAACTTCTTCATATCCGAGAAACCCATCTTCTCTTTTCTTCAAAGTACAGACTAACACGCGGTTTTCATTGAGTGTAATGGGACAACTTCTTGCTTTTAACTGCTTAATATATACAGAATTAGCTTCGTTGTCATCTTTGACTTTTCCAACTCCAAAGCAAGCATCGAGAAAATTACTGATGTTTTTACTTCCAGCAAGCCTGTCAAGGGTAAGAATCCGATTGTTAGACAACTCTTTGGGAGTATGTCCGATCAACAAAACACTTACTCCCAACTTATTTACTTTGTTTTTGAACTCAAGCATGAACTTAGCAGCTTGGTCTCCGTTTGACAGTTTATTATTCAAAGAAGTAATGTTGTCAACAATAAAAACCTTTATACCATATACGTTTACAGCTTCTTCCATTCTCGTATGCAAACGTTTGTTACGTTGTTTGAATTGGAGGTTTTTATCATACTCCAAATTAGGTCTGATGAGATTGTCAGAGAATTGATACCGCCTTGTAAAATCCTCATTGCAATATCTCTTACTAAGCTGTCGCATAGTCATTTCGTAGTCAAAGTAAATTACTTTTTCTCCGTTTCGAGCTATTTCTTCGGCAATCTGAATACCTAAAATACTTTTGCCTACATTCGTGACTCCGAAAAGCATAGTCAGTTCTTGCTCAAACCACAAATTCTTAAACAGAGGCTTAAGTTTACCTGCCTTTATACCTTCATCAATCACTTGATTCAATGTATCGTAACCGAAAACGGCTTTACTCTCATTATTATCAAAATTTGTCATATCAATTTTTTTTATTATTCAACAATACTGTCTTTTTGGCCATTCAGACGTTGCAAAGGTAGGCACATAATGCTCTGATTGCAATTTTGAGAGCACTATATAAAAATATAAGCCGCTAATTATTAGCGACTTATATAAGAATCATTCTTAAACTGTGCAAATATCGTGAAAATCAAAAATCCTACCATTTAAGCATATTCCAAAACTCTTCTTGTTCATGTATTATATTCTTATAAAGGGGGTTGGATGGGTTGTTCTTATCAATGTACCCATATAGTACATTCCTCCTATATGTTGGCGATTCTATTCCATAGTATTCTGCTATCAAATTTGATGCGACCGATAGTTTGCCTTGAATTGTGGGTAAAAGTAGATTGCATCTTTCTATAAACAGCATAAGGATAATGCCGACTCTATATTGAGATGTTTCTTCTTTAATCTTGTAAAGCTGTTCCAATTTATTGAGATAGTGTTTTACGACTTTAACATTTTGGGGGGCGGCCAATTTTAATAGTACTTCATCATTGTTATATCCTAAAATATGCCTTAATTGCTTGACTACAAAATCTCTTCGAGTTGACTTAATTTCCACCTTTTCATCCAAAACATATAACAGTCTATTCAGGGCGTATAGGTTTACTTTATACATCTTTCTGAATTGCTTGAAATTGCACTTTTGTTGATACAACTCAATCAATGACTTTATTATTCCAATCTTATCTTCTTTATTAATGTATTGTGTGGTTATATAGGCCAATTGCAAATCTACATATTCCTTCGGTGTATCTTCTGTAGTTAATGCGTATTGCAGTCTATCAGAAAGATAATCATCTCCATTGAAATCATTGGCCGTATGTCCGAATAGTTCAAACGTATCATTGTCGTTAATCTCCAAATCTTCCTTTATTTCATCAACTTTTTTGTCTGATGGCATATATTCATCCGAACAAAAATAATAGAAGTTATCTATATTCTCATTCTCAAATACATATCGAAAGACTGTTGTATATCCATATAGTTTCATGGCCTGTCATATTATTTATATGTTTACTTTTTTGATACCTCTGCCACCAGCCTTTTGGTGCAGCACACCTTTCCTAATGGTACACTTTGAATTTTGGTATGGTTTAGACGGCGATAAACCATAGTTGCGCAGCGAGCCGTATGTTATTCCAAGTTCTTCTGATGAGTGGAATTCATAAATGTTGGCGATGCTGCCGTAATACTCATGGACATCTCCAATCTGCAAATGTATAACCGTGCGTTCTTTCTTTTCTGTCGCTTCCATATATACTTTTTCTTACAAAGATACGGGAAATATGGCAAATAATGAATATAAATCATCTATTTTAGATTCTTTAGCTTTGTAAACTTGCGTATGTTTAGTAAATGTCATATCTTTGCATTGTGATAATCAAGTGAAGCAATTAAAAGCAAGTAAATATGAAGGCAATACAATTTAACAGCGCAAACGTAGTTAAGTCGGCAGTCAAGTGTATGAGTTTTGAAATGGATGCGGCAACTTCCATCAGCAAGGGAATGATGATTGAAACCTTGAAAAAAAGAATGATGCGTGGTGAAGTGGTAAGGTTTTGCTATCAAAAGTTAGACGGTTCTATCAGATATGCGGTCGGAACACTTCAGTTTGATGCTGTCAAAGCCAATACCACAGGCACAGGAATACCCAAACGCTACTATGGGATGTTTGCTTATATAGACTTACAGAAAATGGCGTGGAGAGGATTTCGAGAGGAACGAATTATCGGCATATTGGATTAAGTGAATGGGGCTTTATCAAGCTCCATTTTTCGTTTCTTACTTTTTTATATTGTTCTGAAGGGGAAAACAAAGAAAGATGATATGTAATAGATAAAAGTCATTTTTTTAATCTCTTTAGCTTGAGGAATTTGCTTATATTCAATAAATGTCATATCTTTGCATTGTGATTAAGAAACAAGGTAATAACAATAAAAGTTCAAATATGGCAACGATAGAAACAATCAACAAGGCGTTAGAGGTTATGAAAAATCACGATTGGTGGTGGATGATGGCGGATTACACGCATCCTGCCATTGACAATGCAAGAGGTTCAATGCGCTATTTTGTGGAACTTGTAGCCACAATCAAAGACGCAGTTGTCAGAAACGCAATGCGTGAACTTTGGAAAGCAACCTATGAGAATGTACATAAGAATATGTGGAGTAAGGATGAAGAAGCAAACAAAGTGTATGAGGCTAAGAAAGCAGAGTTGATGGCAATTATACTTCCCAATAATCTTCAAATGGCAGCTTGATATGGAAATGGCACAATATATAATGAGCATATTTAAAGCAAAATTGATGGTGGTTTGGTCTTGGGGGTTCAATTCTCCAATGGCTATGCCCAACGGATTACGCTTCAAAGTGCAAGGCTTTAAATTTCGTGGTGTTGTTGAGGTTGTGTATAATGAGGGTAAGGATTTATTCGAGGTGTCATTTATAAAACGTGGCAAGGTTGTTGAAGTCGTTGATGATATATATTTTGATATGTTGGTTGATGTGATAGACACTAAGGTTGAAAAGACTTCTGACTACAAAGAAAGGATTGAACGTGAATATTCACTTTCTTAATATAATTGAATATGTGTTGATTGTCAGATAGTTGCGATTGCTCTACGTCGAAAATTATTCAAAAACAAGTTGAATTGTATAAAAGTGAATGTTATGAAACAGATAAGTCATAGATACCAAACATCGGATTATATGGAATGGGATGTTATGCTAAGCCTCATCCGCAAGTTATACCGAGACAAGAATTACCGTATGTCCTTGTTGGTTGGTTGCGGTTGCTTTTTCGGGTTGAGGATATCTGATATTCGTTCAC